>JAJFGY010000194.1 GCA_021775935.1 Alphaproteobacteria bacterium
TTTGTTGTCATGTTTGCATTTGAAAACTTCGCTGCGGCGGAGTTGCTTGGGCTTTCGTTGTAATCCCTCGCAGGTGAACGTCTGGATATTCCGACGACACCTGGCGAGCGAGACATTCGGTTCACTCAACCCGGAGGCGAAGAGCGGACAGCGGACTTGCGAATTGTAGAGACTGAATGGGGCGGACAGCCTGCACGTGTCGCGGCCTTTACCGATACAACTGTCCGCAAACGTCTTGAGCAAACCATGCGGGACGCTGAAAAACAGGGACTAACCTCGCAGCGCCGCACAAACAGCTTTTTCTCCAACGTCAATCACGACCTTCGAACTCCCCTTACCCACATTATCGGCTTCTCTGAGATCATGAAGGACGCGCAGTTCGGGCCGCTTGCTGAGCGTTACCGTGAATATGCGCGTGATATCCACCAGTCCGGTACGATGCTGCTCGATATGATCGAAGATTTGTTGAGCATTGCCGAGTCTGAAGCCGAGGACACCCACCTGAGCAATGACATCTGCAGTCTGGACGCTTTGATAGAAACAGTCGTTACCGCACAAAGCCGGACTGCAGCAGAAGCCGGGGTCCAGCTATCTGCAAGACCCTGCCCGGAGCTTCCTGGTTTTCGTGGGGACGCCAAACGGCTGCGCCAGGGCGTCTATCGGCTCATCTCGGAATTGCTGCATACCACGGGACCAGGGTCGCATATCGAACTGGCTGTCACCTATGATCATCAATCGCTGGCCATCACTGCCATTATCAACCCGGCCGACGGGACAGAGATGACCGTGCCCTAGGATGAAGGTGTGCAGGATGCCTGCGCGCTCGTTGAAGTTCCGTGCGTCAGCGCTGTAGGCGGTCGCCGGCCAAGAGACATGGGGCTCGCGCTTTCCCTCACCCGGAAAGTTGTGGAACTTCATGGCGGCACTCTAGCTGTTGAGTCTGGAACGACGGATCACCCGACTGTGCAACTCATGCTGCCTGTCGCACGACTTGTGCGTTAAACAGACCTCAGTCAAACAGTGCGTCAATATCCGCCTGGCTCGCTCTGTCATCTGCCTCAGGCATAGACGGTCCGCTTGCCAGTGCACGGCCTTCAGGCACGTCATTGCCTTCACGGCCATCAGCCGCCGCTTCGACACCGTCGAATGAAGACTCGCCCCAGATGGTTTGCATGCTTTCAATGCGTTCTTCAATGTAACGCAGCGCACCAACCACCTTATTGATCCGCTGGCCAGTAATGTCCTGGAAGTTACAAGCTTCAAAGATCGCTATGACCTGCTCCTGGATCTCAAGAGCCTGCGCTGCCTCAACGCCACCGAGAGTTGTGGCGAGAACAGACGCATTGCTGTCAATAATTTCAACTGCCCCTAGAATGCCCTCGGTTGCCGCTTCTGTTCCTGCAACAACCTCATCCAGCTCATCCGTTACGGTTCTGATCCGTTCTGTAGATGCGCCTTCATAGCGAAGCGCGACGATCTCGCTTTTTGTCTTAAGGATGGCGGCCTGCATCAAATCCAGTTCGGTCTTGAGCTTCGCGGCTTCTTTGATTTCCTCTTTATACTTATCAAGAAGTCCATCGGGGGTCTCAGCGGGTGCCATTTCAGGCATGGCCAGGCTGTCAACCGGTGCTATGCCCGTAGACTGCCCCAACTGCCCAATGGCATCCATGACTTCCCGATGTCGCTCTGCAGCAACGCTATCAGGAACATGTGACCCCATTTCAAACGCGGGATCTATACCCGCATCGATCTGGTCCCGTGTGTGAATGTTCACGGTTTCAATTCTGAATTTTCTTTTAGCGTTGCCCATAAACAATCTCGCCCTGCGACTGCCCTGGTCCCGTCGAAAAATGCGGAACCCTGCAATCGAAGGTACGGGCAATTCGCTAACAAGCTGTTTAGTCCGAACGGGTAGCGCCTTGTTTACACTCTGTTCACCATGTGAGACTGCTGCTTACGCGAAAGTGAATGGGCCGCTTGTACAAAAGTGAATGGCAGTTCTGAACAGGTCGACTAGAGTGGCGCCCATGTTAGAGAAACTCAAAACATTCTCCCCCGCCTATTTTGGTGTTGGCATGGGCCTTGGTGGTCTGGCTTCTGCTTGGCTGAACCTGGCGGAGATGCACCCAATCGCGGCGGACATTGCCCATACCTTGTTTCTGATAACCTGTTTTACCGTTGCCTTGGTGACACTGCTGTATGCTGCAAAGTTTGTCTTTCATCGCGCAGTCACGATTGAAGATTTTTGCGACATTAATCTTGCAAACTTTTTCCCTGGCTTCACCATCTCGCTGCTTTTGCTGTCATCCTGGTTCGACCGTTTGGGCTTACCTGTGAGCACACCATTGTGGACGTTCGCGGCACTGGCTCATATTGCGCTGGCGATATCTGTTTTGCGCATCTGGATCGTCCACAATGTCGAGATTACGCGCAGCAATCCCTCAATGTTCGTGCCCATCGCAGGTCTTTTTGTGGTGCCCGCCACAATGCCCGCTACTGGATCTTCGACAATTGCCCTGTTCTGTTTTGCCGTCGCTCTGCTTTTCTGGTTGGCGCTCCTACCTGTCGTGTTGAACCGCATCCTTTTTCATGGGCAATTGCCCAAGCAGTTTTTGCCGACGCTATTTATCTTGATTGCCCCACCAGCCCTGGCTGCCTCAGCAACTGTCGTTCTGATGGCTGCCTTCACGCCTATCGCGGATCTGTTCTTTTTTGCGGGCCTGTTCATCGCCCTGTTGATCGCAACCATGGCGAAGCAGTTTTTGTCACTGACTTTTCAAATGTCCTGGTGGGCCTTCACCTTCCCCTCAGCGGCACTCGCGGGGACCGCCCTCAAAAGATATACACTTGCAGCTGAACCTGACCTTGGAGCCGGTGTGCTTGCGATAGGGCTTCTCGTGCTCGCAACGCTGATTATTGGATTTGTCAGTTGGTGCACACTGCGGGGCCTAATCTTTCGTCGCGGGCCCACGCACGAAGAAATGACCGGTTAGCCCCGCTCAAGCTCAAACCGAATGGGAATAATGACCTCCATGGTCGTTCGATTGAGCCCTGCTGGAAATCTGGGCAAGGGCTCCGCGCGTTCAAGCATCTTGACCACTTCGCGATCAAGAACCTGATAGCCGCTTGAGCCTGTGACGCTGGATTTCAATACCTTACCGTCGGCGTTCAGGGTGAACGTAAGTTGCGCCACACCTTCCAAATTTCTTCGACGGGCGGAGCGCGGATATTGCTTGTGTCTGGCAAGCAAGCTTGCAAGTCGGGCAATGTAGTCAGCCTCGAGTGCGGCATCGGCCACGCCAGTCTCGGCATTTGCCCGACCCGTCTCTACACTCTGGATCGACGAATTCGCGTGCTCGGTCGATGCCGGTGCCTGCTCAGCGGGCGCTGCGCGTTCGACAGTAGGAACGGGCTCCGCAACCGGCACAGGAAGGGTTTGTCGTGCTGGGATCGGCTTTACCGGTTCGACAATCGGCTCAACGACCGGGTCTGGTTCGGGGGGGACAGGGTCGTCTTGATCGACAGGCACTGTCTCTGTCCGGTCATCCCTTGATATGTCACCTGGTGCCAAGGCGAGTTTCATCGAGCTCGCACCAGGGTCTGGAAAATCAATGGTTGGCGTCCACCACCAAATTGCCGCCGCCCCCACATGGACCAGCAAAGCTATGCCCAAAACAATCAGCCACTCTTTGAGAGAACGAGACATCACGCGTTAGCCCGCACCATCGGACGGTGCGCCAAAAGCAGAGACCCCGCGCACATGCTCTTCCACATGGAGCTTGCGCTTAAGCGGCGGAAAGGCGCGCTGTGAACAATCAAGACGTTCGCACAAGCGACAATTGACGCCAATGGGTGTTGCTGCTTCTTCATTGTCCAAGTCATGCCCCAGTGAATAGGCGAAATCGCGCGCATGGGAAATATCACATCCGAGCCCCACAACATATTGGTCGCCGGGCACGCCTATGCCTGACCCCGCACGGCTCACCGTTCTGGCTATCGAGAAATAGCGTGTCCCATCATCCATGGCGACCACCTGGGTATAAACTTCGCCTGGCACCCGAAAGGCGTCATGTACGTTCCATCTCGGGCACGTACCGCCGAAACGCGCGAAGTGAAAGCCTGCCGCAGAAAATCGTTTTGAGACATTGCCCGCATTGTCGACCCGGATGAGGAAGAAGGGAATGCCCCTCGCCCCGGCGCGCTGCAATGTTGTCAACCGATGGCAGACCTGCTCAAAACTTGTGCCGAAGCGACGGCCTAACAGACGGATGTCATATTTCGTCTCTTGCGCAGTCCGGAAAAAAGCGTCGTAGGGCATGAGGAGCGCTGCGGCGAAATAGTTGGCCAGTGCAATGCGCAGAAGACGGCGGGCTTCATCATCATTCAATCCTGATTGCTCAACGATCTGCTCCAGCGTTTTTGCCTGCTCCAGAAACCCCACCTGATAGGCCAACTGAAAGGAGCGGCCTGGCTGGTCCAGCAGCTCGGAGAGAAACATGGTTTGCCGGTGGCGGTCATAGCGGCGCAATTCGCCGGACATAAAATCTGACGGCACCACACGCGTGCTGACCCCATGGGTGTCGCGCAGATAGTCCCTGAGGGCCACATAGGGTTCATCAGCTGAAAGCTGGGCGCTCTGGTAGAGGTCTTCTGCAGCCTCGTCGAGCTCGGGAAAGTGATTGGTGTGGGCGTTGATGAAGTCCCGGACCTCCTCAATGGGTTGGCCTGTGCCTTGAGACGTGGTGTCCTCATCCCGATCTGCGAGGCGCTCTGCCAACATTGAACTCGCCTCGACGGCTTCCTGATAGGACCGATAAAGGGTCGCCACGGCATCGGCGATGGCCGGTGTTGCATCTGCGACGTCCTTCAGGTCCTGATCTGAGAGCCCGGTGTCCCGCATAATCGGATCTGAGAAGACCTCCTTCAACGCAGAGAGGGCGCGCGCCTCCTCATCGCCCCCCAAGGATCTCAGATCCACATCAAAGACATCGGCCATTCGGAGCAGGATTTGCGCGGAAACCGGGCGCTGATTGCGCTCAATCAGGTTCAGATAGCTTGCGGAGATTGAGAGCTCCTCAGCCATACGGGCCTGGGTGAGCCCCTTGTCGCGTCTGAGCCTGCGCACCCGGGGGCCCGCAAAGACCTTCTTATCTTGTCTCTCATACGCCATTTTTCGCGCTTTCTCGTCACCAAACTTTACAAGATTTACATTTACTACAGAATCCCACAGGAATCGTGTAAAGATTTTTACTTTAATATTTTCAATGACTTATGAATCATTGGACATTCATTTGTACGAGTTGTATGACCCCGCTCAACACATCCTGGCGCTATGATCAGGAGCAATCCAGTGACAGCGGAGGTTTGAGATCATGAGCCAGGCTCAAGTGAAGTCCAGCGTTGAGGGTGTCGAGATCATCGGCACGATGAAACCAGGATATGAGCGCGTTCTGACCGATGAGGCATTGGCCTTCGTCGCAGACCTGGAACGGAACTTTGGCGGCCGCCGCCGCGCGCTGCTGGAAGCCCGCGCGGAACGTCAAAAACGCTTCGATGCCGGTGAACTGCCAGACTTCTTGCCAGAGACCCAATCGGTACGCGATGGCGACTGGAAGATCTCCCCTATTCCAAAAGATCTATTGGACCGCCGGATCGAAATTACCGGCCCCGTCGACAATCGAAAGATGGTCATCAATGCGCTGAATTCTGGCGCCAATTCCTACATGACCGACTTTGAGGACGCTGCCTCCCCGACCTGGGACAATATGATTGGCGGCCAGCTTAACCTCATGGACCTTTGGGCAGGCACAATCGGCTTCACCGATGAGAATAATGGCAAGACCTATGATGCGCTGCCAAATGGTGAGCGGGCAACTCTCATCGTCCGTCCGCGCGGCTGGCACCTGGAAGAAGCCCACCTGAAAATTGACGGTCAGAACATGTCTGGCGGCATGTTCGACTTTGGTATGTATCTTTTCCACAGCCATGGGAACCTCAAAGCCAATGGCACGGGCCCCTACTTCTATCTTCCGAAGATGGAAAGCCATCTGGAAGCCCGTCTTTGGAATGATGTCTTCACCCACGCTGAAAAAGCCCTGGGTCTTCCAGTAGGCACGGCGCGTTGCACGATCCTCATTGAAACGCTGCCCGCAGCGTTCGAGATGGATGAGATCCTTTATGAAATGCGTGACCACATTGTCGGTCTGAACTGTGGTCGTTGGGATTACATCTTCAGCTACATCAAGCGCCTGGGCAAAAACCCGAACTACATTCTGCCGGACCGGTCGCAAGTGGGGATGGGCGATGCCTTTCTGTCAGCTTACTCACTCCTGCTCATCAAGACCTGTCACCGGCGCGGTGCGTTTGCAATGGGCGGCATGGCAGCCCAGATCCCTGTGAAGGGTGATGATGCGGCCAATGAGGCGGCCTTTGCCAAGATCCGCGCAGACAAAGAGCGCGAAGCCAACAATGGCCATGACGGCACTTGGATTGCGCATCCAGGCATGGTCGACGTGGTGAGCGAAATCTTTAGCAAACTGCCAGAAACCAACCAGCTTGCACGCCAACGCCAGGACGTGAATGTCGCTCAAAAGCAGATGATTGAGCCGCATAAGGGCGAGCGCACCGAAGAAGGTTTGCGTGATTGCTGCCGTGTTGGTGTGCAGTACATCGAAGCCTGGCTTGGCGGCCGGGGTGCTGTACCGCTCTACAATCTCATGGAAGATGCAGCCACAGCTGAAATCAGCCGGACACAAATCTGGCAGTGGCTCTATCACGAAGTTGATCTCAGCGACGGACAGAAGGTCACGAAAGAGCTCTTTGGGACCCTACTCGACGATGAAATGAAGAAACTTGAAGAAACGCTCGGAGAAGAGCGTTGGACATCCGGCCATTTTGACGAGGCGATCTCTATGTTCGCCGAAATGGCAACATCCCGGGAGTGCGAGGAATTCCTCACCCTGCCGGCCTATGAACTTCTCGTCAAAAGCGGGAACTGATCTCACTACCACTCAACCGATAGCTCGACTGAGTGTCACCTCTAACCAAAGGACAATGCTATGAGCAAAACGTTCTACGATATTATCCCTAGCGCCCCTGCCGGTCGCTTCGACGACGTCGAGCGCAACTACACGGTTGAAGAA
>JAJFGY010000195.1 GCA_021775935.1 Alphaproteobacteria bacterium
CCGGTAGACCCGACGCACTCACCGAATTGATTGATCTGCTCGATGTCTTTGACTTCTGGTTCAACATCGCCGAGCCGTAAGCATCATCCAGCGTCCAACTCAAGTGCGAAAGCGACTTACTGTCGCCTTCGCACCACGCCATAGCCCATAGAGAAGACCAAGCACCAGTGCGAGCAGCACAAACCCGACAACCGCCAAACTGATCAACAGACGTTCATACCCTGCCCGGTCAGCCCCCGTTCCGGTCATCACACGCATCCGGTACTCAGCGCCGATAGCATCTGCCTCCACCATAAGTGCATGCAAACGCTCAGCGACTTGTGGGTTTTCATCAATCAGATTGTTAGCCTCGCCGGGATCACTCTCCAGGTTGAACAGAAACTCACCGTGATTGAATTCACCCCATCGCAAGATGGTCGAGATGATCAGGTCGGGGATCCAGAAGCTTTTCTCCCGCTTCAGTTTCCACTTACCCAACCGCACAGCATCAATTTGGCTGTTGAAAGCTTCGTAATAGAAATACGGAATGGGTGCACCACCCCCGTCACCCGTGAAAACTCCAGAAACATCGCGTCCATCAATAGGCCGGTCATCTGGCACGGCGGCGCCGGAGAGGGCTGCGATTGTCGGCAACAGATCGAGCATGGAAATCGGTTCGGTCACTGTGACACCTGAAACGCCACCACCCAGGTAGGCAACCGTCGGAACCTTGTGCCCCCCGTCAAACGTTGTGCCTTTGCCATCCCGCAACCCACCGGTTGCGCCGCCGTGGCTCCCCATAGGTAACCAGGGGCCATTGTCGCTGGTGAAGAGAATAAGCGTGTTTTCAAGAATGCCCGCATCTTCAAGCGCCGCAACAACTTCGCCGACACTCCAATCCAGTTCCTGCACAACGTCGCCATACAGCCCGCGCTCGCTCGACCCGAGGAAGTCAGGCGAGGCGTAGATCGGTACATGAGGCATGCTGTGGGCGACATAGAGGAAGAAAGGGTCTTCCTTGTTGGCACCAATAAAATCGACTGCCTTCTGCGTATAGCGTTGCGTCAGATACGCCTGATCGATGGGCTCATAAATGACATCCTGCTCGTCGTACCAGAAGAAGTTGCCCATATCATTGCTGTAGGGCACACCTTGGAAACTATCAAACCCCTGGTTCCAGGGCATGTAACGGTCCTGCGATCCTAAATGCCATTTGCCGACAAGACCTGTCGCATACCCTTCTTCTTTCAGCATTTCTGCAATGGTGGTCTCTTCCAGAGGCATGCCATCGGGCGAGTCCGCTTGAAAGACGTGAGAGATCCCCATGCGTTTGGAGTGTCGACCAGTAAGAAGCGCCGCGCGCGACGGACTGCATACATTGTGCCCGGCATAAAAATCGGTGAAGCGAATGCCGCGCATCGCAAGACTATCAATATGGGGTGTTGCGATATCGCTGGCACCAAACGCCCCTATATCGCCATAGCCCAGGTCATCTGCCAGGATGATAACGATGTTGGGTTTTCCCTCACGGGCCGAAGCTGGAAGCGCAACAAGCGTGCCCCAAGCACACACAAAGCCGCACAGAGCAGCCCAGTTTCGAAAATTCATGTTCCCCCCGAACAAACACTCAATATGGATTACATTGAGTAGCGATCCTCTTTCCAGGGATCGCCGTCATTGTTGTAGCCCCGCACTTCCCAGAAGCCTGGCTGATCAATCGCCGAAAACTCAATCCGCTTGATCCACTTGGCGCTTTTCCAGAAATACCATTTAGGAATAATTACCCGAACCGGCGCACCATGTTCCCGTGTCAGCGGCGCTCCTTCCCACGAGTGCGCCAGCAACACATCCGCATCTTGAAACATTTCCAACCGCACATTCGTGGTGTAGCCATCATAGGAGTGAAAAATCAGATGCTTGGCGTCCGCCTTAGGCTTCACAAGGTCCAAAAGGTGAGTACCTGCAACGCCGTCCCACCGATTGTCATAGCGGCTCCATGTCGTCACACAATGGATGTCGGATACATGAGAAATTTGGGGCTGGTCCATGAACGTTGACCAGTCCCACGTGACCGGGTTTTCAACAGCGCCGTCAATTGTAAGCTCCCAGCTTTCTTTGGGCACATCAGGCTGAATGCCTAGATCAAGCACCGGCCATTTGTCGACACGATGTTGTCCCGGCGGCAGGCGGTCTGCCCTCTCAGCATCTGGCATACCTGTCAGGTGACGCCCTTGCTCAGCTGTCTTTTCCTTGGACGAGATGAGTTTGTCTTTGATCTGCCCGAGCAATCCGGATTTTGGGTCGTCACTCATGTCGTCTCCACTTTTTAAACGGATCAGCCTTTTTCCCGCATCAGGCGGGCTTTGTCGCGTTGCCAGCTGCGGTCTTTTTCTGTTTGACGCTTGTCAGCTTGCCTCTTGCCCTGCGCCAGGCCAAGCTCAATTTTCACTTTGCCACGGTCATTGAAATAGATTTTGAGAGGTACAAGCGTCATTCCCTTGCGTTGAACTGACGCTCCCATCTTTTCAATTTCTCGTGCGTGAAGCAGTAGCTTGCGCACACGCCTGGGCTCGTGGTTGAAGCGGTTTGCCTGCAAATATTCAGGGATAAAGGCGTTGACGAGAAAGGCTTCGCCATTCTTCACCTCAGCATAGGCTTCCCCAAGGCTCGCCTTGCCCTCCCGCAGCGCTTTGACCTCGGTACCGCGCAGCATAATACCAGCCTCGAAGACGTCATCTATCGAGTAGTCGTACCGCGCCTTTCGGTTGTCGGCGACAATCTTCCTGCCGTCTTCACCCGCTCTTTTTTTTGCGCCACCGCTCTTAGAAGACATGAAACCTAACTGCCAAGCAGCCCCGCATGTTCAAGCGCTGCGTCGATCGCGTCACGCGTTGACTGCTCAATCGGCACGAGCGGCAGACGAACCTCACTGCTGCACATACCTAACTTCTCCAACGCATATTTTGCAGGCGACGGGCTTGCTTCCAGGAAGAGTGCGGTATGAAGCGGCATCAACTTGTCCTGCAGCTTGAGGGCGCCATCGAAGTTCCCTTGCATGCAGGCACTTTGGAATTGCGCGCAGAGCTTCGGCGCCACATTGGCCGCGACGGAGATACACCCGTGACCGCCATGCGCCATATACCCAAGCGCTGTTGGGTCTTCACCAGATAATTGATTGAAGTCTGGCCCCATTGCCATGCGCTGGAGACTGACACGCGACAGGTCAGCCGTTGCATCCTTCACACCAATAATGTTCTTGAGCTTTGAGAGCTCCGTCATTGTCGCAACACTCATATCAACCACACTGCGCGGTGGAATGTTGTAAATCAGGATCGGAATATCGACGGCGTCATTCAAAGCCTTGAAATGCGCATAAAGCCCGGCTTGTGTCGGCTTGTTGTAATAGGGCGTCACCACCAATGCCCCGTCAGCGCCAACATCCTTGGCGTGTTGGGTGAATTCAAGCGCTTCAGCTGTGTTGTTCGAGCCAGTGCCCGCAATCACGGGAATGCGGCCTGCGGTCACCTCAACGCAATGTGCGACGACACTCATATGCTCTTGCGCACTTAAAGTCGGCGACTCACCCGTCGTCCCGCAGGGAACGAGTCCGTGGGTACCCTCAGCAATGTGCCATTCCACCAGGCGCGCAAAAGCGTCTTTGTCGACCGCACCGTTCTTAAACGGGGTGATCAGCGCGACAATGGACCCTTTAAACATCTCTCTAGCTCCTAAGTGGACAAATTAACGATCCGGCTTTCGCAGATCAGATTCTCATTTGGTAATACGGCGCGGACCATACAGCCAAAACTCGCCAAATCGCAACAAAATGAGGCGGTTAGCGACCTGAATTAACCAGGTGGACCGTCCCATCAGAGTGTTACTGGCAAGTGATCGCCGACAATTGTACGCTTTTTGAGATAAAGGCGCATTTTTCGATTCCTCAAGCCGGTCCGCCACAAAAAGGGCAAGTTCGGAAACCAAGTTTCCATCTTTGTTGAGGCAAATTGCTTGAGGCGCAGAAAGTCTTAGCCAGACGTGTCATTGAGCAGCCCGAGGGGTCCTAATCGAGTGAAGTATCGCATGTCGAGTCCAGCCTTCGCCAAGCTCCGGGCCCAACTCCGATCTGGAGCCAGGCCGGGAACATTGGGGCTTGCAGCTGCCTTCATGTTGGGCACCAGTGCGCTCGCCTCAGTTCCTGTCCCCCTAGACCGTCCAGAACCACCACCTCCCTCCCTTCTCCTGAGCGAGGCAGACGGGAGGGCGCTCTGGGACGGGCTTGATGCGCGCGAAAAGGGCAAGTGGATGGAAGTCCGCACTCTTGCCCGCCAGATCACGGATCCAACCGCAAAAGCCATTCTGAACTGGCTCCGTTTCCAGAAAGAAAATAACGGCTCCACAGTCGCTGAAATTGTCTCCTTCCAGGAGGCCTATCCTCACTGGCCACGCCAGGACCGCCTGTCTCGCCGCGCCGAAGAAGCGCTGACCGACTATCCCATGCGTGATGCAGACGTCATCGCCTGGTTTGCGACCCGCGATCCCCTTACCGGCGAAGGCAAAATTCGCCTGGGCGAGGCCCTTCTGAACTCTGGTCAAACCGTTGAAGGGGCAACCTGGATCCAACGCGCTTGGGTCGAGCATCAGTTTTCGCGGAGCCGCGAGGCAGAAATCCTCAAAAAATACCGCACACATTTGCCGGCCCAGGCCCATGAAGATCGGCTCAATCGTCTGATCTGGGAGCAACGCTTTTCAGACGGCAGGCGCATGTTGCAGCTGGTCAATGCGGAGGCCCGTGCCCTCGGCGATGCCCGCTTGAAGCTGGCATCACGGTCCAATGGGGCAGAAAGTGCTGTCACCCGCGTGCCCGCTAGCCTGCAGGCAGACGCAGGCCTTCTCTTTGATCACGCAAGATACCTCAGGCGGCGCGGGCGGGAACAAACAGCCATTCCGCTCCTTCTTACCTCACCAACCGCCACACATAGCGTGACCCGACCTGACCGCGCCTGGACAGAGCGTAAAATTCTTGCGCGCAAAGCACTTGCGGAAGGTCACTTCCAGGAAGCTTATGGTCTTGCAACCGGCCACAACCATGATAGAGGCGTGGCCTTTGCGGAAGGCGAATTCCTCGCAGGCTGGATAGCCCTGCAATATCTGAACGACGCTGACCGCGCTTTCGTGCATTTCCAAACACTTGCAGGTGGTGTCTCAACGCCCATCAGCAAATCCCGCGGTGCCTATTGGATGGGCCGGGCAGCCGAAGCCCGTGGCCGCGCGGACGAAGCCCGAGGCCACTACACCCAGGCCAGCAGCTACCCAACGACTTTCTACGGGCAGTTGGCCACGTCGCGGCTGTCGTCAAACGGTCGCGCGCTCCTGCAATTGCCTGCGTCGCCAAAACCGACGGCGGCGCATACCGGTGCGCTTGCATCGTCCGATATGGTCCGGGCTTTTGAGTTGCTCACAGAGGCTGGCGAAACATCGCTAGCCCGCAGTTTCGTTATTGAGCTCGCCAACACACTCCCAGACCCTGCCGCTCTGGCATCCCTGGCAGACCTTATGGTAGCCCGCCAATTGCCCAATCTGTCGGTTCGTGTGGCCAAAATAGCTGCAGGGCGTGGCATTTCACTGCCTGACCGCAGCTACCCCACGGCTGTGCTGCCAGCCTTCACTCAGGTCGGAAAACCTGTTGAACGGGCTCTGGTGTACGGACTGTCACGCCAGGAGAGCGAATTTAATCCAAGCGCTGTCAGCCATGCGGGCGCGCGCGGCCTTATGCAGCTCATGCCCCGAACGGCCAGAGCCGTCGCGCGGCAGATTGGCGTCCCCTATCGGCGCGCAAGCCTGACAGATGATCCAGGATACAACGCAACACTGGGGTCGGCTCATCTCAGCGACCTGCTTGGGGATTTTGCTGGTTCCTACATCATGACAATCGCGGCCTACAATGCGGGAGCCCACCGCGTCTCCCAGTGGGTAGAGCGCTATGGCGATCCGCGTGATCCAGCTATTGACCCGATTGACTGGATGGAGAATATCCCCTTCACCGAGACCCGCAACTATGTCCAGCGTGTCATCGAAAATGTGCAGGTCTATCGCGCTCGGCTGAATGGACAATCGTCGGATTTGAGGATCGAGCAGGACATTGCACGCTATGACGGTTCGGCCCCCTATGTGCGGACAAGGCCAAAACCACAGACACAGATAGCACCGCTCGCGCCTTCTGTTGCGCCACCCCCCGTCGCAGTACCAGCCCCCCCTGCGCTTGCAGCGCTTCCGCCAGCTGGCACCACACGGCCAGCACGGGATCTTCCAATTCCCAACCCTGGACGCCCGGCACCCGCGGTAACACCACCACCGGCACCCGCAGAGCCACCGCAAGCAGCGCTAACACCGGCTTCGCCGATAATGGAACCAATCGCGCAACCAACCGTCTCTCCACGTCTTGATGCCCCTGCCGACGCCAGCGTCAGCGAAGGGGCTATGCAACCTGTTGTGGAAGAAGATGATCCAAGCTACCGCCCACCAGCGGCCAGCGCACCGCCCATCATTGCAACACCACCGATAATCGCAGCACCAGCGCCCGTCCTCTCAATCCCAGATGCCCCAGAGCGCCCTCGTCTGGCGGGTCCGGAGCCTCAGCCTATCGCGCGCAGTTCCGCGCCTGTCACTCTGAGACCGCCACCGGGGATCGACGCCCCACGCGCGCCGGCGGATTTCTCTCCAGCAGGGCTTGCCACGCCCGCGACAACGACACGACAGCCACCCTCGACCCAGGAACCTGGCACAATGTTGCCGATCTCCGACGAATAAAGAGGGCTCGAAAAGAAGCTTGCCGCCGCTGCCCTTAGTTCCGATGATATGCCAACGCGACAAGGGATCAGACCGCATGAATTATCGGGACATCTACTACTATTCCCAGGAAGGCTTGAAGCTTTACGCCCGTGACTACGGGGCACGCGCTTCGTCTAAAACGCCCATCCTCTGTCTCCCGGGCCTTACCCGAAACTCAAAAGACTTCGCCGAGCTTGCAGAGCATCTCTCAAGTGATCGTCGTGTCCTCTGTCCTGACTTCAGGGGACGCGGAAAGTCTGAATATGCACGAAGTTGGACAGACTACACCCCAACCAACGAAATGCGCGATACGCTCGACCTGATGGCCGTAGCTGGTGTGAACCACGCGATTATCGTAGGCACGTCTCGCGGCGGTCTGGTCGCGATGACAATGGCGCTTCATCGCCCGACCGCCATCAAAGGCGTCATTATGAATGACGTTGGGCCGGAAGTAGACACAACAGGCATCACCCGCATCCTGGGGTATGCCGGAAAAATGGAGGCACCTGCGAGTTGGGAACAAGCTGCCATCACCATTCGGCAGATGAATGAACGCCACTTTCCTAATATGCCAGGCGAAAACTGGCATGCCTTCGCGCGCATGACGTTTCGCGATGAAAACGGCAAACCGGCGCTTGATTACGACGCCGCAATTGGGACCGGCCTGCGCCGTGCAGCCAAACTGACCAGAGGCAACATCCCCACCATGTGGAAGGAATTTGGCGCGCTCTCTCACATTCCATTATTGCTTGTGCGTGGCGAGAACTCAGATCTTTTGTCTGCATCGACAGCGGCACGTATGGGGGCTGAACATCCTGATATGACCCTCGTCACCGCAAAAGACAGAGGCCACGCCCCCTTCCTAAATGAACCGGAAGTCACAGTCGCCATCGATAAATTCCTGGCAGACTTACACTAGCAACAACTATTCCTGAAAGAGTACAACCTCTTCCCACATAGGAAAGAGCGCTGCGTCAATCCCGTCCTGCTTCGCATGGTTGAGTGCATAATTCACGCCAGCCTCGGCTTGAAAATCGAGCACACGCGACCAAAGCAGGTTGGGCATAACCGGCTTGTCAGAGAGCGGATCGGTCAAACTGTCCCAATGGACGGGGAATACTTTTTCGGGCCGCAGGACGCGGACGATCTGTTCCCAATAATCCTGCTGGTATCGAGCAGTCTGGGCGACAACGCCCCCAACGCCCAACATAACGATGTCAGCCCGGTATTCATCCAGCGCGCCCGTTACATATCCAGCACTGCCTTGAAGCAACATCGTGCCAAGCGGATGCGCAATATGGATGGAATATGCCCCACCCATTTTATAGTCAAGCGCACTGACAGGCGGTATGAGCGGCGCTGTAATGAGTGGGTCCTCAAGAGCGGCAGCGGCCATGTCTGGATCGGGAAACTGAAAATGCTGCGACTTGATAAGGGTAACGGTAAAGTCACCAAACCGCATCGGTTCCTCAGACCCGACAACACGGATCTGTTCTTCGGGTAACCCCCACCCCCGCCCGATATTGGCAGTTGATTCAGATCCAACAAGCAGCGCGCCGGTTCGCCTGGCAACTTCAGGGGAGTCCATCGCGTGATCGTAATGACTATGAACAGGGATAACGGCGGCCAGGGTGCCGACCTCCCCGCGTGCCATCGCTGCGGAAATGGCATCCATATCGGGACCGATGGTACCCAAGAGCAGCTCACTTGTTGACGGACGACTGAACCAACCGTCTGTCATCAAGGACGTTGTTCCATCGCTAATCAGAAGATTGGTATTGCCCATATAGCGAACGGTAATAGCCTTGCCCGCTTCACTTTCCGTCGAAAGAATGTATCCCTCAAACGGGCTCAGATCATCACGCACCAGCATAAGCGTGCCGACAACTGCACCGGCACAGACGATTAAGACACCGAGGGCAATCAGCCCAATCCGAACAAACTTCATTCTATTCCCCACACATTAAGCCCGACACCCCTGCCCTAAACATCGAGACGATACGCATCCCCATCTCGCTTGATGTGACCGGCTGTCGGTGTCGCAAAATGCGTCCCGATCACCAGCATCGATGTGTCTGCATACCGGTCAAAAACGTCTCGCCGTGTCGCCTCGCTTTGGGACGGGTCGTAGTCGACAGCCGCACACCAATCCGGTCGCGCCAGCTGACACGGGTGATGAATAAAGTCTCCCGTGATGATCGCCTCTTCGCCTTTGGAGCTGAGCCGAACGCTCACATGACCTGGAGTGTGCCCGATGGTCGGTTCCAGCCAAATTCCATCACAAATCTGATGATCCAACGCAATGAGATCAACAAGCCCGGCATCGAACACCGGCTGCACGGAATCCGCAAACACCGCTTGTTGTCCCTTGTCAGTCTCCTGGCCCTGCCAATACTCAAATTCTTTTTTGGCCATAAGATAGCGCGCGTTGGGAAAGGTGGGCACCCATTTACCATCGACCAACATCGTGTTCCATCCCACATGGTCCACGTGGAGGTGGGTACACATCACGGTGTCAATTTCCTCACGGGCATAGCCAGCCTTGCTCAGGTCATCGAGAAACGGCAGATCCAAGTGACTCCAGGTGGGTATTTCCCGCTCTTTGTCATTGCCAATACATGTGTCGACAACGATCTTTCTTTCCCCTGTGTCGATCACTAGCGCATGCACGCTCATAATCAGTTGACCGTCGGGCGTCATAAAATGGGGGGCCATCCACTTGAAATCACGCACGGCTTCTGGTGTCGCCTGAGGCAGAAGGAATTTTGTGCCACCTGCCACTTCAATTTCAATGACTCGCGTGACGGTGAATTCGCCGATCTTCCAGGTATTCATACTGCCCCCTTTTTTGATTAGGGCTCTCCCCCAATCACCTCGCAAAACCGTAAACAGATCAGCTCGAAACGTCCATGCCGGATAAGCAGCTGGGGTCCTCATAAGGCATTTTGACAGATCCGCTAAAGATCCTGCTCGGTTTCGACGAGAGGTCCAGCCCCTTGCGGTCGGAACACCAACGTCCTGAGAACGGAAATTCCGAGCTTCTGGTACACAGCCCGCGCCTGAAGAACAGAACCCACGAGGAGAGTAACAGCCAGGACACTGGCAGCGCCCCTCACACCAAAATCTGGAACAAGAAGGATATTGCCCGCAACAAGCACAACGAGGGCTATGCCGTAGCTGTAGAGGCTGCGCATTTGTTCCCCCGCTGCCGTGAGGAGCTGAGTAACCGGACCAAATGCAGTCCGTGCGCCCTGCCCGAATATAAGAATGAGCAATGCGGGGTACCCAACCACAAACTCGTCACCGAAAAGACTAAGTATCCATTCACCGAAGAGGAAAGCCCCTCCGAAGGAGGCAATTGCAAACAGAAGCGTTACATGTTGAGCGCGGCGAAGTGCGTGCATCATACCCGGAGCATCGTGCTTAGCCTGGGCGACGGAGAGGTCGGGAGCACTCATTTGAAACACCGTCTGGATGCCAAACTCAACGAGCAGCATGATCCGCAGACAGACACTAAACAGACCGACATCCTCTGGGGCCAGGAGAAGGCTCACCATCAAAATGTCGATGTCTGCCAGGAACGATGTAAGCAGCGTCACAAAAAGCATTGGAAACGCTGCACGCCGCCAAGCACCATTCTCATTGGTCGCAACAATCCCGCGAAGACCAAACTGATGACGAGGCCTCAAGATCAACCAAAGAACCAGGCAGGCAAAAAGGGCCGCACCAAAATGGACCAGTAAAACAAGTGTACTTGACGCTGAGGGCGCCCCCATAACGACCACAGTAATTCCGATAGCAACCAGGACAGGTTTCAATGTCAGATCTGGCAGGTAGGTCAGATAGAAACGGCGGGCAACATTTGAAAGTGCACCGTTGAACCGCATCATTGCGAGGACAGGCGCAAGAAGGCAGGCAAGAAACAAAGGCATCTGGTAGGCGTGGGGTACAAAGCCGCCAAGGAAAATCAGCGCGGCTCCAAGCCCCGTAACAAATATCGACAGAGCCAAGGCGTGGCGCTGTGCGGCATCGATAAATCCTGCAAGGTTGCTCCTATCACCCTGCTCCGCATACAGGCTCACAAAACGCGCTGTGATGGAGGGGAATCCGAATGCGCACAAAATCGACAGGACCGCAGCCAGAGACATGGCCACAACATAGATTCCATAGTCTGCCGACGTCAGAAGCCGCACCAATGCAAGCTGGATCAAAAACCCAAGTCCGGTTCCGAAAATGCGCGCTGCCATCAGAAAGCTTGTGGTTCTCAGAAGGCGCCTGGCAGAAACGAACTTCATCAGGCACCTGGCCTATCATCCACGGTGCTGGGCCCGGCGTAGCTGTCATCGCCATCTTTGCCGGATGTGCCAGACAGACGAATGAGAGAGGGGAAAACCTGACGGAGCAGCAGCATCAAAGCGGGGAGCGGGTCATGCCAGGACCAAGTCATGTGATGTTCCGCCCAAACACCAGCCCAGAGAATCCTGGCAAACCACCGCGCTGCCCTGCCTCCAGACACCTCGCCGCGCGCCATGCTTGCGCGCAGACCTCTGAGATCTCCGTAAGACCAAACATAGCGGAACCCAGCACGGATCAAACGAGCCCGCGCAGGCGGCTCAGGCACCAGGCCTTGTGCAAGATCAATCGCGGTCCGCGCCATCTCCAGCCCCATCTGCTCTGTAATCGCCTGACTACCGGCAATGCGGGGGTTAGTCTCTAAAAAACACCGGTCCCGAGAGACCGGGTCAACAATGAATTGAGCAAGACCAATGCCAGTGTAATTAAGCACTCGGGCAAGTCTGCTCACATCCCCCAGCAACGCGTCAGAAGTTGGTGCCGTGACACCTTCAACAGCAACCCCTGTGCCATCAAGGTTATCTGTCCGGCTGATATGGGTTTCAAGAGTACCGAGGATCTCTCCCTGCCGAGCAGCAAAAAAGAGATTGTAGCGCGGGCCAAACGCACGGCGCTGAATGAGAACGGGATTATCCGCATCACACCACTGGGATACAAAACGCTTGTAGTCTGACCAGTTTTCAATAATCACGGCCTTCTTGTGGTCAAATTTTCCGCCGGGGGACAGCGGACGCGCAACCATCGGCAAACCGACCAATCGACCAGCTTCGGTCATGTCGGTATCAGCTTCCAAAATGGCGTATGGCAGAACCGGAACTGCCGCCTCGACGGCTGTCTGCAACATTGTCTCTTTGTTGCTGCACATCTTCACCAGATCAGCTCGCGGTGATACCAAAACAGCCTCACCAGGTAGCTTCTGCATGTTTTCAGCGAAGAACATGACAAAGGATTCAGTTATCGGCAGCACAAACTGAATATCAGGACGTTCAGCTAGAAAGCTTCGCAGCGAGACGTCAAAAGCAGCAATATCCGTTTCGACAGGCGGATGGTCCCAGGCTTCTTCGACAAAACGAGAATACTCGCTAAAGCCTTCGCCGCCGCGCTTCCCTACAACCACACAATATCCCGCAGGTCTAAGTGCCCGCGCAACGGCCAATGCCGGTCTGTAATTTCCAAGCAGCAAGATACGCGGCCGATTGTCAGGAACGTCGGCAAACAGTTTTTTGACAATAGACGTCATACGAGGCGAACCGCCTCCGGACTATCAGTGCCCTTCTGACTCAGCCGCTGAAGGGTGCAGGCCGCTGCTTCCGCATGAAAACTAAACCAGGCGACAATACCCATCAGCTTCGCGCCGTCCTCCACAAGAAGGCGAAAGTCGCTGTCAATATTCATGAACACGTCAATCTTCACGCTTAAGGCAAGACAGAAAATACTGATCAAAAACATCGGCCACCGGGCGGCAAGAATTTCGTTCCGAGCGGTGAAAACATAGAGCAGCGCAAAGGCGGCGTAGACCGCATAGGCAAGCATCTCCGAAAAGCCAAGCTTCGGCAGCACAATGTCATGAACCAGAAAAAAGTCATCCACACACAGAAGTGTGGTCAAGATCCCCGCAAGCACAAACTGAACCAGATATCCGCGGTGCTGATCCGCACCCAGTAAGCCGACAACGATGGCGGAAAAAAAGAGGATCGCGGCAGCGCCAGCCCAAATCAAAACGCCGAGGTTCGAAACAGCCCCGTAATAGATGTGGCAGCAATCCTTCGAGACTTCTGCCACCAGCAAGCAGTCTCTCATCAATTCGCCGAGGGGGATGTAAGGTTGGTACCAGACAGCACTGAGCAGCAACAGGACCGGCAGCACTGTGAAGGCATAAATCCCGATGGCCCAGGACCTACCGGTCATGCAAACGCCGTCACCGACGTCGACGAAGCGCCGCGCCAGGTTTTCAAACCGCCTTATGCCCATAGGAGATGGGACATCCATTGCCGATCGCCTTCCATGCAAATGCACGAAACAGGCTAGTCAGATCGACTCAATATTTTGTTAAGGTCCCACTCCAACCCACTGAAAAAGTTAGATCTTTGGTCTCTAGCCGTCAGTGTAGGGTTCCAGTTTTGTGAGATTGAGCGTGTAGGCGGCGCTGCCCAAATTATTCATATTGGTTTTGGTCTCCAGAACCCCCTCAAGCCAGACAGGCTCCCAGCCAAACGGGACAGCCTCTTCCGTCGTGACATAGACGATCTGGTTCGGCGGTGGTGGCGGCACGTGGATACAAGCACCAAAATAGGGAACAAGCAGAAACTCGGAGACTTTACTCATTTCATTAATGTCGAATGGAACCATAAAGCCCGGAATTCGGATGGTTTTTCCGTCCAATTCCTCCACTACGTCAAAAGTCCCGAACTGTGTGGCGGCAGGCAGGGTTCCCGTCGGGTCGTCTGGATCAGTCCCCGGCGTGATGTTCCCGTCAACCGCAAGGTCGCCGGTGTCAGCCTGCGCTGAATCGACCTCACTTAGCGGGGTGGCCGCGCCAGCTGCCGCCGCGTAGGCTTCTTCCAGAGCCTTTAGTCCCTCCGGCGGCATGAGATCTTCCCAATAAATTACCTCCGGCTCTGCCGCATGTGCCGCGAAACCTGGCAAGGCAAAACCGACCGCAATCAACAATGCAAACAGCATTCTCATAAAACCGCTCCTTAGACGCGGATGGTAAGCCCATCCGATCGAGATTGACGATAGGCCCGCCAAGCCGGAAATGCAGCAAGAACAGCCG
>JAJFGY010000196.1 GCA_021775935.1 Alphaproteobacteria bacterium
ATGTTGTGAGGTTGCGTTCATCGTCACGGTTTGTGAGAAATCCAAGCTCAACCAGGACCGACGGCACGTCAGGCGCTTTCAGCACCCTGAAGCCCGCAAACCTGTGGGTCCGCTGAAGAAGCGGCGTCACGCCATCTGCGTTGCGAACGACAGTGCGCGCAAAACGGACTGAGAAGTTTTTCGTCTCACGTTGCGCGAGGTCAATCAGAATATCTGTGACTTCGGAAGACTCTCCATGGAGGTCCACACCCGCAATCACGTCTGATCTGTTTTCCTTTGCCGCCAATGCTGCTGCTTCCTTGTCCGATGCATTTTCCGAGAGGGTGTAGATCGACATCCCACTGACGCCGCGTCGGTCAATGGCGTCTGCATGAATGGACAGGAACAGATCTGCGTTATGGCGCCGGGTGATGTTCACGCGCTCGCGCAGCGGAATAAATCTGTCTGTATCGCGGGTCAGATGAACTTCATACCGCCCTGTCGCGCGCAGCTGATTGCCAAACTCTTTGGCAAAGGCAAGCACAACATCTTTTTCCAGCGCGCCGGACTGACCGTGGGTGCCGGGGTCAACGCCACCATGTCCTGCGTCGATCACAATCACGCGCTTTCTGTCTAGATTGGCCGTCGGTTCCTGTGGTGTCGAGACAGGAGGGGCAGCTGCTGTTGGCGCGGAAATAGGTCTCCCAAGGCCAACACTTTGAGCAAACTCAGCGGTGGTGGCCGATTTGAGATCCACGACAATCCTGTGGCCGAAGCCGCTTTGCGCAGGTAATGCAAAATGGCGTGAAATCGCAATTGGCCCGGTTGCGTCAACGACAATACGCGACAGACCTTCCTGGAACTGCCCATATCGAAAGCCAGTGACCAAACCACGGCCCGCTTTTCCTGCTTCTGGCGGGAGCTGGAAATCAACATCTTGCAGGTCAATCACAACCCGGTAGGGATCTGCCAGGGTGAAGACATTCTGAGGTGCGCTGTTTCCCCGGCCAAAATCGATTACCAAGCGGGTGACATCACCCTGCTCGCCCAGACGGACATTTGAGACCAGCGAGGCCGCCGGTGCGACTGCGGGACCTTCCGCCAGAGCCCCAGTGGTGCCACCCGCCCATGTGCCTAAACCAAGCAGGCACGCAAAAACAGCCGCCGCCATGCGCTTCACATGCCGTCTGCTCACCCGGTCGATCTTGAGGATCGTTTTTTTACGCATACGCCAACTGGTCCTGTTGCCACCGCTTCAACGACAGTTTCTCTGGATCGCAGAGAAATTGCCCAAATCTGATATCCCGCCACTTTGTCGATCTGATGGCTAGACCTCCCACGAGAGGCCTGAGCTTCTCGCGAGAAGGTTTGCCGATCTTTGGCCTCTGACCGGCAATCCCATCAGTCACAACACAAAACCCGTAAACTTCTGGTTTTCTGTTTCACCGCCAAAATGGCGTCTTTCGCTTGATATTGCGTTACTTTGCGGGAATTTAACGCAATATCAACGGTTAAAATGGTTAATGCTTTCACACCGACACGGAGGATGGCGCAAAGCATTGCTTGCCAAGCTTGAATCCAAGGCGGTACAAGACAGTCACCTAATTCGACGGTACGTCATATTGAGTCGGCCCATTTCATCAGGACTGGCCGACTGACGGGCGGGAGGAGGCGGTTTTCAACTGAAAACTGCCCGCTTATTCGGAAAATGCCTGCAAATTCAGGCGCCTGTTTCGGAAAGTAAATCCCACCAGCCCCTTTGAGGTATCGCCGCGGTTCGCCAGACCTTTGTCACAAGACATGTGTCGAACGCCCCGCACTCAGACGAATTCTCGTCTCTAATTCGGTTGCAGGTGCCCAGCAACCACTCAAATTGAGGGCACACAGAGAAACGATGCAAACAGCGCAGTTCATGACGACAAGCGAAGCGAACGGAACGGTCCAAGCAGACCGCCGTATGCGCCGCTTCCGCGTCACCGCGCACCGTTTGCCCCTTCACTTTTCATCTAACCACGCCCCTCTCGCTCCGGCCTGTCGCCGCAGCGCCAGTCAGCGTGGCTTTCAAACAAACGCCGCCCCCATGCAGCCCCGTCTCGTGTTCGAGACCGGCTCCCGCATTGGCGTGATACGGCGTCTCGGAGAACCCCCTCATGGGAAACAAAATGCTGATCGATGCCGCCCACCCGGAAGAAACCCGGGTTGTGGTGGTGCACGGAAATCGGGTTGAAGAATTTGACTTTGAATCCGAAAACAAAAAACAGCTTCGCGGAAACATCTACCTCGCCAAGGTAACGCGCGTAGAACCGTCGCTTCAGGCAGCCTTTGTTGAATATGGCGGAAACCGTCATGGTTTCCTGGCCTTCAACGAAATTCATCCGGACTATTACCAGATCCCTCTCGCAGATCGTGAAGAGCTGCTGAAGGAATGGGCGGCGGAAACGCGCGCAGACGACGATGATGACGCGATTGATGATGCAGAAATCGTCGAGGAGACGGTTGAGGCAACCGCCGAAGATGATGGCGCGGATGGCGAAGACGAAGCTTCTGAGGACGATGGCGCTGATGCAAGCGATGTGGCCTCAGACGAAACCGTTGAGGCCCTGGGCAACGAAGATGCGATGGAAGAGGCTCAGCCCAAAAAGCAGCGCCGCCAGATGCGGTCCTACAAAATTCAGGAAGTGATCAAACGCCGCCAGGTGATTTTGATCCAGGTTGTTAAAGAGGAGCGCGGTAACAAGGGCGCGGCTCTCACGACCTATCTTTCTCTTGCCGGTCGCTATTGCGTCTTGATGCCCAACACCGCACGTGGCGGCGGGATCTCCCGCAAGATCACCAATGGCGGGGACCGCAAAAAGCTGAAAGCTGTTGCTGAAGGCCTCGATGTGCCCGAGGGCATGGGCCTTATTGTCCGCACAGCGGGCGCAAAGCGGACCAAAACAGAAATCAAACGGGACTTTGAATATCTGCTCCGCCTTTGGGAACGGGTTCGGGATTTGACTCTTGAATCCATGGCCCCTGCCCTCGTCTATGAAGAAGGCAGCCTCATTAAGCGGTCGATCCGCGACCTTTATTCCAAAGACATCGATTCCGTCTTGATTGAAGGCGATGGCGCTTACCGCGAAGCCAAAGACTTCATGCGGATGCTGATGCCAAGCCACGCGAAAAATGTTCAGCCTCACAAAGACCGTGAGCCAATTTTTCAGAAACATGGTGTTGATACACAGCTTGATGCCATGTTCTCTGAAACCGTCACGCTGAAGTCTGGTGGCTACATTGTCATCAATCAAACTGAAGCGCTTGTGGCCATTGATGTGAACTCAGGCCGCGCGACAAAAGAACGTAATATTGAGGCAACTGCCCTCAAAACGAATATGGAAGCGGCTGAAGAAGCTGCGCGGCAGTTCAGACTGCGTGACCTTGCCGGCCTCATTGTCATCGACTTTATCGATATGGATGAGAACCGAAACAACCGGTCCGTTGAACGTAAGCTCAAGGAAAGCCTCAAGTCTGACCGCGCCCGTATCCAGGTAGGCCGCATCAGTCACTTTGGTCTTCTTGAAATGTCCCGCCAACGTATGCGCGCCGGGATCATTGAGGGATCAACCGTCGTTTGCCCCGCCTGTAGCGGGTCAGGATTTATTCGCTCCATTGAATCGACCGCACTTCATGTGCTGCGCGCCGTGGAAGCCGAAGCGGTAAAGGGCAAAAGCCCGGCCTTCTCGGTTACCGTGTCACCAGAAGTTGCAATTTACATTCTCAATCAGAAGCGCTCGCATCTGTTGGACATTGAAGCGACATATGGCGTGTCGATTTATGTCGAGACTGATCGTGATGTACATGGCTCTGACCATAAGGTTGAACCTGCCGCAGCACGCGGCCCCGTCCAGGCTCGTCCTCCGGTTACCGGCACCGATGTTGTTGACGACAATGCTGAGGCAGATGAGGCCGAAGCAGACGTCAGCGCAGGCGATGAAGAAGAAGACGATCAGCCCAAACGTAAGCGGCGCAGACGTCGTCGCCGGGGTGGACGCAAGCCTGAGGGCGAGAACGGCAGTGACGGAGAGACTGAAACTGTCGCTTCGGAAGATGCCTCGGAAGCCAATGAGACCGCTGACGCGGTATCTGATGATGCAGATGCATCCTCAGAAGGTATTTCTGATGGGGATGGGGATGGGTCTGAGGAAGACAAACCGAAGCGCCGTCGTCGTCGCGGTCGTCGCGGTGGACGTCGCAATCGTAAGACTGCGGAGACAGATGGCGAGAACACCACTTCAGATGCGGCATCAGACGAGCCAGATGATGTAAGCGACAGCAATGATGATGCTGAAGTCGCCAATGGCGCGCCCGAAGAAGCACCTGTTCTGGTTGCCTATTCTCGCGAGCCTGAAGCTGATGTGGAAACACCAGCAAAATCTGCTGAAGAGGAAGCGCCTTTAGAACCAGAAGTCGCTGAAACCGCAGAGGCGGAGCCGGTGGCTGAAACTCCTGAACCGGAGCCTGCTGAACCGGAGACCGCTGAAGTTGAAGAAGCAGAGGCCGAACCCGCTGAAGAAAAACCAGCTGGCCCGGCGAAAAGCGGTTGGTGGAGACGTCGATCCTCTGCTGACTAATATCTCAGCAAAACGTTCAATCAAACGAGTTGAGGGCGCGACGGTTTTTCCATCGCGCCCTGCCTTTTTTTCAAGACAGAGATCAGCCCGCTGATTCTGCGGCGTATCTCAGCTTCCTTCGTGCAACCAGGCCTGGCCTTCAGCGTAGAGGGCGCGGGCTTCCTCGGTTTTGTCCACAACTTGCGGGTCTACAGTGTATCCCTGCTGGGACATTGCCGCGCCCAGGAATTTGTAGGCTGGATTGAAGTCATCGGTGTTGAGGAACCATGACAACCAGCGACAACCAGCGACAACCAGCGACAACCAGCGACAACCAGCGACAATAAAAAGTCTTTCATCCCTTTCTCCTACTCGACAATTTCCATCCAAGGCGGTCGATCTTCTTTGCCTCCAAAGAAGTCCATATCCCACATGATCTGCCAGAGCGGCACACCAACGGGTTCGCCGCGCGGCTTTGCACCGAGCGTTGCGATCATCTCATCGCGGCGCTGAACGTGCTCCTGCAGCTCTGCCAGATTATTTTGTTCCGACGGATCTGCTTCCACGTTGTAAAGCTCTACATCGCCTGAGCTAAACTGGATGAGTTTCCACGGGTATTGAATCAACGCTTCATCGCCCATCAACACGGCGACGTAGTCTCTCGTCTCGCCTGCCTGCCCATTCTGCAAGAGTGGCCAACGGTCGATGCCGTCAAACTCCCGGTTGCGCGCATCGCTTTGCACCATAGACAGGATAGATGGAAGAACATCTTGTACTGTCACCATGTCGCCGACTTGCCGCGGTTGGAGTTCGCCGCGCCAATACAAGAAAGACGGTACGCGGACGCCCCCTTCATAGAGCGACCCTTTCCCGCTGCGAAGAGGCTGGTTGTCACTGCCGCCTTGCAGGTAGTTCACCCGCACGAATTCAAGAAATGTCCAGGGGATTTCAAAATCACCAAACCAGCTGTCAAGGGTCGAGATAAAACTGAGAGCCGCTGGGGACGCTGTGGAGGGATTAAGACCACCATTGTCACTCATGAACCAAATCAGCGTATTGTCGAGCATTCCCTGCTCTTCTAAGGCATCGACGATCTGACCG
>JAJFGY010000197.1 GCA_021775935.1 Alphaproteobacteria bacterium
GCCCAGCGAGTAGCCCTGGCTATCAATGTCGAGGGCGTTGACGGGAGACTGAACATCTCCCCAGGTGGTGGTGGCAAAGAGCCCGATGCGCAGTTCGTCGTTAAAGTCCTTGTGCACACCGAGGGCGACCAGAATGTTATCGCCCTCCTGCTGTGAGGCATCGTCCTGCTCATAGTCCGTATAGACAGCCCGGACCCAGCCGACGATGGTGGAGGACAAGGTTCTTGTGAAGGAGAGAGGCTTAACGCTGTCGCCAAAGCCTTCGTCGGTGTCAGCTACGTCCAACCGGAAACCCCGATACCGCGCCAGAGCGCGACTAAATGGATCGCGGCCAACAAAGAGAATGCTTTCGCCGTCACCCTGTTCGAAGTCATTTGCGGGCGGTGTACCAACATTTGGTTTAGGTAACCCTTTTAGTTGCACTTCCAGCTCTTCCATCCTGTCGTCTAAATCATCCCGTTCCGCGTTCGCAGCTTTCAACCAAGCCTGTTGCCGCCTTTCCATTTCTATTCGTTCACTTGGATCGGTGATGGATGTCTCAATCGCCCAGGCTGTGGCTTGCCCTTCTTGATAAACACTGTTGTCGGGGAGGGCATCGGCATTGTCGTTGAAATGCTGAATGTCGGCTTGGAGTTCTGCGTCGCGTTTTCGCAACGCCTCAAGTTCCACCGCAATGGCATTGGCACGGTCTTGTGCGAGGGTATCAATGTCTGTCTTGATGTTGGGGTCTACCTGCGCTGCGCCATCAAGGATGTTGCTTACGGTCTGGTTCTCCACAATGACAGATGTGGTGGTGGCATTTGTCGCTGTATCTGATTGGTCGGTCGGGGCGTTGGTTGTCATGCCAGACGCCGGTGTGCAGGTGAAAACGAGATTTGCTGCCCCGCCGCCGCCTGCCGCGATGGCAATGTCGATAATGCCACTGCCACTTGTTGGAATTGTCAGCATGCCGTTTCCGTTTGAATTGTTTAGAAACAGGATGGGATTGCCAGCTCCGAGAATGAAGTCAACGATGACTGATAGAGGAATCCCCGTCATTGCTGCGACCAGCTGATCACCCGCATCAAACTGCGCATTGAACTGCTGTATCCGGTTGGTGCCGGTCGGCACCGTGAGATTGAACGCGCCAGCATTGGCGGCCGTACACCCAGGCGATGCCATTGCCGGGGTTGCCATGGTCAGGCCTCCAAAGACGAGAAAACCTGAATATATCAAGCTTTTCCAACGGTTTATTAGATTTTGGCCCACGACTCACCCCACAAAGATTGAAATTTGAGAGGGCATGGTCCGTCTGCGGGCGAAAGAAGGCATCACCAAATTTGGTGATGTTTTGAGAATTGTGATGAGATAGCTCTGAAATAGGGATCAAGCGAAAGGGATGATTGGTGTCTGGAAATACGCGTCAGGTAGAGGGGGAGTTCCGATCCCACGCTGCTGCTGGATTGCCTGTGCCTGCCATTTGGGTCGATCGGACTGGCGAGGTCCAAGATGAGTCTGTCGTGCTCTACGTGTATGGGGGCACCTTCGTTCTAAACCGGGGACCGATGCATGAGCTGATTGCAGGGAAAGTTGCCTTGCATGGGCGTGCCCGCGTTCTTCTGTGTGACTATCGACTTGCGCCAGAACATCCCTTTCCTGAGGCCATTGAAGATATTGCTGCTGTGTATGTGGGATTGCTGGATCAGGGGTACGATCCACAGCGTATTGTGATTATGGGAGACACGGCGGGGGTTGCGATTGCGCTTCCAGCACTGCTTTTACTCCGGGATCGCGGTGTGCCAATGCCATCGGGCTTTGTTGCTCTTTGCCCGATCGCCGATCTTACTTTTTCTGGTGGCTCTTATGTACGCAACTTCAGAGGCGGTGAGAAAGTTTCAGAGCTGGAAATTCTGGCCATGCTTTCCGGCGACTATCTGCAAGGCGAAGATCCACGCGGACCTTTGGCATCCCCAGTGTTTGCAGATCTTGGTGGGCTACCTGATACGCAGATCCACGTCGATGTGAACGAAGTTCATTGTGATGACGGGGTCATGCTTGCAGAGCGCTTTCGTGAGTGTGGTTGCCGTGTTGAATTTCATCAATGGGATGGATTGCCGACGACCTGGCAAAAGCTCATCCCATTGACGACGGCAGCGTCGGCTGTCCTCGTTCGCATTGGTCAATTCATTCGGTCCCAATGCCGCCCGCCAGAAACCATTCCTAAAGATGACGCGATTGCGGAAGAGTTTGTGAACATCTTTGACAGTCATGTGCAACCGCATATGACCGAACGCGTAAAACAGATCATGGATTGGTCTGTTGATCACGGACCTGCCTGGGTGTGGCCGTTTATGGAACGCCGGTTGGGGCATGGGGCACTGGTGACGCAAGAGCAATGCGAGCGTGAATGGCTGTACAAACTCTTTTCTCGAAGTTCAGATGCCACCTTCCTGTTAAGCAGCAGCCGACATGTCTTGTTGATGAATAAGAGCGCAGAGGAAATGTGTGTCGGGGACGCATTGTTTATGCAACGCCATGGGCGACTTCAAGGTGCCAGCAATGAGGTTGAGGAGGTACTGCTAAAGGCATTTTTGGATGTGGCTCCTGGAACCGGCAATATTGCTTTTTGTCTTAATGGATCGACGGGGGAAAAATTGCTTGCCCATCTGGAACGGCTGGAGGCTGACGACAAGAATGCGATTGCGCCACCGGTGACGCTTCTAACAGTTACGAGCACCAAAAAGCAGGTTGCTGTGGATGAAGAGACCTTGAAGGCCTGGTTTGGTCTGTCCCGACGCGAGGCGCGTCTTGCTGCCTGCTTTGCAAAGGGAAAAAGCCTTGCCGCATACGCGGATGATGAAGGCATATCCATGAATACAGTCCGAACGCAGTTTGCCCACATTCGCTCTAAGCTGGGGGCAGTAGACCAGGCAGATGTTGTCCGCCTGATTTTGCAAGTCTCCCATTCAGGGTGGCACTAAGTGTTGCCCGATCGCATCGAAACACTTTAGTTCAGCGGAATGGAGAGTGTTCCGCCGACAGACCACCCATCCAGGTCTGCACCGATCCCGAAATAGGAGCCGAAGACATCGAGGCTCGTGCCATTGTCAAACTCCATAGAGAGCTGAGGTGAGAC
>JAJFGY010000198.1 GCA_021775935.1 Alphaproteobacteria bacterium
GATCGCCAGCTGATCAATACCCTCACCCTCAAAGCGGATAGGGCCTTCGCTGGAGATGAGACGAAGCATCGCCAGGCCGAGGGTCGTTTTGCCCGAACCAGATTCGCCCACAATGCCGACGGTCTGTCCTTCCTGAACGGCCACAGAAATTCCGTCCACCGCTTTCACATGGTCAACAGTTTTGCGCAACAGGCCCTTCTTGATCGGAAACCAGACTTTGAGATTGTCCGTCTCCATCACAACTGGCGCGTCAGTGCGGGGGGCTTCGGGCCTGCCTTTTGGTTCTGCCGCCAGAAGGTGTTTTGTATATTCATGCTGAGGCGTTGAGAAAATCGTTTCGGTAGCGCCTTCCTCAACCACCTGGCCATCGGTCATGACATAGGTGCGATCGGCCATCTTGCGCACAATCCCCAGATCATGGGTAATGAGCAGCATTGCCATGCCCATTTCCCGTTGCAGGTCTTTCAGGAGTGCCAGAATTTGCGCCTGTACTGTGACGTCCAGCGCTGTGGTCGGCTCGTCTGCAATCAAGAGATCAGGCTCATTGGCAAGTGCCATCGCGATCATAACCCGTTGCCGCTGACCACCAGATAGTTGGTGGGGGTAGGCGTCGAGGCGGCTTTCGGCATCGCGGATACCCACTTTGTCGAGCAGGGCCAGAACTTCTTTGCGCGCAGCCTGCGCACTCAACCCCTTATGGCGGATCAAAACCTCGCCCACCTGCCGTTCAATAGAGTGCAGCGGGTTGAGCGACGTCATCGGTTCTTGAAACACCATTGAAATCTGATTGCCCCGCACCGACCGCAATGCTGTTTCATCGGCGCTCATCAGGCTTTTGCCTTTGTAGCTAATCGCGCCACTTGGGTGCGTTGCCTGCGGATAGGGAAGAAGCTTCAGGATGGAGAGAGCGGTCACTGACTTGCCAGAACCAGACTCGCCAACAAGGGCCACTGTCTCTCCAGCATCAATGCTGAGCGAAACGCCTCTCACGGCGTGTGTGATCTCTTCACCTTGTTGGAAGTCGACGCTGAGATTGTCGATCTCAATAAGCGGCGCTGCTGCTCGTTCGATTGCTACCCCTTCACTCATGTCAGTGTCTTTCTGGGGTCGAACGCGTCACGAACGGCCTCTCCGATAAAGATCAACAGGCTCAACATCAAAGCGATGGTGAAAAACCCCGAGAAGCCAAGCCACGGCGCTTGCAGATTGGCCTTGCCCTGCGCCAGCAACTCACCAAGGGAAGGGGAGCCAGGTGGCAGGCCGAAACCCAGAAAATCAAGGGAAGTCAGCGTTGTGATCGAGGCGTTCAGGATGAACGGCATGAAGGTAAGCGTGGCCACCATGGCGTTGGGCAACAAGTGCTTATAGATGATCGTCCCGTTTGAAACGCCAAGCGCACGAGCTGCGTTCACATATTCAAAATTTCGGCCACGCAGAAATTCCGCACGCACCACACCCACAAGGGCCACCCAGCTAAACAGCAGCAGGATACAGAGCAGTATCCAGAAGTTCGGCTCAATGATCGCCGCGATAATGATCAACAGATAGAGCTGCGGAACACTTGTCCAGATTTCAATAAAACGCTGAAAGATGAGGTCCAGCCAGCCGCCAAAATATCCCTGTATCGCGCCAGCGGTTACGCCGATGATTGAAGAAAAGAACGTGAGTGTGAGGCCAAAGAGAACGGAAATACGAAAGCCGTAAATCAAACGCGCAACAACATCGCGACCCTGATCATCCGTACCAAGCCAGTTCTCAGCGCTCGGCGGTGCAGGTGCTGGCACCGGCAGATTGCGATTGATCGTATCGTAACTGTATCGGATCAGCGGCCAGATCATTGTGCCGCCAGCCTCAGAGATAAGTTCCTGGACAAAGGGATCGCGATAGTCCGCTTCGGTTGCAAAGTCTCCGCCAAAGGTTGTTTCAGCGTAAGTGTTGAAGGCGGGAAAATAGACCGAGCCTTCAAAGGTGAGCAGCAGCGGTTTGTCATTGGCAATCAGCGGCGCAAACAGTGTCACAAAAAAGAGCACCAGAAATATCTTCAGGGACAGAAAGCCCCGTCGATTGGCTTTGAAGTTCCGCCATCTGCGTTCATTAAGCGGTGTTGTTTTGGGCAGAGTGATACCGAAGCGCGCAAGCAAGGATCTAAGCATCAGACCTCCCGCGTTTCGAAATCAATACGCGGATCAATCCACGTATAGGTGAGATCACTAATCAGCGTGATAACGAGACCCAGAAGCCCAAAGATATAGAGTGTGCCAAAGACGACCGGGTAGTCCCGGTTGATAATGCTTTCAAATGACAGGAGCCCGAGCCCATCGAGCGAGAAGATGGTCTCGATCAAGAGTGATCCTGTGAAGAACACACCAACAAAAGCGCCTGGGAAACCCGCAATCACGATCAGCATGGCGTTGCGGAACACATGGCCATACAACACTTCTTTCTCCGAGAGGCCCTTGGCGCGGGCCGTCACCACATATTGCTTTTTGATCTCATCGAGAAACGAGTTCTTTGTGAGCAATGTTGTGGTTGCAAACCCGCTGATCACCATCGCAGTAATGGGAAGTGCCAGGTGCCAGGCGTAATCTCTCAACTGGCCAAACCAGGAAAGTTCTTCCCAATTGTCTGACGTTAGACCGCGCAACGGGAAGACATCGAAGTAAGACCCTCCTGCAAACAGAACAATCAGGACAACAGCAAACAGGAACCCGGGGATTGCGTAGCCGACGATAATGACAGCGCTGGTCCAGACATCGAAATTGGTGCCGTCGCGCACGGCTTTCATGACACCGAGGGGAATGGAAATCATATAAGTGATCAGTGTCGTCCAAAGCCCCAGAGAGATAGAGACCGGCATTTTTTCAATGATCAGGTCAATGACCTGAACATCACGAAAATAGCTCTCTCCAAAATCAAACCGCGCATAATTCCAGACCATCAGGGCAAAGCGCTCGTACACAGGTTTGTCGAACCCGAACTGTTTTTCGAGGCTCGCGATGAATTCCGGATCAAGTCCCTGAGCGCCGCGATATTTCGCTGTGACATCGCTCACCGCAGCGCCACCACCGGAAAAATCGCTTCCTGCTGTGCCCCCTACGCGGGCGGTGGCAGAAACCTCCGTGCCCTGTATCTGCGCGATAATCCGCTCAATCGGGCCACCTGGTGCAAACTGCACAATTGTGAAGCTCACCAGCATGATGCCCAGAATGGTGGGGATCATCAGAAGAAGCCGTCGAATGATATAGGCGGCCATGTTGCTCGGTCCGGTCTTTTAAGCGCATCCAGAAAAAGTGCCAGGTTAGACTTTTGTGGTTTTTCGTCCGGATGCGCGTGGGATGAAGGCGGGCGGAAGAGCCCATTGACGTTTGCAGGAGTCTAGCTGAATCGCCGCCATGCCCCAAGCAACGATCATCACGACTCGATCATATCGGCATGACGAAAATCTTACCTTTACTCAGCCCCGGGTGCGTTCTGTGCTTTTGCGGGGTCGACCCACCATGTATCGATGACACCCCGGCTGTCGGGCATAGCGCCGCCACGGCCATAACGGGGGGCTTTTTCCGGCCGGGCAAACACATCCCAGAACGCAAGATTGTGCGCAGCCTTGTACCAATGGGGCACCCAATAGAAGCCAGCACGCAGCACCCGGTCGATGGCGCGGGCTGCCAGAACCTGTTCCTCTCGGGTTTTTGCCTCAATGATCCTTTCCATCAACGCATCAACCACCGGGTCCTTGATGCCCGGCAGATTGAAACTGCCGGAGATATTCGCCGCCTCGGAACTCCAATAATTGTGGATCTCAACACCGGGTGTGGCCGACATGGAGAAACGCCGCGTCATGACATCGAAATCAAACGTCTTCACCCGTTCTTGGTACTCGGCGGAGTTCACCGGTTTGATATTGGTCTCTATGCCCAGTTGCTTGATGTTGGCTTGAAACGCCGCAATCACCCGCTCAAAGGTTGGGGAGTCATTGAGGAATTCTACACTGAGAGTCTCACCTTCTGCATTGCGCCGCTTGCCGTCCTGAATGGTCCAGCCTGCTTCGTCCAGAAGCTTGCCGGCTCGAAGCAGCAGACGCCGATCTTTGCCCGAACCATCAGACACGGGTGGTTCAATGGCTTCTTCAAAGACGCGAGGAGGAAGTTGATTGCGAAAGGGTTCAAGCAGCACCAGCTCTTCAGGCGAGGGCAGACCATTGGCGCGCATCTCCGAATTCTCAAAATAACTGCCGCTGCGCTGATAGAGATTGTGGAAATGATTGCGGTTCGTCCATTCAAAGTCGAAGGCCAGACCGAGCGCTTCGCGAACACGAACATCAGAAAACTGAGGACGGCGTGTATTCAAAAACCAACCCTGGGCGCCGGACGGTGTATCATCGCGCGTCGTGAGTTGCACGACGCGTCCGTCTTCAATCGCGGGGAAATTATACTCTGTCGCCCAGACCTTTGAGGTGAACTCCTCGCGCAGCAGATATTCCCCGGCCTTGAAGGCTTCAAACTGCGCTGTGCGGTCCCGATAGAACTCAAAGCGGATCGTGTCGAAGTTCCAGCGTCCCACATTCACATTAAGGTCCCGCGCCCAATAATCCTCGACCCGCTCATAGGAAACGAAACGCCCTTGCGCCAGTTCCTTGACGCGGTAGGGGCCACTCCCAAGCGGAGTCTCCAGTGTCGTTTCGTCAAACGCATGTTCCGTGTAGTAGGCCTTGGAGAAAATCGGCAGGCCTGTGATGAGGAGGGCGAGGTCCCGCGTCTGATTACCGGTGAATGTCACTTTCAGCGTTTGAGAGTTGAGTGCTTCTGCACTTGCCATTTCGCGAATGGTTTGTGAAATGAGGGGGTGGCCTTTCTCTTTCAGGAGCATCAGAGAGAAAGCGACATCTTCTGCAGTCAGCGGACTGCCATCATGGAAGCGGGCTTCGGGGCGCAGCTCAAAAATAATGCTGTTGCCGTCTTCAGCAAGATCAGCGGTTTTCGCGACAAGGCCGTAGACCGCATCCGGCTCATCACCGGACCGGGTCATCAGCGTGTCGAAGGTGAGCTCCGCGCCCATTGCACCATTTCCTTTGAGGATATAGCTGTTGAGGCTGTCAAAGGTGAGGGGGGATTGGTTGAGGATCCAGGTGGGCCCGATCTGACTGAACGTGCCACCTTTCGGTGCGTCCGGGTTCACATACGAGAAGTGAGGAAAGTCTTCTTCATAAAGGAGGTCGCCAAAGATCGACATGCCATGACGAGGCTCTGCGAGCGCGCTCCCGCAGGCCATTGCGAGAGAAAGACTTCCAGCAAGGGCGGCCGACCAGATGCGCCGCATCAGTTTGCGGCCTCATCGCCTGCATGCCACCACACAGAGGGAAAACCAGGATTGAAGGCAGGGGTTGGATCTGGATGTCCGATATGCGACCAGACCGCAGCTCGTGTGAACGGGATATGCCATTGCGGCACAAGATAGTGCCGTGACAACAGAACCCGGTCGAGGGAGCGGCTCGCCGTAACGAGTGTCTCCCGGTCTTTGGCAAGAATGATCTCATCAATCAGTGCTTCAACGACAGGATCGCAAATGCCAATCACATTACGGCTGCCGTTTCGCTCCGCCGCTTCACAGCCCCAGAACTCCCGCTGCTCATTGCCCGGCGATAGTGACTGTGCGGCGGAATGAACAATCATGTCGAAATCGAAACCGTCTAGCCGGTTTTGATATTGCGACGTGTCGACGACGCGAATGGTGCCAATGATGCCCAATTTCTTCAAGGATTGCAGATAGGGTTGTACAACGCGCTCGAATGTTGGTGAGACAAGCAGGAACTCGATTTCGAAAGCGTCGCCGCTTTCATTGTTGACCAATGCGCCGTCTGCATTGACCGACCATCCAGCCTCTTTCAGAAGTCTGGTTGCCGTGCGCAGGTTACGTCGGTTTTCACCGCTGCCATCGGTGACCGAGGTTTCAAAGACTTCCGTAAAGAGCGTCGTCGGCAGCTGATCACGAAAGGGTTCTAAGAGCGCGAGTTCTGCCCCTTCAGGCAAGCCGTTTGATGCAAGCTCCGAATTCTCAAAATAACTATCGGTCCGCGTATATTGCCCATAGAAGAGGGTCTTGTTCGCCCATTCAAAATCAAATGCGAGAGCGATGGCTTCACGGACGCGCGCGTCGGAGAACTTGCTGCGCCGCAAATTCATTGCAAATCCCTGCATCGGTTCCGGGTTGGCGGTGCGGAGTTCTTCCAACCGGACCCGTCCGTCCTTGACGGCAGGAAAATTGTAGCCCGTCGCCCAATCTTTGGCGGAGTTTTCAAACCGAACGTCGATCTGTCCTCCCTTGAAGGCCTCAAGCGCAATCGTGCTGTCGCCGAAATAGTCAAAACGAACTTCATCGAAATTATGCGCCCCAATATTCACATTGAGATTGGCGCCCCAATAGTCGCTAACGCGCTCATAGGTGATGGACGTCGGGGCATCGACATCCTTAACCCGATAGGGACCGCTGCCAAGCGGCGCATCAAGAGTGGTCGCATTGAAGTCACGGCTCTCCCAGTAATGTTTGGGCAGCACCGGCAGTTGACCGACTATTTGTGGGAGCTCGCGATTGCCCGAAACAGCGAAAGTAAATCTGACTTCCAGTGGCGAGAGCTTTTCGGCGAACTCAACGTCGGCATAATAGAATGCAATCGCAGGCGAGGTGACTTTGAGTGTCTCAAAGGTCCAGATCACGTCTTCAGGAGTTACACGGGTTCCATCATGCCATTTGGCTCCCGGGCGCAGCTTGAACGTCACGGATGAATAGTCATCAGGATGCGAAACACTTTCCGCCAGCAATCCATATTCGCTGGCAGGCTCGTCTTGGGCATCTGTCATCAGCGTCTCATATAGAAGCGTTGATATGCCCGTCGCCGCGCGCCCTTTCACAATGAAGGGGTTGAGGCTGTCAAAGCTGCCAATGCTGGCATAGCGCAGGGTGCCGCCTTTGGGTGCATCTGGGTTCACATAGTCGAAGCGTTCGAAATCCGCTGGGTATTTGAGCGACCCAAAGAGCGAGAGGCCATGCCTTTGCTCATCTTCGGCCATTGCGGGCGCTGTCCCAATCAACCCCCCGCCAACTATCAGGGCCAATCCAGCAACTGCGAAACGTTCAATCCACGCCAAACTTAATCTCCCTTATTCTCTGACCATCGCCCACCTATTCCACTCAGAGAATGTGGCAAGACTGCGATATCGATAGCGACAGATTAGCATGAAAAAAGGCGCTAATCCCTTAGGGACAGCGCCTCTTAAAAATCTTTAATGTGGCTACCTGAGCCGACTTACTCAGCAGCAGGCAGGGCCAAGTTTGACCCCTGATTGTTCAAGTAAGCCAGAATGTTCGCCCGGTCATTGGGCTTGCGCAGACCAGCAAACGACATAGCCGTTCCCGGTGCATAGGCCTTGGGGTTCTCTAGATAGTCGCTCATTCTTTGGAAGGTCCACTCACCGCCAAGGTCAGTCAGCGCACCGGAATAGTTGAACCCGGCGACCTGAGCGACAGGGCTGCCAAGAATACCGTTGAGGTTTGGCCCGACCTTGTTGGCACCGCCATCATCAAACGTGTGGCAGGCCGCACATTTCTTTGCGACTTTTGCGCCTTTGTCAGCGTCAGCACTGGCAAGCAGGGTGGCGAGGCTTGGACCTTCGTCGACAACAACATCAGCATCACCGCCGGAATTGTCACCGCTGTCAGCAACTTCTACCGGGTAGGATGCTGGATCTGCAGGGTCGATCGAGAAAAGCACGGAGGACAGGTTCTGCACGCCGAGAATGAGCAGAAGCGAAAAGAGCAATGCCCCTGCGATTTTGTTGAATTCAAAACTATCCATGGAAAAGCGGCTCCGGCCTTTAGGGTCTCTGGGAAGGGTCTCGAGCGATCATAAAATGACCCGCGAAGCCCCCACCCGCTGGTTGGCGCGGAGATTACCCGCTTCCGCCAGCCCGCTGCAACCCGTATAAAAGCCCAAAGCATGCGGCGCTCTGCCGCCCTTTTGAGAGCGTTTCTGGCCGGTGCGGCGTGAAAACGGGACTGAAAAGGGCGAATCGCTCCCTTTCACCCTGTTTTGAGCAGATTTCATGGCCTCTTCTCCCATTATTCTTATCCCCGCCCGTCTTGCCTCAACACGGCTGCCAAACAAGCCCCTGGCAGACATAGCCGGGGCCCCGATGATTGTTCAGGTCATGAGGCGGTCGCAGCAGGCTGGCATTGGTCGGGTCGTGATCGCGGCAGCAGAAGCAGAAATCGTGGAGGCGGTGACGGCAGCTGGCGGTGAAGCGGTGCTAACCGATCCAGCCCTGCCGTCGGGCTCGGACCGTGTGTTCCAGGCGCTTCAGGCCGTTGATCCTGATGGCACCCATGACGTCATTTTGAATGTTCAGGGCGATTTACCCACTCTCGATCCCACAATCATCAGAGCAGCGCTAGATGTGCTGGAACAGACACCTGCAGACATATCCACCCTCGTCACCGAGATCACAGATGAGAGCGAACGCACCAATCCGGACGTGCCCCGCGCCATCCTGGCGCTGGCGCCCGGCGCGCGTGTGGGCCGCGCCCTCTATTTCACGAGGGGGTCTGCACCCCATGGCGACGGGCCTGATTACCACCACATCGGCCTGTATGGATATCGTCGCGAGGCCTTGGCCCGGTTTGTATCCCTGCCGCCCTCGCCGTTGGAACTCCGCGAGAAACTGGAACAATTGCGCGCCCTTGAAGCAGGCATGCGCATTGACGCGGCGCTCGTTGACACTGTTCCGCTCGGTGTCGATACTCCCGCCGACTTGGAAAAGGCCCGCGCGGAATTAGCGGGCTAACCGCATCACGAAAGGGCGGCCGGACCGCTAATGGTAGGGCCGCTAAGCACATGGGACAGCCATCGACACCCGACAATACAATCGCCTTTCAGGGCGAATTGGGCGCGAATTCACATATCGCTTGTCTGGAAGCCTATCCCGACATGGCGCCGCTCCCGTGCGACACGTTTGAAGATGCTTTCGCCGCGCTGACCGAAGGGCGTGCGCGCCTTGCCATGATCGCGATTGAGAACTCGCTCGCAGGCCGCGTCGCCGATGTCCACCATCTGCTGCCACAGTCTGATGCCTATGTGATCGGCGAGCATTTCCTGCCCATTCGTCACCAATTGGTAGGTGTGAAGGGCGCGAAGCTCGCAGACCTGAAATCTGTTCAGTCTCACGTGATGGCGCTCGGTCAATGCCGAAATCTCATTCGGGAGATGAAGCTGAAAGCCGTCGTGGGGGCTGACACGGCAGGGTCTGCGCGCCAAATTTCTGAGGCGGGAGACCCGACGCAAGGAGCGATTGCTGCAAGGCTTGCCGCGGAGGTCTATGGCCTCGATATCCTGAAAGAAGATATTGAAGACGCGGCTCACAACACGACGCGCTTCCTGGTGATGGCGACCGAGCCTGATGATGCCGAACCGGAAGAAGAACCCGTGGTAACCAGTTTCATCTTCCGGGTGCGCAATGTGCCAGCCGCTCTCTTCAAGGCGATGGGCGGGTTTGCAACCAATGGTGTCAACATGACCAAGCTGGAAAGCTATCAGCTCGGGGGGTCTTTTAATGCGACGCAATTCTATGCGGATGTGGAAGGGCACCCGGCTTCGCGCAATGTGAGGCTGGCGCTGGAAGAGCTTGAGTTCTTCTGTTCCGAGCTCAAGATCCTGGGTGTCTATAAGGCAAGCCCCTTCAGGGCTGAGATGCCGGCAGCTGAGTGACGCCTAATTTAGGCTCTTCAGGAAAATGTCGATCTCGTTTTGTGCGCGTTGGCGAGCCTCTTTCGTGGGCGAGAGTGTCACGCCCACGCCAAGCCCGTCTATCAATGTGACCAGGCGATCGGCGAGGACGCTGACCTGTTTGCCAGAGACGATTGGTCGAAGTGCGTCCGCCAGCGCCGCACGCCATTCTTGATATCGCAGCTGGTTTTCCGCAGACAGGTCTTTGTGTCCAATTGACACCGCCCAAAAGCTGAGCCAGACCTGCCATTCTTTCAGCCGTCTTGCATCCAGAGGCAGACTTTCCAGCAGGATGGCCCTTAGCCGTTTCAACGGGTCGGTTTCGCTTTCGGCAATCACCCGCATCCGAGCACCCGCCTGAGTGTGGGCCATGCGCAGTGAGGCAATCAGCAACTCATCGCGGCCTTTGAAATAGTGCGCAATGCGACCGGTCGTGCAGTTGGCTGCTTGCGCGACCCGTCGCAGTGAAACGCCTTCCAATCCGTCCACGCACAGCACGTCCCAGCTTGCTTGCACAAGCTCGCGTCGGCGTTCGTCATGATCAACTTTTTTTGGCATGAGGTCTCATTGGTTGTCTGTGGGCTTGCGCAAGAACAATAACATTACTATCGTTACGTAACAATCGTAATGTATGGAGTGATGATGTCAGCGGATCAGATTTTTACAAAAATGCGGCCGTGGATGTTGGGAACAGATTGGCTATTGCTCGTCTACTGGTTCTTCACAGCATGCGTGGGGCTGGGCCTATTCTCAATCCCGGAAGGATATCTATTCAAAGATTATTATGATCCCAGGGTGATCGCCTGGAACTGGTCATTCTTTCCTCTTGATGTGATCTTTGCGGTGCTTGGTATCTATTCAGCCCGTCTCTTTGCGAAAGGAGATGCCCGTTGGTTTGGATACGCCTTGGTCTCTGCCGCTCTGACTTTTTGCGCAGGCTTCATGGCCATCAGCTATTGGGCAATCTTAGGCGACTTTGATCTCAGTTGGTGGGCCCCCAATCTCATCTTTGCTGCGTGGCCGGTCTGGTTCATTCCAAAACTTATTGCTGCGACGAACTGACCCGCTCACCGCACATAACGTTTTGGTGCTTTTTGTTGAATTTCAAAAGCGCGCCGCCGTGCACATCTCCAACACCTGCGCCAGAACGCTGACGTAGATGTTGGTGGAGCCCTCATTCTCCACTTGTTGCTTGTGGAGGTGTTTTGGCCGGTCGTCCGTCACAACCGCCCTCTGTGGCCGCGCTATATTTGCGGCGCGTAGGTGATGGTCTCATGGGGTTCCTATTCGTGGGGGCCTGTTTCGCGATCTATTTCTGCTTCGGCACGGAGCACTTCTATGAAGAGAATGCGCTCTTTGAGCTTGGTCAAAACCTGTTTCTATTCGCCGGTGTGGCCGTGTTCTATGCCGCAACAAGCATCTCTGAAGACAGAACATGTCAAACAATCATGTGGGGCTTAACGCTCTTTTGCGCCAGCATGCTCTTGCGTGAGGTGGATGTGCGCGGGACCGATCTGGAGCCTTATTTTAGCAGCATGTTTCAAAACCGGCTTCATTACATTGTGCTGGCGGTGTTTTGGGTGGGCTTGTTTCTAATGGTCATCACGAACATGGCCGCAACAATGCGCAATACCATGCAATGGCTGGTCAGCGGCTCAGGCGCGTGGCTGGTTGCCGGCGTCATCTTCTACATTATCGGCGATATGGCTGAGAAAAACCTGTTCACCACAAATGATGACCTTGCCAAGATGGTGGAGGAATCTGCAGAGCTCCTCGGCACCCTCTTCATTTTTTACGCAGGTTATGTCTCATTGCGCAGGCAGGTAGGCAGGCAGGCAGGCCTCACCACTTCTCAACGAATGCTTTCACCAGATAGTGGGCAATAGCAAAGGCAGGGGGTACGAAAAATCCGTCGCCCTTGCCATCCAAGGCGGCTGCAAGTTCGTCTCTGGTGAACCACCGGCCTTCTGACAGCTCAATTCCGTCAATTTCAAAGTCTTCGCTGGCCGCTTCGGCAATACAGCCAATCATCAGGCTGGATGGGAATGGCCAGGGCTGTGTCGAGTGATACCGCACGGAGTTAATCGCAATCTTGGCTTCTTCATCCAGCTCACGCGCGACCGCCTCTTCGATGCTTTCGCCGGGTTCAACAAAACCCGCAGCCGCTGAATACATGCCTTTGGGAAAGATCTTCTGACGGCCCAGGAAGGCTTTGTCGCCATAGGTGGCAAGCATAATCACGACGGGGTCCGTGCGGGGGAAGTGTTCTGCTTTGCACGAGGGGCAGGCGCGCTTATAGCCCGCTTCGCCAATGTCTGTTGGCGTGCCGCAGACGGCGCAAAACCCGTGGCGAGCGTGCCAGTCGAGCATGGCTTTGGCCTGCGCCAGGATCGCAAGCTCTGTATTGGGTAGCTCACCCATCATGCCAACAGCACGCAGGTCTTCAAATCCGCCCATGCCCTTAAACGGCCCGTCCGCTTCTGGATCTTTGAGACTGGAGACATCATGAGCAAATAGCGGTTTTCCCCGCCGGTTAATCCCGAGGAAGATGGTTGTGCCGCCAGGCGCGGCCGACTGGACCATGCTGACTGGCAGCCAACCCACATCTTTTCCCGCCCCTGGTTGTCCTTCAGGCAGGACCAGCGGCTTCAGGTTCCACACAGGGACCGCGAGGCTGGAGCTGTCGCCAAGCTTCTCAGCGATCCAGGCAGGGTCGGTCCGGAAATGGCCCGCACGGTCCAGGGGATTGTTGGCAAAAATGTTCGGATTGGCCTCGAGTGCCATGGGCCTGCCTCCAGATTTTGGGGATTGGTTGAATTTTGATGGCGGCAAGGTGGCATGGGCTCCCGTGAAATGCAAAACCTCCCGAATCCTGCTCAACCCCCAAGCAATTCTTGCCATTTCCCGCTCGAACCCTGATATAGTGTCCCCGGGAGGTTGGCGGTGGACGAGTTTCTCGCCAACCCGGTCAGATCCGGAAGGAAGCAGCCGTAACGAGCCCAACTCGGGTCTCTGTTCCAGCCTCCCACTATTTAAGTTCGATTCGTGTGTCGGAGATGAAGGCGAAAAGCCCACCCGGTGGACGACTGCCAACCGGGAGCGGCAAACCATCAGATGGACGACGTCGCCGACAACGCCCCTGACCTAGAAGCCGCACCTGATCCGGCAACCGAACCAGGATTCGACTTAGGCGCGGGAAGTGCGGCGCCCAAGGCGGACGCTGGCTACCGGGTTCTTGCTCGGAAATACCGCCCCACGACCTTTGATGATCTTGTTGGCCAGGAAGCCATGGTGCGCACCCTCTCAAACGCGTTTGAGAGTGGCCGTATTGCCCATGCTTTTATGCTGACCGGCGTGCGCGGTGTGGGGAAAACCACGACGGCGCGTATTCTTGCCCGGGCACTGAACTACTCCAAAGCCCTCAATTCTGAGGAAGGAAGGGGCGACGAGCCCACCATTGAGCTGCATGATTTTGGAGAACATTGCGAAGCCATCATGGAATCCCGGCATCAGGACGTGCTGGAGATGGATGCAGCGTCCAGGACCGGCATTGACGACATTCGCGAGATCATCGAGAGCGTCCGCTACAATCCGGTAAGTGCGCGCTACAAAGTCTATATCATTGACGAAGTCCACATGCTCTCCAAGGCAGCCTTTAACGGTCTGTTGAAGACGCTCGAAGAGCCCCCGGAGCATGTGAAGTTTATTTTCGCAACGACTGAAATCCGGAAGGTGCCGGTAACGGTCCTATCCCGCTGTCAGCGCTTTGATCTGCGACGTCTGAGCTCTGAGGAGCTGATGGGCCTGCTGAAGAAGGTCGCGGGAAAAGAAGATGTCGCCATTGAAGATGCAGCTCTTGGATTGCTTGCTCGAGCGGCAGAAGGGTCCGCCCGCGATGGTCTCTCGCTCCTGGATCAGGGCATTGCTCATGGTGCGGGCTCGATCAAAGAAGAAGATGCACGCGACATGTTGGGCCTGGCTGACCGCGCCCGCGTGTTTGATCTTTTTGATCTGGTGATGAAGGGGGAGATTGCCCCAGCGCTCGCAGAGTTGCGCGATCAATATGATGCAGGCGCTGATCCAGCTGTTGTGTTGTCTGATCTCGCTGAACTCACCCATTGGCTGACACGGCTAAAACTTGCTGAGAGTGCGGCAGACGACATGACCGTCACAGAGACGGAGCGGGTGCGTGGCCAGGAGATGGCCAAGGCGCTGCCAGTTCGCGTGTTGTCGCGCACGTGGCAGATGTTGCTCAAGGGCATTGGCGAAGTGCAGGGCGCGGCAAAGCCAATCGCTGCTGCAGAAATGATCCTCGTACGCCTGGCCTATGTGGCAGACCAGCCCTCGCCCGAAGACCTTGTCGCAAAGCTGAAAGATCAGCCTGCCAGTGCTGGCAGCGGCGCGCCGACGATGAGCGGAACGCCGAACGGCGGGGCACGCGCAAGCGTAAGTGGCGGCGGAACGGCTCAGGCCATCGGGCAGCCTCAAGCTACGCCGCAGGGGCAGCCTGAGCCCGCTCGAACCCCGGAGTTCCGTTCCTACGCGGACGTCATCGCCTACGCCCAGTCCCAAAGGGACATACGGCTCGCCCACCTGATGGAATCAGGGCTACGTCTTGTGCATTTCGAAAAAGGTCGGATCGAGGTCAATATTGTGCACGGTGACAATTCGGTCGCCGCCACTTTGGCCGAACGCCTGCGTCAATGGACCGGTGAGCGCTGGCTTGTCTCGATTTCCAAGGCAGAGGGCGCACCAACTCTTCGCCAGCAAAAAGAAACCCGCCGCGATGAACTGCACCAGGAAGTGCAGGACGATCCATTGGTGAAAGCGACCCTTGAAGCTTTCCCGGGCGCTAGAATAAAAAATGTGGTTGAGCCAGAGCTTCTGGGGCCCGCGCCTGCTGAGGGCGAGAGTACAATTGACGAGGATGCCGAGTGAAAAACCTGACCGACATGATGAAGCAGGCGCAGCAACTGCAATCAAAGCTTGCCGATACGCAGGCTGAGCTTGAAAATGCGGAGGTCGAGGGATCATCTGGCGCGGGGCTTGTCAAAGTCACCTTGTCAGGCAAGGGCAATATGAAAAGCCTTCATGTGGATCCGAGCCTGATGAAGCCCGATGAAGCCGAGATTTTGGAAGACCTGATCGTCGCTGCTTTCAATGATGGCAAGGTCAAGGTTGAGGCCATGGTGGCAGAGCGTATGAAAGAACTGACCGGTGGCCTGCCTCTGCCTCCGGGCATGAATTTCGGACTCTAATGATGAGTGCTTTGTCGGGCCCGGAAATTGAGCGGCTGATCCAGCTGCTCGGCAAACTGCCGGGCCTCGGTCCCCGCTCAGCCCGCCGGGCCGTCCTCCACCTCGTTAAGAAAAAGCAGACCCTCTTGGAACCGCTCGCCATTGCGATGGCTGACGCGGCAGAGAAAGCCGTCATTTGCGCAACCTGCGGCAATGTCGATACGCAGGATCCGTGCATGATTTGCGAAGACCCACGCCGCGAACCCAAAAGCCTCTGCGTTGTCGAAGATGTAGGCGATCTCTGGGCGCTGGAGCGCGCAGGTGCTCATAAAGGTCGCTATCACGTGCTTGGCGGCACACTGTCCGCGCTTGACGGGATCGGTCCGGAGGACCTCACCATTGGCTCCTTGCTCGAACGCGCATCAGGCGATGAGATCGTCGAAGTGATCCTGGCGACCAACGCAACCGTTGATGGTCAGACCACCGCTCACTACATCACGGATCGTCTGGCAACGACGGGCGTCTCCGTCACGCGTCTGGCCCACGGTGTGCCCGTCGGCGGTGAGCTGGATTATCTCGACGATGGCACTTTGGCCGCAGCCATGAAATCCCGCCGCCCGGTCTAATCGTAGGTCACACCACCTTGTCGACAGCGATGCCCTTCATGCTCTCCAGCCGTGCTTCCCGCAAATAGAGAAACATGGGCAGCCCACAGGACACGCCAACAAGGCATGTGCCTGCGATGGGCATCCAGAGCCTCTGCATCCCAAGCCGCTTTCCTTCAAGCAGAATGAAGGGAACAAGCACGATGGCCGAAATGATGACATCCCAGCCAAAAAAACCGCCAATCCGATTGGCGAAAAGCTCCGCAAAAAAGAGCGGAATGTCGAGGCCGTGCTCAGAGAGCCAGGGTAGGAATTGCGACAGTGGCAGGAGTGTTCCCGCCACCATCGCCGCGAAATAGAACCAGCGCCGCATGGGTACTATCCGATTTTTTGCGGCTTAATCGCCCGTTTTTCCCAATAGGCTTTGGTGGCTTTAAAGACCATGGGCCCAAGAATGATCAGGCCAATAAGGTTGGGGATTGCCATCATCGCGTTCAGTGTGTCCGCAAGCAGCCAGATGAAACCGAGGTTGAGCGTGGCGCCAACGGGAATGGCGATGATCCACAGCACGCGGTAAGGCAGGATCGCGAAGTCACCAAAGAGATATTGCACAGACCGCTCACCATAGTAGGACCAGCCAAGAATGGTGGTGAAAGCAAAGACGGCGAGCGCGACTGAGACAATCTCCGCGCCGCCAGGCAGAGCCGAGGCAAAGCTTGAACTGGTGAGCGCGGCGCCCGTTGCACCTGATGTCCACAGGCCAGATGTGATGATGACGAGGCCGGTCATTGTACAGACAATGATCGTGTCAATGAATGTGCCGAGCATAGCAATGTGACCCTGGCGTACGGGGTCGTTGGTCTTTGCGGCGGCATGCGCGATGGCCGCAGAACCAAGCCCCGCTTCGTTGGAGAAAACGCCGCGCGCAATGCCAAAGCGGATCGCCGCGGCTACTGTCGCTCCGGCAAATCCACCCGCAGCAGAGGCTGGCTCAAACGCATGATGGAAGATGAGAGCAAACGCATCGGGGATTGCCGCCGCGTTGATGACCAGAATGGTGCAGGCTGCCCCCACATAGAGCACGATCATCAAAGGCACGAGGGCGCCTGCAACGTCGCCAATCCGACGGATGCCGCCAAGAAGAACCGCCGCAACAACCGTCATCAACACCAAGCCGGTTACAAGATGCGAGACGCCAAAGCTTGAGCTCAGGGCATCTGCGACGGAATTCGCCTGTACGCCATTGCCGATACCAAATGCAGCAACAGCTGCGAAAAGGGCGAACAAGGGGGCTAGAATTTTCCCAAGCGTTGGGAATTTAGCGCCTACCCCGTTCTTCAAATAATACATTGGGCCGCCGACATGGTTGCCCTTAGCGTCAGTCTCACGGAAGGTCACGGCGCACACCGCTTCGGCATATTTTGTCGCCATGCCGATAAGCGCGATGAGCCACATGTAGAAGAGCGCACCAGGGCCCCCGAGAAATATCGCGGTGGCAACACCTGCGATGTTCCCTGTGCCAACGGTGGCAGACAGTGCGGTCATCAAGGCTTTGAAAGGAGGAATGTCTCCCTCGCCTGGCCCACCGGGAGAGAGAAGAAGTTTGAAGCCATAGAAAAGTTTTCGAAGGGGCATGAGCAGCAGCCCACCCATCAGAAACACACCCGTCGCCCCGATAAGGATGAGCATCGGTACGCCCCAGACGATGCTGTTGACCTCACCTACAAACGCTTCAATCATTTCCATGTCTCGTCCCCCAGACGTCTTTATTCACCGGCAAGCAGGTCAGGTTGGTTTCCCGACGGCTTTTGGCTTGATTGTAACTTGGTTTCGGAAGGCGGGGATAACTGGGCTGCATCTTCCAGCTCAACTTCTTTGATCCGCTCGCCTTTCCGCGTTATTTTCGCCGTGGATGTCTCGATGTCGCGGATATCCTTCTCCGCCTGCGCAAAATGACCTTTGAGTTTATTCACCCTGTCATCCAGGCGACCAACATCTTCAAGCAACTTGCCAACTTCTGCCTGAATAACGTGAGCCTGCTCGCGCATCTGAGCATCTTTCAGCACAGCACGAACCGTATTGAGCGTGGCCATCAGTGTTGTTGGTGAAACGATCCAGACCCGGGCACGGTAGCCCTGATCCACCACATCAGAGAACCGTGCATGCAATTCTGCATAGACGGCTTCGGAAGGCAGGAACATGAGCGCTGACTCTGCCGTCTCTCCGGGAATGATGTATTTTTCCGATATGTCTTTGATGTGCTTGGTCACATCCGCTCGGAGCTGCCTGCCCGCGGCAAGTTTTGCGGCGTCATCTGGTGCATCGACAAGGCGTCGGTAGCTGTCCAGCGGGAACTTCGAGTCGATCACAATGGAGCCTGGGGGATTTGGCAGCATGATCAGGCAGTCAGCTCGCTTGCCGTTGGAGAGGGTCGTCTGAAATGAATAGGCGGACGGTGGCAGCGCATTCACCACCAGATCGTTCAGCTGAATTTCCCCAAACGCGCCACGGGCTTGTTTGTTGCCGAGTACCTCCTGAAGTCCCACCACTTCGGTGGTCAGACTATCAAGTTTCTTTTGTGCTTCGCCGATAACCGCCAGACGGGTGTTGAGCATGCCCAATTGCTCACCCAGCTGCTCGCGGTTTTTCAAAGATGTCTCGGTTAGGTTCTTGCTCACCTTCTCCAGCCGCTCGTTCAGCGTCTGATTGGTTTTCTGGGTATTTTCCGTCAGGCTTTGATTGAGCCGCTGGCTCACCGCATCAAGCCGTTCGTTCAGCGCCTGGTTCAGCGCCTGCTGGCTGGTGGTTTGGCCTTCCTGCAGTGTCGCAAGGCGACCTGCCAGCTGGTTTTGCATGTCCGCAAGTTGGCCGAGTTGTAGTTCAACAGGATCGTCTGCCGCACTCCCCTCATTGCCGGTGGTTTTCTGCAGCCGCAGCATCAGAAGAACCGTGATCACAACGGCAGCGACCACAGCTGAAACCAAATAGGGTAGGAAGGAGGCGTCCATCGAATCTCACATTTTGCGCTAATCCCCGACTATACCCGAAATCAGAACGGACGCAGCGCACTTGACCCAGACCCAAAGGCGCAGCCATAAATGTCCAGGGTATGCAGAGCTGATAAGGGGAAATTATGCCGTTTCTTATAACCTTTCTGGGGAATTTAGGCCGTTGGGCAGCGGGTGCCGCGTTGGTGATTGGCTTGGCAGCCTGCGGGCCGGTGATTGAAACCCACTATGATTACCAGCCGCCGGGCAGCCAGGCTGGCATGCAGTGCCTGGCGCAATGCCAAAAAGGCCAAAATCAGTGCACCCGAGACGCCGCCGAGGCAACGCAGGAATGCCGATATTCCGAAGAACGCCGCGTCGAGGAAGAATATTACGCTGCCCAGGACCGCTACAACGAGGACCGTTTGCTCTATGCGGCGGCACCTGAGAAATTCAGCAAACCGACCGAGCCCAGCAAGGGCTACCCATCCTATTATCATTGCGACAATCTGGGGTCCCAATGTCAGGGCAATTTCAATATGTGCTACCGCGCGTGCGGGGGGCAGGTGCAGGAGCGCCAGGTTTGCGTCGCAAACTGTGAGGAGTAGAGATTTGCGTCGCAAACCGAGAGGAATGGGGCGTTTTGGCCGCTAAATCGGTCGCCGGTCTGGGGCAAGCCCTGGTCCCTAAGGTTGGCCCCTAAGGCTTGACGGGTGAAGCCCAGGGGCTTATCTCGTCCTCATGAGCATACGCCCCATAGTAACTGCCCCCGACAGGCGCCTGAAACAGGTCTCAACCCCTGTTGAAAAGGTGGATGACGCCCTGCGTGCCCTCATGGATGACATGCTGGAAACCATGTATGACGCGCCGGGCATCGGCCTCGCGGCCATCCAAGTGGGTGTGCCAAAGCGCGTGATTGTTATGGACTTGGCGCGCGAGGACGAAGAGCCAGAGCCGCTCTATTTCGTCAATCCGGAAATCATCTGGATCGATGACAGTGAAACCCGGGTCTATGAGGAAGGCTGCCTCTCGGTGCCTGAATTTTACGACGAGGTTGAACGCCCCGCGAAATGCCGGGTGCGCTATCTCGACTATCAGGGCGAAATACAGGAGCAGGATTGCGACGAGATGCTCGCCACCTGCCTTCAGCATGAGATGGATCATTTGGAAGGGGTGCTTTTCATCGACCATCTTTCCAAACTGAAGCGCGACCGGGTTTTGAAAAAACTCCTGAAAGAACGCCGCTTGAAAGAAAAAGAGCTGGCCTGACCGGTTCCAAACCCGCAGCTTTCAAGTCATGACAAACTCACCCCCTCTCCGCATTGCCTTTATGGGCACACCCGACTTTTCTGTTGGCGTCCTGGCCGCTCTTATCGAGGCGGGCCACAACCTGGTTGCGGTCTATTCCCAGCCACCTCGCAAAGCGGGGCGCGGCATGGAACTGCAAAAATCGCCGGTCCATGCTTTTGCAGAAGATCAGGGCATTGAGGTGCGGACCCCGAAGAGCCTTAAGGGTGACGAAGAGCAACAGGCCTTCGCGGATCTCAAACTGGATATCGCGATTGTGGTTGCCTATGGGCTCCTTCTGCCGACGCCGATCCTTGAGGCGCCGCGTCTGGGCTGTCTCAATCTCCATGCGTCACTGTTGCCCCGGTGGCGCGGCGCCGCCCCCATTCAGCGTGCGATCATGGCGGGCGACGCCGAGACCGGTGTCATGGTCATGCAAATGGATGCAGGGCTGGATACCGGACCGGTCCTCGGTGCTGAACGAATTGCGATCACGCCGGAGATGACCGCTTCAAGTCTGCATGACACGTTGGCAAAGATCGGCGCGCCCTTGATGGTGCAAACCCTCGCAAATCTCGCTGCGGGTGAGGTTACCCCCAGAGAGCAATCAGAGGACGGTGTGACCTACGCCAAGAAAATCAACAAGGCGGAAGCGCGTATCGACTGGTCCCGGTCTGCTGTCGATCTGGATTGTCATATTCGCGGCCTGTCGCCCTTTCCAGGCGCTTATTTTGAAATTACCCGAAAGGGCAAGCCTGAACGGGTAAAGGTGCTACGCGCAGAGCCGGTTGCAGAGTCAGGCACACCTGGAACGGCGTTGGACGATACACTGACAATTGCCTGTGGAACAGGGGCGCTTCGTTTGTTGGAAGTTCAGCGCGCCGGCAAGGGGCGGGCAACCGCCGATGAATTCCTGCGCGGCTTTCCCCTAGCGACGGGTGAGACTGTCGGATAATGACCCGGTACAAACTCACCATTGAATATGACGGCGGGCCATATAATGGCTGGCAGTCACAGACCAATGGCCGCGCTGTTCAGGACGCAGTGACCAAGGCTGTGCGGGCATATTGCCAGGAAGAGGCTGAAGTGTTTGCCGCGGGGCGCACCGACACTGGCGTTCATGCGCTGGGGCAGGTTGTTCATCTGGATCTGGAACGCGGGGACACCGCTGACCGGGTCCGTGACGCCATCAATTTTCATCTAAAGCCTGAACCGATTTCCGTCGTTAGCTCAGAGCTCGTGAGCGAAGAGTTTCACGCGCGCTTTTCAGCAACAAAACGGCATTATCTTTACCGGATCATCAATCGTCGGGCGCCGTTAACATTGGACCTTGGCCAAGCCTGGCAGGTTCCGGTGCCCCTTGATGCAAACGCCATGCACAAGGCTGCGCAAGCGCTGGTGGGAAAACATGATTTCACGACCTTCAGGTCCGTCCACTGTCAGGCAAAGTCACCTTTGCGCACAATGGACGAAATCAGCGTCTCGCGGTACGGCGACGAGATTGAAATAATCTGTCGCGCGCGCTCTTTCCTCCACAATCAGGTGCGCTCAATTGTGGGGTCTCTCAAATATGTCGGTGAGGGAAAATGGCGGGCTCGGGAGATGGAGGCGGCATTGAAAGCGGCAGACAGATCGCGCTGCGGTCCCGTGGCGCCGCCGGATGGGCTCTACCTCACAGCTGTGGACTATGATGAGTCGTAGCGTGACAAATCAAAGCTGAAGATCAATCAGTTCGACACTGTTTTCATCAATATCAGTTCCAAAGAAAAGACCTCCAACACGGGCAAAACGTTCCGGGGCGTCTGTCGCAAGGAAGCGTTCTGATCCCGCTGTTCCATGGTCGGTCATAAGGTCATGGGCTTGAAGGGCATCAGCTACCGCCTGTGCTGTGGTCGCAGCACTGTCCACCAGCGTCACATCATTCCCCAATACTTTTGCAATGGCAGGTGCCAGAACAGGAAAATGGGTACAGCCAAGCACAAGTGTATCCGGTGCTGTTGCGGGATCTGAAAACAGGGGCTTGAGATAACGCGCAGCGGCGTCTTCTGCAATGGCATCCGTCCCCCAACCTTCTTCAGCCAAGGCAACAAACAGAGCGCAGGCCTGTTGGCGCACATGTGCCTCAGGCGCAAGCGACGAAATTGCGCGCGCATAAGCGCCGCCTTTGACGGTGCTCTCTGTCGCAAGAACGCCAATCCGGTTTGAGCGCGTTGCAGCAACACCCGCACGGGCGCCAGGTTCCACCACGCCGATGACAGGAAGGGGCGCATGTTGTGTTGCAAGCGGCCCAATTGCCACGGCACTTGCCGTGTTGCAGGCAATGACAACCATCTTTACATCGTGGCGCAGCAATTGTTTGGTGGCTTGCAGGGCATAGGCCGTCACGGTGTCGGCACTCTTGGTTCCGTAAGGCAGCCGCGCTGTATCGCCTAAATAGATAAGGTCTTCGTGAGGCAGCTGCGCACGCAATGCCCGCAAAACAGTTAAGCCGCCCATGCCAGAATCGAAAACGCCAATGGCGCGCGCATCGCTCATTTACTGTGGCCCCACGCCAAGAAAGGAACTCGCGATCATGTTGATCACAAACCCCAATGCAAGCTCGAAGGCGACAACACCAGCGGCGATGCCAGGGGTCGTCGCAAAGACAGTGACCGCAATCTGCCAGCGGTAGAGCAGGGCGGTGATGAAGACCAGCAGCACAAGAAAGGCAGCTGTTTCAATCGAGGTAATCCCGAAGCTGTAGAGGACATAGGGCGGTGCGAGCAGGGCAGCGACCAGCACAGATGACCAGTTATAGACGGTGATAAAGGGCGCGAAGTTTTGCGACAGATTGAGTGTGCGGCAGACGAAAATCATCGCGACCGGAAAGAGCACCCAGAAGGCGACGTAGGAGAGAAGCTCGATCGTTGCATAACCCGGCAGCGTGTTCGTGATGGTTACATCGGCCTCGCCGATCATCCGCCACTCAGCTGTGATGAACACAAGATAGAAAGGGACGGCGAAGATGAAGGCAGCAAAAGACCGCCAGAATGCATCAGCACTAAACTCGAAATGCCCAAGTGCTGTCGGGTCACGCCGGGCGATTTTCCAGGCGCCGATCAGCGCATTGATGATTTCTGTACTTGTTGGCATAGGCGTTTAGCTGAAATAGCCTCCAAGAACGGTCTCATAGATATCTGCAAGCGCGTTGATGTCGTCAACCCGGGCATGTTCATCGACTTTGTGCATGGATTGGCTCACCAGGCCAAACTCCACCACCCGCGCATAATTTTTGATGAACCGCGCATCCGACGTGCCGCCGCTGGTGGAAAGCTCCGGTGTGCGGCCAGTTGCCTTTGTCGTGGCGTCTGCGATAAGCGTGCTCAACCGTCCAGGGGCGGTGAGGAAAGCATCGCCGCTCGCGATCATATTAAGCTCGTAAGTCCCACCCATTTCAGATGTCACGGCATCCAGATGCGTCCGCACCCGGGCTTCCAGGACTTCGGGTGTGTGCAGATCGTTAAACCGAATATTGAACCGCGCCTTGGCTTCCGCCGGGATAACGTTGGTGGCTTCATTATCAACACTGACCTGCGTGATCTCCAGATTGGACGGTTGGAAATGCTCCGTGCCGTCGTCCAGGTGGTCGCTCGTCAGTCGCTGTAGCATCGCGACCAGGCGGGGCGTCGGATTGTCTGCAAGATGAGGGTAGGCCACATGGCCCTGCGCACCCCTTGCCGTGATCCAGCCATTCGTGCTGCCGCGACGCCCGATTTTGATCATGTCGCCAAGCGCCTGCGGGTTGGTGGGCTCCCCCACCAGGCAATCGTCAATGACATCACCCTGGGCGTCCAGCCATTCCAGCACCTTGCGGGTACCATTAATGGCAGGGCCTTCTTCGTCGCCCGTGATCAGAAAGCTGATCGACCCCTTCACACCGCCTTTTGCAATCAGGCGTGACACAGCTGCGGCAAAGGCGGCAATTGAACCTTTCATGTCGGTGGCACCGCGCCCTAGCAAGAGCCCGTCTTTGATCGCCGCTTCAAAGGGATCCACGCTCCAGGCTTTGGCATCGCCAACCGGCACGACATCTGTATGGCCCGCAAAACAGAAATGAGGGGCCTGCGTACCAAGTCGCGCATAGAGATTGTCTACGTCTGGCGTGTCGGTGTCGCTGAACGGCAATCGTGTGCAGGTGAACCCAAGTTCAGAAAGCCGCTCTTCCAGCAGGTCCAGCGCGCCGCCTTCGGCAGGTGTGACACTGGGACAACGGATCAGGTCCTGGGCAAAGGCCACAGGGTCGAGAAGGCTCACAGAGATGGGTGCGTCATTTTCCATGCACCCGGTTTAGCCGGTTGAGTGCGCATGGGTCAAACGAAGCCGGGTGTATCAATCGCGGAGGAGCTCATTGACGGAGGTTTTGGACCGGGTCCGCTCATCCACTGTTTTGACAATAACCGCACAGGAAAGACTTGGGCCCTGGCTTCCGTCTGGCAGGGGTTTGCCAGGCAGCGCACCTGGAACGACAACCGAATAAGGCGGCACGTAGCCCACATGGATCTCGCCGGTGTCTCGATTGACAACCTTGGTCGTGGAGGTGATGAAGACGCCCATGGAGAGCACGGAGCCAGTAGCCACAATGACGCCTTCTGCGACTTCGGAGCGCGCACCGATGAAGCAATTATCTTCGATGATAACCGGGCCAGCCTGAAGGGGCTCAAGGACCCCACCAATACCAGCGCCCCCTGAGATGTGAACGTCTTTCCCTATCTGTGCGCAAGAGCCAACCGTGGCCCAGGTATCAACCATCGTGCCGCTGTCAACGCGGGCCCCAAGATTGACAAAGGAAGGCATCAACACAGCACCGGGCGCGATATAGGCAGAACGGCGCACGATCGCGCCTGGAACTGCCCTAAAGCCCGCCGCAGAAAATTCTTGTGCGCCCCAGCCCTCAAACTTGGAAGGGACTTTGTCCCACCAGTTCGTCCCGTTGCCGGGACCCCCAGCGATGGTCTCCATGTCATTCAGTCGGAAGGAGAGCAGCACGGCTTTCTTGAGCCATTGGTTGACCATCCACTCATCGCCTGCTTTTTCAGCGACACGCGCTTCCCCATTGTCTAACAGGGTCAGCGCTTCGTCGACAGCGGTGCGAACTTCGCCGACTGTTTTTGTGTCAATTGACCCGACATTATCGAAAGCGGTCTCGATGATGGTTTGAAGCTCTGCAGGGGTCATGTCACGAAATCCTTATATCTCGGCAGTTTAATGAGCGACTTGGGCGATTTTCAGCGTGCTGAAGCGCCGCGGCACCATAGCTGGGGCGCGCGCCATGTCAACTGAGCAGAGCCTGTCAAAGCGCTTGCAAAAATTCGGTCAGATCATCGGTCACGTGATGGACATGGTCACCATCAGAGCCTTCGTGAGACATTTGCTGATGTCTCTCGGGTCCAGGCTCCCCTGGCCGAACCCAGACGGTGGTCATGCCAAGTGCATGGGGGGCGAGCAGGTTGCGCGCGATATCCTCAAACATGGCCGATCGTCGAGGGTCAATCCCTGTGCCGGTAAGAAACCGGTCATAGGCTTGAGGCTCGGGCTTGGGGCTATAGTCGACAGCAACGATGTCGTAAACCTCATCAAAATGATGGGTAATGCCCAATTGCCGGGTGACATTTTCAGCGTGCGCAACAGTTCCGTTTGTGAAGATCACTTTGCGGCCCGGAAGTCGGGCGATCGCCTGATCAAGATCAACAGCTGGCGCGATATGGCTTACGTCGATCTGATGGACATAATCAAGAAACGCCTTGGGCGCGAGATCATGGACCTGCATCAACCCGTTCAGGGTGGTGCCGTGCTCAACATAATAGAGCTTCTGCAGCCGTCGGGCCTCCTCCAGATCAACGCTCAGATAGTCTGATATGAAGTCCCGCATGCGCACATCAACTTGAGAAAAGAGGTCGCATTCGGGCGGGTAGAGCGTGTTATCGAGGTCAAAGACCCATGTCTCGATATGGAGAAAATCGGGATTTTTGAGGCTTTGGTGCGCATTTTCTGGCTTGTCTGAGGCGGTCGTAGTCATACGCCGCACTCTGCCGATCTGTCCGGCCATTAGCAACAAAGTTAAAACACACCTTAAAGGCCCATTAACAGCCAATTGTTAGGCTCAAGGGACGTTTTACGATCGCTTAAAGGCCTCTGTTCAGATGCATATGTCGCATGTCCATACATCGCTCAGTGAGGAGCGAGAGCTCATTGATGACGATGCATCGATTGAGCCTCACGCGCTGTTGAAGCGCTATCGGGGACCGGGCGCGTTGCTGGCGGCAGATGGCGAGGTCCTGGCGCTCAGTCAGCACGGTGATGAGCTGTTGGCGTTGTTGGGCCCCGGTAGTGAACAGCAGAACGAGCTGAGAGCATCGTTCATAAAGGTCGCGACCGAGGGGACCGCACTGTCCAAACGCTGTGCGATGTCACCCTCTGCCCATGTTGAGGGAAAGTCACAGGATGCGCTTACCTTGGATGTGACCGCCCTGCCGGTAAGACATGGTGTTGAGGGCGCGCCGGGTGTGCTTCTGCTGGCGCGCAACGTGTCCCTTGAAGGAAATTTGGTGGAGGCGCTGGTGAGTTCCCGCGCGCTCTATCGGGATCTGGCAGATTGCTCTGGCGATTTCGTCTGGGAGGTGGACGCCACAGCGAAATTTTCCTTTGTCAGCCCACAAGGGGTCGTGGGCTATTTGCCTCAAGCGCTCAATGGCGCGTCTCCTGCAGGGATTGCACTGGACCCCCATGAAGCAAGCCACCTGGTAGCCTTTTTTGCTGCGCGGGAACCCATTACAGAGGCAGAGGTCTGGATAAGGGGCGAGGACGGCAATGCGGCCTGTCTTGTCGCCTCCGTCCGTCCAATTTTTAATGAACGCGGCGAATGGTCCGGGGCGCGCGGTGTTGCGCGCGACGTGACCGCTGATCGCCGGCGGGCCCGCGAGTTGCAGGAACAGCGGGACGATGACGCGTTGATCTCCGCAATTGCCCGCGCGATCCAGCAGGAAATGCAGCCCCAGGACATGCTCTGCGCGGCCTCAAAGGTTCTCGTGACCTCATTCCAGGCGGCGGCAGCGTGGATTGTGCCCTTGCGGGCTGATGGAACGCCTGTGACGGAGGCAGCGCGTCACATCGATCCAACCATGGCGACGGCCTTACCTGATCCTGATTTTCAACATCTCATGGAAACCGCGATACTGTCGGACCAGCAGGCCCAGGCCTATCAGATATGGCGTGAGGGTCCGTTCCTGTGTTTGTTGACCCGCCACTGGGATGTCATGAACGGTTTTGTCGTCCTTTTGGATAGTGCGGGGCGCGCCGAAGCGATGCTTTCCCATGCTGCCGACCACCTGTCGAATGCGATTGAGCACGCAAGGCAGCTGCGCGAGTTGGATCGTTTGTCTCGAACGGACGAGTTGACCGGACTTTTCAACCGCAGAGCTTTTATCTCAGGGGTGAGCCGAAACCTGAACGCCCATGAGGCCCAAACCTCGCCTGGGTCACTCATGTTCATCGACATGGATAATTTCAAAGCGGTCAATGACACCTATGGGCACCCAGCAGGCGATGCGCTGTTGGTGGCTCTTGCCTCTCTTATGACGGATGCAGCGATTGATATGACGGGCAATGATCCTCTTGTGGCCCGCCTGGGAGGCGATGAGTTTGCGTTTTGGATTGCGGGCGGGAGTGACGCAGAAGGCACCCTTGCCTGTTTGACCGCTGAACGGTTGGTGCGTGGGTTTGATTTGGTTGCAGCAGACTATGGGAAAGAGGCAGTGCCTGGACTTTCAATCGGTGTCGCGATTGCGCATCCAGATGACACACTGCCAGAGCTCATGACGCGGGCAGATCAGACCCTCTATGAAGTCAAGCGACAGGGCAAAGGGACTTGGAAGATCGCGACCAATGAAATGAATGGGGCAACGGCTGAGGTGGCTTCATGAAAAACCTGCTGAAAAAGTTCTTCTCCTGGCGCAGCTTGCCCCGCGAGCTGAGTTATGAAGACTCCCGGGCCGTCCTCGAAAAGCATAATCAGAAGGCGCGTCGTGAACTCGCATCGCGCAAGGATGCGCCGCCCGAAGTTCTCTACCACCTGTCAGAAGATGAAATGCTGGACGTGCGCATTGCGGTTGCAGCCAACCCGTCAACGCCAATTCAGGCCAGCGAAATTTTGGCTGATGACCCCGAAGAACAGGTTCGCATGGAACTTGCCCGTCGCATCTCCCGCCTGGTGCCTGGGGCTGACGAGACGCTGCAGGATGACCTGCTGGAGCGCGTGGTCGCGCTGGTTGAAAAACTGGCGGCAGACAAGTTGCCGCGTGTTCGTGCGATTGTCGCTGAAGAGATTAAAGCAACGTCCAGCGTACCGGCACGGATTGTAAAAAAACTCGCCTATGACGCAGAAATTACCGTTGCTGCCCCAGTCCTGGAATACTCGCCGCTGCTTTCAGACGCTGATCTGATGGAACTCATAGCCGAGAGCGCGGTTGACGGAGCAGCTGAAGCAATTGCCCGCAGGGCGGAAGTTGGCGAAGACCTGGTGGAGACCATTGCGCGCTCCATGGATGTTCCTGCCGTCACAGCCTTACTCGTCAATTCAAATGTGCAAATTCGGGAAGACACGCTTGACCTGTTGATTTCCAAAGCCATCGACATTGAAGCACTACATGAGCCACTGGCGGCGCGGCCAAACCTTTCCATGCGTGCCATACGTCGCATTGCAAGCTTTGTTGCGCGGTCGCTGTTGGAGGATTTACTCAGCCGTGAAGGCCTTGATCCGGAGACCCAGAAACAGTTACGTGATCGGGTTATGGAGCGTGTTGAAGGAGAAGACGGGGGTGAAAAACTCGATGCCACTCTCGCCTCGGTCCGCAAAGCGTTTGAGGCAGGCAAGCTCGACAATCCCAGTGTGACCAAGCTCGCTGACGCGGGCGAAAAAGAATGCCTTGGCATGGCGCTCTCCCTTCTTGTTGGGGAGCCAGTCAAAAAAATCAGCGAAATTATGGATGCCCGGTCGCCAGAGGCCATTACGGCAGTGTGCTGGAAGGCCGGCCTCAGCATGCGAACAGCATTGGCGACGCAGAAGGCGCTCCATATCAAACACACCGATCTTTTGTTACCAAAAGACGGGTTTGAGTACCCGCTGGACGCTCCAAAGATGAACCTGCAGCTCGATTTCTTTGGCATACGCCCGAAAAAATAGTGCTACCACGGCGGGCCCCACGGATTGCCAGTCTTATTTGAGAGTCTCCGTCCACACAAGAGCTTCACCCGTGTCGATGCGCTTGAAGCCAGTTTCATCAAAGCCTCGTTCGCCACAGCCCTCACGCCCTTCAATCTCAAAGCGCGTGCCTTTGGTGCAGAACGTATGGTTTCCGGCCCACACAAGGTCCTGACCGTTGCGTCTGGCAACCAGACCGCCGCCATCAACTGCCTCGGCATAGGTGTAGTAATATTGTTCTTTGAGTTCGCCCTTGATGGTCTTCTCGCATCGGTCCGGTTCAATGCGGATCCAGCCGCTTGAGGAGAAGTCTTCACCGCTTTGATACCCGACGGCTGCCCAGACAAGCAGGTCCGTGGTGTTGCAAATCGAAAGGCCCGTTGCTGCCTGTTTCTGGTCAGCGCTCTCAATAAGCGCATTGAAAAGGGCAGGGGTGATTTTGCCATCTACGCGCAAATTGATCGATTGTTGAAAATTGGAGATTGCACCAGTTGTGCGTCTGCCACTCACGCCATCGATCTGGGAAATTGTTGCGCCTGTATCCCGAAGCAACCGCTGCACACCGGCAATCTCTGCCCGCTTTAGCGTGTAGTTCGAAGGCTCAGAAAATGTCGTCGTCCACCGGTCCCCAGCGCGCGTTTCCACTCGAGTGAAATCAAACCCGTCAAATCCGCGCGTCGCGCAATTGGTTCGATCATTGACAAGGAAATCACCCGGCGTCGTACAGAACCGGTCAGAACCGCTGAAATATTTGGTCCCGCCCTCGTGCGCTTCTATTGAGCGGGCAAACACGTAATAGGCATCGCGATCAATCTTGCCTGGCAAAACGGTGTTGCAGGCACCGGGCAGGACACGAAACCAACCTTGGCTTTGCCAGTTTTCGTCCGTCTCATACCCAATAGCCGCATCAAGAACATAAGTTGTCGCGTTGCAGAAGCGGTACTCTGCCTGTGCGGGAGGTATGAAGAGAAAGAGAGCAAGCCCTACAAGAACTGCTGACACGCTCTGGCGTTGGAGACACATCGATAGGCTGCCACTGATACCGCTCATAGAATTTCACCCAAGAACATCGCGCCCCCTACTAAGTCCCCTAAAGGACCATAGCATTCTGGCCGGAACTGCCAAGGGCCGCTAAGCATTTGCGGGAGCACGAGCAGACGGGACCTCAGGAAGCGTCTTTGATAAGGGTGCCAACACCATGTTCGGTGAACAGCTCCAGCAGCACTGCATGGGGGACACGACCGTCCAGAATGACGACAGCCTCAACACCGTCATTCACGGCATCAATGCAGGTTTCGAGCTTGGGGATCATGCCACCTGAAATCGTACCGTCTGCCATCAAGGCCTTTGCTTCAGCGATGGTCAGGCCCGTCACAAGGGTGCCTTCTTTGTCCATTACGCCGCTCACGTCGGTCAGAAGAAGAAGACGTTTGGCGTTTGTCGCAGCGGCAATGGCGCCTGCAGCGGTGTCCGCATTGATATTATAAGTGTCGCCGGTTTCTGAGACCCCAAGTGGCGCAATGACCGGAATAATGTCGGACGCGATCATGGTTTCGAGAATTTCCGGGTTCACCTTTTTCGGCTCTCCCACAAATCCGAGATCGACCGCCTTCTCCACGTTGGAGTCCGGATCATGTCTATGCTCAACCTTCTGCGCGATCAGCAGATTGCCGTCTTTGCCTGATAGGCCGACGGCGCGCCCACCTGCCTGATTGAGGGCGCCGACAATTTGTTTGTTGATGGAGCCAGCAAGAACCATTTCCACAACCTCGACAGTGTCCTTGTCGGTCACCCGAAGTCCGCCCGAAAATGTGCTCTCAATATTGAGCTTCTTCAGCATGGCGCCGATTTGTGGGCCGCCACCGTGCACCACAATTGGATTGATGCCCGACTGCTTCAGTAGGACAATGTCGCGCGCAAACTGGGCCGATAGCTCCGCATCGCCCATGGCATGGCCGCCATATTTTACGACAACGGTCCGCTTATCGTAGCGCTGCATAAATGGGAGCGCTTCGGAGAGAATTTTTGCCCGGTCAATACCGGTTTCTGTGTCGTTCTCTTGGTCGATCATGGCCCTCGTCGACGGGCAGTGCTTTATACCTGCGCGCCGCTTCCCCGCTTCTTGAACTCAATTTTGGTCCAGGTTAACGCAAGCCAACCTTGGGATTTATGTCCCAGCCTTATATCCCATGGGCTCAAGCTCTGCCAGTTCGGCGATGTGGGCACGCAATTCTGGAATGCCCGTGCCTTTTTCTGACGAGGTGACCGCGATTTCCGGGAAAGCTGCGACATGCTTGCGCAATTGTGCTTTTGTGGTTTCGAGCCGCTTCTCGATTTCGCCCTTTTTGAGCTTATCAGCTTTGGTCAGCACGATGAGGTAGGAGACGGCGGCTTTGTCCAGCATCGCCATGACTTCTTCATCGTTCTTTTTGATGCCGTGTCGGGCATCAATGAGTAGCAGTACCCGACGAAGGGTCGCCCGACCTTGAAGGTAGTTCATGACCAGGTCTGTCCAGGTCGCAATCCTGTCTTTGGATTCCCGCGCATAGCCGTAGCCTGGCAGGTCGACGAGAAAGAGACCCTCTCGATCAGGTTGACCGACAGTGAAATAGTTTATTTCCTGGGTGCGCCCGGGTGTGTTGGATGTGCGTGCAAGAGTCTTGCGACCGGTCATCGCATTGACGAGGCTGGATTTACCCACATTCGAGCGCCCCGCAAAAGCGATCTCCGGCAGCGCGTCATTGGGCAAGCCTTCAAGCTTCACCACGCCTTTGATGAAGGTGCAAGGCTGAGCAAAGAGCCAATGCCCCCGATCGAGTGCTGCATCTATCTGCGCATTTTCTTCAGAAGTGCCGGCACCCACGACGGTCAAGTTTCGTCTTTGGGGGTGGAACGCTTGAAGAGTTTTTCAAAGCCGATATTGGAGAAGAGCTCAATGGGAACGCCCTGGCGCCGCATAATCACCCCTTGCTGCAGAACAGACAGAAGGTTGTTCCATGCCCAATAGATCACGAGGCCTGCAGGGAAGCTTGCCAGAATGAAGACAAAGAAGACCGGCATCCAGGTGAAGATCATTTGCTGAGTGGGGTCGGCAGGTGCGGGGTTCATGCGTTGCTGCACGAACATGGTGATGCCCATAAGGAGTGGCCAAACACCGACCATCAGGAGTGATGGTGGGTCCCAGGGAATAAGACCAAACAGGTTGAAGAGCGTTGTGGGGTCAGGCGCCGAGAGGTCCTGGATCCATCCATAGAAGGGCGCATGACGCATTTCGATGGTGACAAACAGGACCTTGTATAGCGCAAAGAAGACGGGGATCTGGATCACCACCGGCAGACAGCCAGCCAGCGGGTTCACCTTCTCCTTCTTGTAGAGCTCCATAATCTGTTTTTGCTGCTCCATCTTGTCGTCAGCATATTGCTCTCGCAGCTTTTCCATATTCGGCTGCAGTTTCTTCATCTTACTCATCGCTTCATACGAACGGTTGGCAAGCGGGAAGAAGAAGAGTTTGATAAATACGGTGACAATCAGAATGGCGATGCCGAAATTACCAACAATTCCATAGACATAATCAAGGCCGATAAAGAGGGGTTTGGTGAGGAAGTAGAACCAGCCCCAGTCAATAAGGAGTTCGAAACGGAACACGCCTTCAGCTTCATAGCCATCGATCATGTCGACCACTTTTGCGCCAGCATAGAGCTGTGCGGTGTGGCTCAACGTAGCCCCGGGTGCAGCGGTTATCCCGTCTGTGCCCAGATAGTCCGTCTGATAGACATTCTTGCGGGGATTGGGTCCTTCGGAGAAGCGCGCATCAAAAGCTGCCCCTTGTTCCGGAATGAGGACGGTCGCCCAGTATTTGTCTGTAATGCCAAGCCAGCCTTCATTGGCGGTGTACTTGACCTCGCGGTCATCGAGAATGTCGTCATAGTCAATCTCGACAAGGCCCTCTTCGCCAAGCATGCCAATCAGGCCTTCATGTAGAATGAAGAAACCTTCGATCTCAGGGGTGCCCGTGCGTGAAACCAGGCCGTAAGGGTAGAGCGTTACCGGCGCACCCGTATTGTTCACGACAGCTTGCTCAACGGTGAACATATAGTTCTCATCAACCGTAACGGTGCGGTTGAAGACAAGACCTTCGCCATTGTCATATGTGAATGTGACAGAGCTGTTGGCTGACAGAGCTGCACCTGCAGGGGCCGTCCAAACTGTGTCCCGGGACGGAAGCTTGAGGCCCGCGGCAGCCGGGGCCGTCCATCCGAATTCGGCAAAATAGGGTGAGAGCGAGTTCGCAGGAGAAAAGAGAATAATCTCCGGCGACGTTGGATCTACTGTCTCGTGATAGGTGTGCAGCTGCAGATCATCGATCCGCGCGCCAGTGAGCGAGATGGACCCTGCAAGCAGCGCCGTGTCGATCTGAACCCGTTCGCTTTGAGAGAGTGCGAGATCCCGTGGCAGGCCGGTGAGGAGTGATCCGTCGCCTAACAGGTCAGCGGGGCTGTTGGGACGGCTTTCAAGAACCTGGGGAATAGAAGACTCCGCCAATGCCTCTTGTGTTGCCGCGCGCTCGGCCTGCACGGCACGTTCCGCTTCCACTTGGGGTTCAATGAAGAAATATTGCCAGCCCAGAAGGACAGCCATCGACAGGACGGCGGCGAGAAGGAAATTCCTATTCTCAGACATGAACTAAGATCACCCTTGTTTCTGAGCAGCACGTGGCCGTTTATGTGTGTTGGCGCGCGATTTTTGCGCATGGACTTTGGCGAGAGCCGTTTCGAGATCGTGTGTCAGATCGGTATAGGACCGGGAAATGGTGCCAGCCCGTCCAATCAGGACGTAGTCGTAGCCCGGACGGGCACCAAGTGCCAACACCTCGGTCGCAATCGAGCGCAACCGACGCTTAGCCCGGTTTCTGATATGGGCTTTCCCGACCTTTTTTGTAACGGTAAATCCGATCCGAGCCGGGGTATCAGGGGTGGCGTCAGGGTCAGATTGTATCTGGGCCTGCAGGACGAGGCCGGGGGCCGCCCATTTGCGGCCTTTGGCAGCGTTCAGAAAATCGCGGCGTACCTTGAGGCGTTCCATCATTGGGTCCCCCCCGGGTCTTCGAAAAGAGTGGGTTCTCGACAAGCCCCTTGGGATCCACAACAAGTCCCTGAGGATACTCAACAAGAAAAGGGCTCTCCGCAACCTGGGACCCCGCGTGCGGGATCATCTCGCCCTAAACAGGAGAGAGATTAGGCAGAAAGTTTCTTGCGGCCTTTTGACCGGCGTGCTGACAGGATCGCACGGCCAGCTTTTGTCGCCTTGCGGGCGCGGAAGCCATGGCGGCGTTTGCGCACGAGCTCACTTGGTTGGTATGTCCGTTTCACGGGTCTTCTCCGGCTAGGGCGTGTCTAGAAACTTGGCAGATATCTGCCAAAAACCTAGAGGCGGTGCCCCCATAACAATAGAAGCCGCGGGCAAAATGCCCAACGGCCAGACTGGCCGCGTGTATAAGCAATGGGAGGGGCCAAGTCAACGACCCTTACACCCCATTCATAGCGCCTAGCCCGCAGTAATCTGCCGATTTTCAGGAATCTGGCCAATCAGCGGCTGAAAAGTCGCAGATTCAGCCAAAGTTTCGGGCTGATTGCGGAGATCACGGCGCTGTCACCCTCGCTGACACTCTCTCACAAGCCGGTGATTTTTGGGGCTTTTTTCTCCTTTTCTTCCCACCTTCCCCTACACAAGACAGAATGATCCGTGCCGCACAACAAGCAGCGGCGGGTAAAGGAGGTCACAATGGTTCTGACGGTGACGGAAAAACACGATCGACGGTTTGGTGGAACAAGATCCTCCCGGCGATCCGGTACGTTTGGGTTGCTCATTCTAGGGGCTATCGCCTTAGTCTGGCTTTTGCCAATTCAAGGCGTGTTTGGCGTAACCCAGGTCCTCGCAGCAGACGCATGGACCAAATGGAGCGCGTATGAGGAGAGCTCGACTGTGACCATTGATCATTCTGATTGGCAGGCATTGTTGAAGGCGTATGTCGTACCTGGCGCCATTGGCGAGGCAAACAAGGTCGATTACGCTGCCCTGGCCGCAAGCGAGACCGATCGCGACAGATTGGAGCTCTACATAACCAGCCTTGAAGCTGTGGAAGTTGAGGCGCTCAACAAGAATGAACAGTTTGCCTTTTGGGCAAATCTCTATAACGCGGCGACTGTGCGGGTCGTGCTCGATCATTACCCCGTGAGCTCCATTCGCAAGATCAGCATTTCCCCGGGCTTTTTCTCAACCGGGCCATGGGGGGCAAAGCTTGTGACGGTCGACGCGGAGCGTCTGACCCTCGACGATATTGAACATCGGATATTGCGCCCGATCTGGAAAGACCCTCGGGTCCATTACGCGGTGAACTGTGCCTCGATCGGCTGCCCTAATCTGCCCACCAAACCCTTTACCGGCAAAACGCTGGAAGCAGACCTGGAAGCAGCTGCACGCGCCTACATTAACAGTCCGCGCGGCGCGACCTTCGAGGGAAGCGCTCTGCGTGTTTCCAAGATCTATGATTGGTACTCGGAAGATTTCGGAAAGGGCACCGCTAATCTGATTGCGCATCTGCGATCTTATGCAGAGGGCGATCTGGCTGTTGCGCTGGAAAACACGACACGGGTGCAGGGATACGACTATGATTGGTCCCTCAACGATACCTCCGGCTCCTAAAGGGCCGATTAGAAGGAAATGATATGAGCGACGACAGTTCTGATGCAAAGCCATCCGGGTTCAGCCTCGGCAAACTTGCGCCGTTGGCAATTCTGGCTGCGGGGCTCGCGGCCTTTTTTGCGCTCGATCTTGGGCAATATGTGACCCTTGATACGCTGAAAGAAAACCGGGAGGTCTTGCAGACCTTTGTCGCAGAAAATGCGGCCATTGCTGTCACCATCTATATGGGCGTCTACGCGCTCATGGTCGCGTTCTCATTGCCAGGGGCCCTAATTGCGACATTGACTGGCGGCTTTCTTTTCGGAACGATCTTTGGTGGATTGGCAACCGTGGTCGCAGCGACAATTGGCGCAACCATCGTTTTCCTGATCGCTAAGACCGCACTAGGTGATGCGCTTCGCGCGAAAGCAGGACCCGGCATCCTGAAAATGGAAGCTGGATTTCAGAAAAACGCCTTCTCCTATTTACTGGTACTGCGCCTGGTGCCGCTCTTCCCCTTCTTCCTGGTGAACTTAGCGCCCGCCTTTTTGGGTGTGAAACTACGCACCTTCATTGTCGCGACATTCTTTGGCATCATTCCCGGCACGTTCGTCTTTGCCAGTGTTGGCAACGGATTGGGTGCGATCTTCGACAAGGGGGGTGAGCCCGATCTCGGTATCATCTTTCAGCCAGAAGTGCTGGGACCCATCCTGGCTCTCGCTGCTCTGTCGCTGGTGCCGGTCATCTACAAACGATTTTCAAAACAAGACGCATAAAGCACCTCTATCTGGGAGTGTGAGGAAACAATATGAGCGATATTATCGAAGCAGATATTTGTGTCATCGGTGGTGGTTCCGGCGGCCTGTCAGTTGCAGCAGGCGCTGTGCAAATGGGTGCGAAAGTTGTGCTCATCGAAAAAGGCAAAATGGGTGGTGATTGTCTGAACTATGGTTGTGTCCCATCAAAAGCATTGATCGCGGCGGGCAAGCATGCCCATGCCATGGGCGACGGCGAAATCTTTGGCGTGAAGCCTCAGCCGTTGGAAGTTGATTTTGGTCGTGTCCACGATCATGTGCATGAAGTCATTGCAGGCATTGCGCCCGTCGACAGTGTTGAGCGGTTTGAAGGTCTGGGCGTCCAGGTCATTCAGGCAGCAGCAAGATTTGCAAGTCCGCAAACGGTTGAGGCAGGTGGACAGATTATCAAGGCGCGTCGGTTTGTTGTGGCGACAGGCTCATCACCTGCAGTGCCTCCTATCCCTGGGCTCGACACGGTTCCCTTTCTTACCAATGAAACCATGTTCGACCTGAAAGAGCGCCCCGAGCATTTGATCATTGTCGGTGGCGGCCCCATCGGCATGGAGCTCGCGCAGGCGCATCGTCGTCTTGGCGCCAAGGTGACGGTGCTTGAAGGCCTGAAGGCGCTGGGCAAAGATGATCCGGAGCTCACAGCGCTCGTGCTCGACGCGATCCGTGAAGACGGAGTTGAGATTCGCGAAGGTGCAAAAGTAACCTCCGTCGCAAAAGACGGCGCGGGTGTGACGGTCTCCATCGAAACAGAAGGTGGCAATGAAACTGTCTCCGGGTCGCACCTGCTGCTGGCAGTTGGTCGGCGTCCCAATGTCGAAGGGCTCGACCTTGAGAATGCGGGCATCAAATATGAACGCACCGGCATCAAGGTCGATGCGCGCCTTAGAACAACCAACAAGAAAATCTTTGCGATCGGCGATGTGTCCGGCGGTCTCCAGTTCACCCATGTCGCGGGCTACCATGCTGGCATTGTGATCAGGAATATCCTTTTCCGGATTCCCGCTAAGGCAGATCATTCAGCCATTCCGTGGGCGACGTACACGGACCCGGAACTTGCCCATGTGGGGGAGACGGAAGAGGAAGCCCGCAAGAGGCACGGAAAGATCGAAGTGCTTCGGTGGCCGCTGGCTGAAAATGATCGGGCGCAGGCTGAGCGGCGCACCCGCGGATTGGTCAAAGTGGTGACAGATAGTCATGGCCGTATTCTGGGGGCGAGCATCGTTGGGCCTCATGCCGGCGATCTGCTGCAACCCTGGGTTCTGGCAAAGTCACAAGGCATGAAAATTGGGGCAATGGCAGGCATGGTCTCGCCTTATCCAACCCTGGGCGAAATCAGCAAGCGCGCCGCCGGTTCTTACTACACACCAACGCTCTTTAGCTGGAAAACCAGAGCAATTGTGAAGTTCCTTGGCCTATTCGGGTAGGGGGTCTTTCCGCTATAGTTCGGGCCTGCGCGCCAAGGGTGCGTTTTGGAGAACAGGCGGAAAATGGATCGCGAGATCGATGAAGTAACAGCTGTTGATACCGTGGGTGAGCCGCGCGCTGCAGCTGCGCCTGCAGCCCGATCAATGGATCGTCTCGTGGGGCCTCTGCGCCGCAGCTTGTCGGCCCAGCTTCTTGTTCTGACCGTTCTCTTTGTGATGCTGGCAGAAGTTCTGATCTATGTGCCGTCGTTGTCCAATTTTCGCGATAGCTGGATCAAACAGAGGCTGGCACGGGCCCAGATCGCGACCCTTGCTCTGGAAGCAACACCCGACAATATGGTTGCGAGCGCCCTGCGCGATGAGCTTCTGGAAAATGCTGAAGCCTACGCTGTCGTGCTTCATAGAGACGCCGCGCGCCGCCTGATTTTGCGCGACGACATGCCGCCCGCCATTGATGCAACCTATGATCTGCGGGGGGCCACCTTCCTCGATATCGTCATGGATATGTTCGATTGCCTGATGGCGGATGATGGCCGCATCATTCGGGTGATCGGTGAGCCGCGCTTTGAGGGGGGCGACTTCATTGAAATCGTGTTCGATGAGACACCGCTGCGACAGGCCATGTTGGATTTTTCGACCAATATTCTGAACCTCTCAATCCTGATTTCTGTCATTACGGCGTCGCTGGTTTTCTTCGCGCTGAACTTCTTTCTGGTGCGTCCCATGCGCCGCATCACCGAAAATATGGTGGCCTTCAGCCAAAACCCCGATGACGCGTCTCGCGTGATTGACCCCTCAACACGGCTAGATGAAATTGGTGTTGCCGAACGGGAACTCGCTGACCTGCAGACCCAGGTCCGCTCTACACTGAACCAGCAGGCACGCCTCGCCTCGCTCGGAACCGCCATCAGCAAGATCAACCATGACCTCAGAAATATTCTGGCCAGTACTCAGCTGATTTCAGACCGGCTCGTCGGTGTAGACGATCCAACAGTTCAAAGCCTCGCCCCACGTCTTTTTGCCTCGATCGACCGAGCCATTCAACTTTGTACGAACACGTTGAAGTTCGGTAGCAGTGAAGAAGAACCGCCGATGAGGCGCGCTGTCGACTTGGCATCGCTCGCAGCAGAAGCCATGGAGGCAATTGGCCTGGAAGAGGACAGTCCCGTTTCTGTGCTGCTGGAAATTGAAGCGGGAACAGAAGTGGATGCCGATCCCGATCACCTTTTTCGCGTGTTGCTCAATCTTGGCAGAAACGCTGCCCAGGCAATGGAAGCTGGTGGCGAGATCATTGTGCGTGCAAATGCGACCCATGAGAGCGTCATAATTGAGGTGGCAGATACAGGGCCTGGTATTCCCGATGTCGCTCGCGAGCGTCTCTTCCAACCTTTTGGAGGGACGACGCGTCAGGGAGGGACAGGGTTGGGCCTTGCCATTTCAGCGGACCTCGTTCGAGCTCATGGCGGCACACTGGAACTTGTTGAGACAGGTCCCACTGGTACTGTCTTCAGAATATGCATACCTCATCGCAAGGAAGTTGTCCGAGCGGCGCAGTGAAGAGCGGCCAGGAAAACCGGAAGCTGGTTTTCCATCCGGACGCGCGGTGAAACAAGTCGTACGCATTAGTGTGAGCCGATACCGCAGAGGTGCAGAACGCGCGTTGGTGTGCTGCATCGAACCTGGGAGGTGTATGATGGAACATATCAAAGATGGATCGCGTGTGCTGGTGGCAGACATTGGCGGGACATATGCGCGCTTTTCTTATGCCGATGCCTCGGTTGGCGTGAGCACTCTTACGCCTCCATTTGTCCTGGAGACCGAAAGCTTCGGAACATTCGGTGATGTTTTGCAGGAAGTGTTGGACGAAACGGGGCGACCAGAAGTAAACGCGGCAGCAATTTGTGGTGCAGGACCGGTCGTGCTGGGTGATGGGGGCGCATCGATCGACATGACCAACTGTCACTGGCAGCTGACCGAGGCAGATCTGACGGCACGTCTGGGCACGGACAGTGTCAAATTGGTGAACGATTTTGCAGCGATCGCCCATGCGCTGCCTTTGTTTGATGAGGATGAACTTTTGCAGATCGGCGGTGGTGGGCGCGATGCAGCTGGGCCGATGGCAGTCCTTGGGGCAGGTACCGGTCTGGGCGTTGCCGGTCTCGTACCAGATGGTCAGGGCGACTATGCTCTGATTGATGGGGAAGGGGGACACGCAGATCTTGCCCCCACAAACACGCGCGAACTCGCTATTTATGAACGGCTGCTTCGCCGATTTGGCAATGTGAATGCGGAAACGATTTTGTCAGGTGGGGGACTTGAGGCGTTGCATGATGCGCTTTGCGAGATGGAAGGGCTGGACTGTGAGCCGGTGAGTGCTGCGGAAATAGCGGCCCGGGCCGCGACCGGTGGGGAGCCCATCAGTGCGGAGGCGGTCCACTGTTTCACAAGTTGGCTTGGTGCCGCTGCTGCCAATGTTGCGCTCACCATGGGCACAACGGGGGGCGTTTATATCGCAGGGGGCATTGTCCCGCGCTGGGGCGGTCTTTTTGAAGGGCAGCGTTTCCGAACCCGGTTTGAAGACCGCGGCAAGATAAGCGAATACATCAAGCCGATCCCTACCTATCTGGTGATAGCGCCAGATCCGGCACTTAAGGGTCTCGTCAAAATCGCCTCGGGCTTATTGAGTAACTAGAGCTGCCCGCCAAGGACCACTCCTTCGCGGCGGGGGTCCGCGCCACCTTCAAGACCACCTTCCAGACGACGAATGCCGTGAAGGCCGCTGGTGATCTCTGTCACCACCACCTGGTGCCCCAGCGCTTCAAGCTCGTCTTTTAGGTCCGCAATAGCGGTGCCGGCTTCAATTTCCAGCGGGCCGTTCCGGTTGACGTGACGCGGTTGGCTGACAGCGTCCTGCATAGGCAGATGGTGATCTAGAAGTGCGACAAGCGTTTGTGTCACATAGGCAATGATGCGGCTGCCGCCTGGTGATCCGACAGCCAGATAAAAGTCACCCTCATCGTCAAAAACCATGCTCGGCGTCATAGACGAGCGAGGACGCTTGCCTGGTGCAACGGCGTTTGCGACAGGCTTGCCGTCAATCTCCGGACGGAAGGAAAAATCAGTCAGCTGGTTGTTGAGGAAGAAGCCGCCGACCATCAGATGGCTGCCAAAGGGCGCTTCGATCGAAGTGGTCATCGAGACAGCATTGCCACGCGCATCTACAATACTGAAATGACTGGTGGAGGGACGGGATCGCGATGCATTGGGCGCATAAAGAGACCCAAGATCACCGGATGCTGCCGGGACGCCAGCATCTGCTGTGCCAATGCTGCCCGACATGTCAATCAGACGCGCCCGGCTTGCGAGATAGTCTTCATCCAGCATCGCAGCGATGGGCACATCGACAAAATCTGTGTCGCCGATATAGAGGTCACGGTCGGCATACGCGAGACGGCTGGCTTCGGTGATGAGATGTACCGCTTCAAGCGAGCCCGGCGCAATCGAGCCCATATCAAACGATTCCAGGATGCCAAGGGTCTGCAAGCTGGTGAGCCCGCCCGATGTTGAAGGCGGCATTCCGCAGACATTATAGCTGCGGTAAGTGAGGCAAATTGGATCGCGTTTGATGGGCGCATAGGCTGCCATGTCAGCCATGCTAAGCGTACCTGGCCGAATAGGCGCGTTCTGCGACGTGGCGACAATCGCCTCAGCAATTTCGCCTTTGTAAAAGACGTCAGGACCCTGATCTGCAATGAGACGCAGCGTCTTTGCATAGGCGGGGTTCTTCAAGAGTGTGCCAACGGCGAGCGGCGTCGCCGTGCCCGTTTCATCTTCAGTAAAAAAATAGGCGCGCGACCAGGGCAGACGTGGCAATGCAGGCGACCAGGCAATCAGTTTGTTAAGCCGTGGCGTAACCGTGAAGCCCTCTGACGCCAATCTGATTGCTGGCTGGAACAGGTCCGCCCAGGGCAACACCCCATGTTCCTGATGTGCGAGATAGAGCATGGCGACGGCACCAGGTACACCGTTGGACTGCCCTGTGACCACGGCGTCGAAGAAGGAAATCGGTTTACCAGCTTCATCAAGAAAGAGCTGGGGGGTGGCACCAGAGGGGGCAGTTTCCCGCCCGTCATAGGCTTCCAAGAGCCGCGCGCGCTCATCCCAATGCAGCATGTAGGCGCCCCCGCCAATGCCCGATGATTGAGGTTCAACAAGTGTGAGCACCAATTGCACGGCGATTGCCGCATCAACAGCAGAGCCCCCTGCGGCGAGCATGTCTTGTCCGGCTTTGCTGGCCTCCGGATGGGCCGATGACACCATATATTCGCCCGTTCCGTTCGAGCGCGCGCCAGGCATCTCAGAATGGCTCCACCAGATGCTAAGGGGGGCGGAGACCACAACAAGTCCGACAAGCACAATCAAAGCACGGGAAAAGCGCATACATTCCTCCATCTGAGGGGTGACCCCTCACTCGTTGTCCCTAAGCATGGACCCCATCATAGCCCCCATCATAGCCCAACGGCGGGCGATTGACCCAGACGTGCCGGGCCGATAGCGTCCGCGACCAGAGAGCACCCTCACCAGGAGGGTGCGCAGACCAGAACAAGAAAGTCACGGACATGTCCATCCTTCCTTCTGTCTTGAAGCCCGGCCCCCGTAATTTGATCACGGACGTTGCTGGGATCAAGGTCGGTCAGGCAGAAGATTTGGGCGCGCGTACAGGCGCCACGGTGATCGTGCCAGATGCGCCGGTGACCGCAGCCGTCAGCGTTATGGGGGGAGCGCCTGGAACCCGCGAGACAGATGCGCTTGATCCAACCCGCCTCCTGGGCGGTGTGATCGATGCCGTCACGCTGTCTGGTGGATCAGTCTACGGGCTTGATGCTGCGTCAGGTGTGACGGCATGGCTCGGTGCCCGCGGGCGAGGGTATGAAATTGCGGGAAGTGGTGTGCGTGCCCCCATCGTTCCTGCCGCGATCCTGTTTGATCTGTCGAATGGCGGCGATAAGGGCTGGGGAGAAGAACCTCCCTACCGGGCACTGGGGGCCACCGCAGCCGCGAATGCGTCTGACACATTTTCCCTTGGTAATTCAGGCGCAGGTTTTGGCGCCCGCGCGGGCAGCATAAAGGGTGGCACGGGCTCCGCATCGCTCGTACGCGACGATGGGTTGCAAATTGGTGCGCTGATGGCCGTGAATTCCTACGGCTCAGCCATTGTGCCGGGCTCCAGGTCTTTTTGGGCGGCACCCTTTGAAATGAATGGTGAGTTTGGTGGCGCGGCATCTGCTGTTCTGCCTGCTAGGGCAGAGTGGCACGAAGGCACCAAGGCGGGCGATGCAGGCCTGCGTCAAAACACAACCATTGGCATTGTGGCGACGAATGCAGATTTGAGTGCTGCAGAATGTACCCGCATTGCGGTGATGGCGCACGATGGGTTGGCCCGCGCGCTGCGCCCCGCCCATGCGCCGGTGGATGGCGACGCGATCTTTGTGATTGCGACAGGCGCTTACAGTTTGGACGAAGAGATGCGCGTTCGTCATCTCTCAGAACTGGGTACCTATGCTGGTGACTGCGTCGCCCGGGCGATTGCCCGTGGTGTCTATGAAGCAGAAACACTCGGCGATGTGATCGCCTATCGCGATGCGGTCAAATGATACGCACAAAAAAGCCCCGCTCCAGGGAGCAGGGCTTCTTCAAAATCTGTGGCCGACTTTAGCGAACGTAGATGCGGACTTCGTTGGAAGACACGCCAGCGCTCGTGGTGGCTGAAAGCTGGACCCGGTCAGGTGGCAGGCCCATATCGCTCATAGAGCGGAAAACCCGTTCTGCATTGTCCCGAGACTGGGACTGCGCAAGCTGGACGTTTGCAGCGGTACCGCCTGCGGGGGAAACCGCAAGAACGGTGAACTCTGCGCCAGGGCGCAGCTCAAGAGCCTGCGACAGCGCAGTGTAGAGTGAGCGCTCATATTCAACGCCCGGACGGTCGAAGCGAATGGTGACAAGCGGCGGAGTGCCAGGCACTTCACCCGATGCGCGGGTCGATGCAGCAAGGCTGGGAGCTGCGGAGGGTGTCTGGGAGATGGAGAGCCCACCGCCATAGACCTGACCGCGCTTAATCGCATTAGAGAGCGTGTTGAGCGCCGCGCGTTCGTTCGCCAGATAGGTGGTCTGGCGCGCAGTGTCTTCGCGCAGCTCGCTGAGCAGGCTGTTGATCACAACAATCGTCTGCTTGGTATTGTCCTGCAGCGTTTCCAGTTGCACATGGTCTGCATCAACCGCCCCTGACAGGCCAAAAGTGGCCTGGATTGTGTCAAGCAGGTAGGTCGCCGTGGACGCATCCCCTGCAATCGCAGTTGAGAGTGCGGTCATATTATTGATGTCGCGGGCCATCTGGTCGAGTTCAGCCTGGGTTTGGTTCCAAGCTGACACGAGATTTGGATTGCCCGGTGTGGTGCCCACCTGCAGCTTGGCTTCAATCCCCGCTTTGCTCGCGTGATAGGCGCCAGCATGGGTGCTTGTCTGAGAGCGAATGCCCTCAAGTTCTGCTGAGCGGGTGTTCATGGCTGTCTGAAGCCGCCCCAAATCTCCGCGAAGTTGCCCAACGCGGGTGCCAACGGGCGTTCCCGTCGCTGCTCCCGGCGTGACGGTGAGCCCGGCGGCAGTGCTTGTGCCAAGTGCGGGGGCGGCGTTTGCGCCTGTTTTGGCCTCATCGCCTGCGACGGTTGGCCAGATGACCTCGTCGGCAAAGGCGCAGCCGCCAAGTGCGAGAGCCGCACTCAGGGCCAGAAGGCGAAGGCTTTTAGGTCCGATCTGACTCGACATGATTTTTTAAATCCACACCCGTTATATGGCCGGTTTCTGGGGGAAATCCTCAGGAAATCGGCAGTTCGGCGGCTTGCTCACCGCATCCATTGATAGAGGAACACCCATATTTTGATGGAACTTCTGAGATTTAGCCGCACTCACATGTGTGCCAGCCGCCTCCAAATGCCCCATCACCAATCTGGCCTCGATGCCCCTCTTAAAGCCGCCGCGCGATCAACAAGCCGTCATGCGGCACTTCGCGGATGCGAAAGCAATTTAACCAAAGGGATTCTAGGCCACAAGTCCTTATGGCGAAAGCAAGAAATTAGAAAATCAGGGT
>JAJFGY010000199.1 GCA_021775935.1 Alphaproteobacteria bacterium
CTATCAGGCGTTGCTTTCCATGCTCTATCGACTGCGCCAGAAAAACCAGCGCTGGCGGCTATATCCTGCAACCTTGATGGGTGAAAATCGATGGCGAGCGCAACGGTATGGTGTGGCCGGAGAGCTCATTGATTTTGGGAAGGGGACGCTTACCTCTTTTGAGGCATTGTGTGATGAGATTATTGAGATGACGGCTGAAGACGCGGCACGACTTGGGTCGGAAGATGAAATTTCCCGTATCGAGCAGATCGCCCGACGTGGCACGAGCGCGGATCAGCAAAGGCGGGTTTATGGCGATGCGATGGCGGGAGGCGCTGAACCTCGTGATGCTCTTGTGGCCGTCGTTGATCACCTTATTGAGGAAACTACAGTGGGGCTCTAATCCGCTGGCTTAGGAAGGATAAACCGAAATGGATAAGACGATACAGACAGAGCTGGAAGCTGCTGCCTTTCGCAGGCTGGTTTCCCACCTGCTCAAGCGGACGGATGTGCAAAATATTGACCTTATGATCCAGTCAGGCTTCTGTCGAAACTGTCTGGCGGATTGGTACCGCGATGCTGCAGAAGAGCAGGGCATTGAAATGAGCAAGGATGCGGCCCGCGAACATATTTACGGCGAGCCCTTTTCAGACTGGAAGAAGAAGCACCAGAAGGAAGCGACGCCAGAGCAGGTCGTCGCCTTCAAGGCAGCGCAAGAAAACCATTCCTGATCAGTCGCCGAGATAGGCTTCGCACTCAACTTCCAAAGCACCGCCAAGGGCTAGCCCGTTTGCGCCAAAGGCGGAGCGGGCAGGAAATTGTCCTGGTTCGAAATAGGTCACATAGACTTTGTTGAAGTCGGCCCATTGGCTCATGTCAGCGAGCATCACCAGACATTTGGTGACATTGGCAAAAGACGCCCCGTTGGCTTCCAGTACGGTCTGGATATTCTCCATGGTCTGGCGTGCCTGGCCTTCCATGCCGCCGGGGGCGAGGTCGAGAGTCCCGGGGATATTTCCAATCTGGCCGGAGAGGTAGAGCATATTATCTACTCTGACGGCCTGGGAGAAGGGCAGATTGGCGTCTGCCATAGCCGGGTCGGTATAGCGCTCCACGTTTGCCGCGTGCGCTGAAACGGTGAAAAATCCCAGTAGCAGACTGATAATACCTAAGCGCATTTCTGACCCTCCCAGAGACTGATTTGTGGGTAATCATGGTAACACGAATAGAGCGCTAAATAATCCACAGCTTTATGCGCCCTGTCTCTTGCTGGCGCGGAAGCGCGCCGATATGGTGCGCGCCTCAGAGCTCGCGCTCACACCTACTTCCGATATCAGCTCAAGGATTTCAGACACATGGCGGATGGCACCACGCCCGAAGGGTCAACAACAATCGCGCAGGGTCAATTGCGTTCCTTTGTTGAACGAATTGAACGGTTGGAAGAAGAGAAGGCTGCGCTTGCCGCTGACATTAAAGAGGTCTATGCGGAAGCGAAGGGCAATGGCTTTGACACCAAGGTGTTGCGCAAAGTGATTTCGCTCCGCAAGAAAGACAGCGCAGAGCGACAGGAAGAAGAAGCCATGCTGGAACTTTATCTCCATGCATTGGGCATGCTTGGATAACACCAGACCCAAAAAGAAATAAGGAAAGCCCGGCAGAGGAAATCTCCCGCCGGGCTTTTTTGTGCCTGCTCCTGATCAGAAGCGGAACGTGGCACGAATTGTTCCCAGGATCCCGTCGGCACTCTCAAAGGCAAGTGAGGAAGGATTTGTGCCGTCGCGCGTGACAACCGGAATGTTGTCGACATAGACGTAGGACGCATCCAAAGAGAGCTTGAAGGGTGACTGTGGCGTGCCGAAGGTCACGCCCGCCCAGGCGCGTCCACCAAGGCTTGTATCGTCTTGACTGATCATCGCCTGACTGTCGGCGACACCGGTGAAAGACAGCCGGTCATACCCATTGGCGTCGTTGAAGTCTGCCGAGACCATACCGCCGCCGTGAATGCTGACGCCGTTGAAGTGACGCACGGCATCAAAACCAACAAAGGGACTGATGGTTTCGACATCAACCATTGTGTTGTAGGCAAAATTTCTGCCGAAGCCTGGAATGGTGCCGGAGAAGCTGGAGGTCTGTTCCTGATCGGTATAAGCCGCTCCAAAGAAAGGCATGAAGAGCCACTCACCACAGTCAAATGGCAGACCTGCTTTGGCGTAAAAACTGTCCCATTCATAATGAGCTTCATAGTCAGCCTGGGTCACCACATTCAAGCCGCCTGCGCTTGCCAGAGAGAAACCCGATGCACCGCCAAGGGGGCCGGGTATCAAGAGACGACTTCCTGCTGGATCAATGTTCGTCACCCGGATCGATGCATTGGCCGTTGTGCGGACATATCCCAGCGCTGTCCATAGTCCGTTGGACCCCAGAACATCTGCGTCAGCAAAATGAGCGCTGCCGTCGAAGGATCCCGCTGTTACGCGGGCATCTTCTTCGGTGTTCACCACACCCAGTGTTTGTATCAGTGTGCCCAGCGCTTCATAGCCTAGAAAAGCTTGTTGGGGCAGGCTCAGTTGGCCGACCGACAGGCTGCCACCAGCGGTGAAGCTGGTGCCAGAGTTGGTCGCTTCTCTTTTGCCGCATTTGGCTTTCCACTCGGCGCGTCGTTTGGCGGAGTATGCGTCGATTGCGTCTTCATCCTCTTCGTCCGCGTCGACAACAATCTTTCCCGCCGGGCCACTGATAGCAAGCTCAGCCATGATGCTGGCTGAATCGAGACGACTCATCGCTGTCATCCATTTTGCTTCGTCACATGTGGCGAGTGCCGCGTCTGCGTCCCGGACAGCCTGGACCAAATTTGCCGCGCGTACGCTGTTGTGAAGCATCAGATCTGAACTCCCGACCTGAAACTGCGGGAGCGCTGGATTGTGACTATTGTCGATGGCGCTCGCAGGCGCAGAGAAAAATGAGAAAGTCATGCCGACGAGAGCGCTGAACGCTGCCAAACGACAGGTCTGAAGAGGACGGACCATGTGAAACCCCTGATTATGGCGCCTGTGTGGCGTTTTGTTGAAGTCGTGAACCATTTTGTGAAGCTTGGGGTGAGCCTACGGAGCGGGTTTTGGTGCTTCGTCATACATTTGTATGAGGCGGACGCATGTTTTAGCCTCTACTTCGAAGGTCGTAGTTGATGGTGGGAGGTTGTTCTGGAACGGGTCGCAGATGAAGCGTTGCGAAGCTGGCGGCCACAGACAAGTGGGGCAAGCCGGCGGGCGCGATTTTGGATCGGGCTCGTTCAGACCGTGAACAAGCTTCTTCGAAAATCTGTTGGCGCTGAGAACTACAAGGCGAAGCCGTTTGATGTCGTCACTGCGCGCAAACGGGTGAAGTTTCTGGAGAACATAATTGCGATGGTTCCGTCCAGTGCCATATTTGAAGAACCCGAAGACGCCCCGGTTGCAGGGCCCTGGGTCCAGATCAGAGGGGCGCCTCAAACCCGCACACTGCTTTACGTCCATGGAGGATCGTTCATGCTTGAACGATCTGGTGTGCATGACGCTCTGATTGCAAATATCTGCAACGAGACAGATGCGCGCGCCTTCGTGCTTGATTATCGTCTCGCGCCTGAGAACCCGTTTCCAGCCGGCATTGAAGATGTGAAGGCAGCCTATCGCTGGTTGATTGAGCAAGGCGTTGATCTGGAGACCTTTGGGGTGGTGGCTGATTCTGCCGGTGGAGGACTTGTCCTTGCTGCCCTCCTTGCATTGCGCGATGAAGGTGTCGCGATGCCAGGCGCAATGGTGCTGCTTGGTCCCTGGGTTGATATGACCCTGTCGGGTAATTCCATTTTGAGCAATCTTGAGAACGATCCCATGGTGAGTTCTCTGGAGGGTCTCAACATGTGTTCCCGCCTTTACCTGCAAGGGCATCCCCCAACCGATCCGCTGGCCTCTCCCTTGTTTGCTGATCTTTCCGGTTTGCCGCCCACATTGATCCATGTCGGCGCACCAGAAATCCTCCGCGACGATTCCACCAGGCTTGCCACCCGGATGCGCGAAGCAGGCGTCGAAGCCTGGTGCGATGTCTATCCGCGTATGCCCCATGTCTGGCATCGTCTAGGCCCCTTGCTGCCAGAGACGCGACGGTCCATCAAGGAGATTGGCGATTTTTTGCGTCAGATGCTTCCGGGGCGTCCAGAAGAGAAGCGTAAGGTTGGGTGAGGAATGGGAGATAAGTACACCAAAGACCGGCGCTCCAAGGACCGGCTAAGCGCGCGCGTCTGGCCCGGGATCCACGAGGGACTGGTGCCCGAAACCGACCGGCGTCTTGGCGAGATTATGAGTTGGGCAGAAGAGAATGATGAGAAGTGGATCTTTGAATTTCTCAACGCGCGATCCAAGGCCATCCAGGAAAATGACGCAGATGCCCATAAGGGCCGGATCCCACCGGAAGATTTCCTAGCCGTCCGGTTTTCCTTAACCTCGGCGCAGGCGAAAGTTTTGTGTGCTTTCCTCGCCGGGCAATCTTTGCAGGAAATTGCCGACGGGCAGGGTGTTACGATCTACACTGTGCGCACCCATTTTGTACAGGTTCGGGAGAAGCTGGGCGCGCGGGATCAGGCAGACGTTGTGCGTATTGCGCTGCTGGGCACCGATGAAAGCCGTCCATAAAAATGCCCGGCAGAGGATATTTCCCGCCGGGCTTTTTGTGTCTGCTCCTGATCAGAAGCGGAATGTGGCGCGGATGGATCCCAGGACACCATCAGCGCTCTCGAAGCCGAGCGACGAGGGGTTCGTCCCGTCTCGTGTCACCACTGGAATATTATCGACATAGACGTAAGACGCATCGAGCGACAGTTTGAAGGGAGACTGTGGTGCGCCAAACGTTATCCCCGCCCAAGCACGGCCACCGAGACTTGTATCATCCTGGTCGAGCGGCGCCTGACTGTCGGCAATACCAGTAAAAGACAATCGGTCATATCCATGGGCATCGTTGAAGTCTGCTGATAGCAACCCGCCGCTATGTAAGCTGAAACCCGGGAAGTGGCGGATTGCGTCGAAACCAACCAGCGGACTGATTGTCTCGACATCAACCATTGTGTTGTAAGCGAAAGTGCGTGCGAAGCCTGGAATGGAACCAGAGAAGCGGGAGGTCTGTTCCTGATCGGTGTAAGCCACGCCGAAGAAAGGCATGAAAACCCACGGGCCGCAATCAAAAGGCAGGCCTGCTTTGGCGTAAAAGCTGTCCCACTCATACTGGGCTTCGTAGTCTGCCTGGGTCACCAAATTGAGGCCACCTGCGCTTGCAAGAGAGAAACCTGACGCTCCGCCAAGGGGGCCTGGAATGAGAAGTCGGCTCCCTGCGGGATCAATATTCATCAATCGGGTCGAGGCATTTGCCGTTGTGCGAATATAGCCCACTCCTGCCCATACCCCGTTTGAGCCGAAGAGACTTGTATTGGAAAAATGAGCACTGCCGTCGAAAGACCCCGCGGTTGCTCGTGCCTCCTCTTCAACATTTGCAACATTCAGGGTCTGAACGAGTGTGCCCACGGCCTCAAAGCCGAGGTAGCTTTGCGTGGGCAAGTTCAGGTTGCCGACAGCCAGACTGCCTCCCGCGGTGAAGCTGCTTTCGGTCTTAGGCGCTTTTGCGACGGCAGCCTTACACCGGGTGTTCCACTCGGCCTGAAGTTGTTCTTGTAGGGCTGCTAGTGTGACGCGGTCGTCGGACCCGGTATCATTAGTGGTGGCCCATATGAGCCTGCCGGCAAGCGATGGATTGTTCAGTCTGTCGCGCTCCGATGACTCCCTGATGGCGTCTCGCTCTTCCCTCTTAAGCCCCTCAAGTGCCCTCGAAAAGGCTATCTGATCGCAGAAATCAATCGCTGTACGTGCGCTTGCATGATGTGTTGACGCGCGTCCGGCCCGCTCGGAGTTATGCAACATGGCGGTTGAGGACCCCACGGCAAATTGGGGAAGGGCGGGATTGTGGCTGTTATCAACAGCACTTGCCGGGCTATTTGCGCCAAGCAGGACCGTACATAGCGCCCAGACAAAAGACTTTGATCTTAACGAAAACGGTAGGCAGGACATGGGGTACCCCTTGATGGCTCTGCCTTTGAAATGGCAGGTGCACTGGAAACAGAGGCAGATTAATCTTCTCAAAACCGCGCTTCATCCTACAATTGTAGGGGATCAGCCGAAATATTATCCGTGACCCAAGAGGGCTGATTGAGCAACCATGCTCCTTGATCAAGAGGAATGAGTAGTGGACCACGTCCTGGCGGAACAAAAGCAGAGTTGGCGGTTGCAACCTCTGGATACGAGTTGGCGGGGCCGCTTCTGGATTGGAGCGCTGCGCCTGTTTTGTAAAATTCTCGTGCGATCTTCCGACGCCGATGCGGGAGAGACGCCTGACATTGCAGCTATGCGTCGACGTAATGGGTTTTTGGAGAATGTCGTCGCCAATGTTCCCCCCAAGGCGCGCTTTCGCAATTTGGATGAAGCGCCAGTCGACGGCGAATGGATGAGTTTTCCAGATAACCCGCCGCGCCGCACGTTGCTCTACATCCATGGTGGATCTTTTGTCCTGGGTCGCTCGGCGGTTCACAATGCGCTTATTGTGAATATCACTCGTGAGGCGGATGCAGACGCCTTTGTTCTGGACTACCGATTGGCACCGGAGCATCCCTTTCCTTCGGGGATTGAGGATGTGAAGACCGCCTATCGGTGGCTCATTGCACGAGGAACTGATCCCTCGCAGGTTGCGATTGTTGCGGATTCTGCAGGCGGGAGCCTTGCTCTTGGTGCGTTGGTTTCTTTGCGCGATGAAGGTTTTCCTCTTCCTGCCGCTACTGCGCTGCTGTCTCCCTGGGTTGATATGACTTTGTCGGGGAACTCGGTCCTGACAAATCTGGACAGTGACCCGATTGTAAGTTCCCTGGAGGCGATGAATGTTGTCGTGAGGCTTTATTTGCAGGGACGCTCGACAGAGGAACCGCTGGCCTCTCCTTTGTTTGCAGACCTCACGGGCTTGCCGCCCACGCTTATTCATGTCGGCGCACCGGAAGTTCTGCGAGATGATGGAACGCGGCTGGCGCAAAGCCTAAGAGATGCAGGGTGCAAGGCGTGGTGCGATGTTTATCCGCGCATGCCCCATGGCTGGCATGCGCTTGGAACACGTATTCCTGAGACGCAGCGTTCGATCACAGAGATAGGTGAATTTCTCAAAGAAATGATGCCTGACCAATTGCCGGTTCGTCATTGAGGGAGAGGAAACAGCGTGAGCAGCAAACCGAAGGTTCAAAACCCAACGGCTAGGCTTTGGCCTGATGTTCCTGCGTCTGAAACAGCTGGCATCGATCAACGTGTGGATGAAATCATGAACTGGGCGACCAGCAATGATCAAGATTGGTTGCTTGAGTTTGTCGAGAAGCGCTTAACTGATGCGGGACGTGGGGAGAATGCTGCACACAAGGATCTTTTTCCCAGCGCTACAGAACTCGCCACGCGGTTTTCGCTAACGCCTGCGCAGGCCAAAGTTCTCTCGGCGTTTTTGACGGGTCGGACGCTCCGGGAAATTGCGGCGGACCAGAAAGTAAAAATCAGCACCGTGAGGAGCCACTTTGTGGATGTGCGCGGTAAGCTTGGCGCGCGAGACCAGGCAGATGTTGTGCGCATTGCGCTTCTGCAAAAGAAGGAAGGCCGCGCTTTAGAAAAGCGCGACCTCCAAAACAAGCATGTCTTTGTGAACTCAGAGTCTGTGTGACCTCAGAGTCTGGCGCGGACAAAAAACAGTGCGCTGGCACCGGGGTCAAGAACATCGTCTTTCTTGAATGAAACGTGGTTGCGAATGTCATCATCCAGCAGGTTCGTCCCAACCACACCCAGTTCGATCTCGCGATCTGACTGCGGCAGGAAGAACGTGTAGGTCGCTTCGGCCCGAAGGTCGGTATACCCGTTGGTGCTGGTTTCGTTGATTGCAACATCATCCTGCTCATCTGCTCTTAAGAAGCTGATGCGGCTGAACAGATTGTCGTTTTCAAAAAACACGCCCGCTCCATACCGAAGCGGTGTAATGCGGGGCACATTGCCGCCTGCGTCCAGTTTGCCGCGGACATAGTCGAAGCGCCCATCAAAGCCCAGACGTCCGTCTGTAAGATCGAGGGCTGACCAACGGGCAGCGAACTCTGCACCGTGGAAGTCCGCGTCAGACTGGCGGTAGGCAATTTGGGTCAGTTCATCCTCGACCCCTGGCGCGCCGTCGACGCCACAGGTGTCGAATTCTTCACCACAGACAAAGCCCGTGTTTTGTTTGAAGATGAAATCACTGAAAGAAGTATAGAAGAGATTGGCTTCCAGTGAGAGGTCGCCCGTGTTGCGCGCGAGGCTCAGGTCGAAAGATGCTGCACTTTCCTTGCCCAATGTCGGGTCGCCAATCTCAAAGGTTTCCGTGGCCTCGTGTGGGCCTTTGGCAAACAGTTCCAGGAGGTCTGGTGCACGCTCGACATATTGCGTGTTGAGACCGAGCGTAACGTCGTCTGTCAGGTTGAAGACAAGCGCTGCAGCGCCGCTGATGGGGGTGAAATCAAGCGACCGGCGGCTCCCAAAGTCTGCAAGTTCCTGCCCAGGCAAAGTCACCCCTTGGAGTGTGGGTGGGTTTGTCCCCAATCCCTCTAGTTCCACCTGTTCAATGCGGCCGGAAAGCTGGAGCCGGAGGGCTGGATTGATTTTCCACTCTTCAAACACGAAGGCAGCGAGGCTGTCGCGGGTGGACGGTGCAATCAACTCCCCGCCTTCGCCAATAGCACTGAGGTCTCTGGTCGCTGCCTGAATGCCCCATGCGCCTTCCACATTGCCTATGGCACGGTGAAGAAGTTCCAAGCGACCTTCCCATTCTTCATTGTTGAAACGTGATCCAATGGTGCCGGCGACCTTTGACACTTCGTCATGGGTGTAGTCGGAATAGCCGACATCTGCACTCAGACCGGTGAAGAAGCCGTCCAGATCCTCTAGACGGGCTGCGGCTGCATATCTTGTTTGCTCCAGATCAATGGCGAGGCGGTTTGCTGCCGCTTCGGCACCGGGCACACGGTAGTCACTGTCATATTGCGTCACAGAAACGCCAACGTGGCCGTTTGGCAAAAGGTAGCTGATGCCTGCTGACAGTCCATTTGATTCAGCGGCGCTGTTTGCCTGCGTGCCTTGCGGTGTTGAATAATCGTCAGCGGAGCGGGCAAAGGCGTCAACGTGCACGGCGATTGGCCCTTCTCCGACGTCGACAGACCCCCGTCCCATGAGACCGCTGTCGGCGGTTGTTGTATTTGCTTCGATTTCTGCCTCAAAACCGCCCTCAGGTGCCTTGTCGGGAATACGATTGTTGAGAACGCTGACAAGTCCGCCAATGGCTTCGCTGCCATAGCGCAGGGCTGCAGGACCGCGGATGATTTCAATACGGTCTGCCGCTGATGGGTCGATAGGAATGCCGTGGTCTTCGCTTACCGCTGAGACATCATGGGCGCCCAGACCGTTTTCCTGAACCCGCACACGCGAGTTATCAAGGCCGCGAATTATGGGGCGACTGGCGCCTCTCGCAAATGAGGACTGCGCGACACCTGGTTTGGTTCCGAGCAGGCTTCCCAGTGTTGAGGCGCCGCTTCGGGAGATTTCTTCTTTATCAACAATGGTCACTGGCTGCGCAAGCTCGGCGGTCGTCCGAGCGAGAGGCGATGCGGTGATGACGATTGACGGCGCGCTCGTCGGTTCTGCAGTCGCGCTTGTCGGTAGAGAAAGAGCGGTGCAGCTGAGGAGTGCTGCTGCACTTACTCCCCACTTTAGGTTGCGGTATTTCAAAATGTAGGCGTGTTTCATCGTTACCCCCTAGTTGTCACATGCGAGTTCTTGTCCCCGATAACGGGGATGGTTCAAATTTCGAGTTGCGGCCTAACTGCTCACGGCCGCTAAGGTCAGACCGTCATGCGGGTCTGCACTCGGCACATTGGCCGAGAATTTCAAATGTCTTTTGTGACGGCATGAAGCCGGTCTTCTTCTTCCATTCGCC
>JAJFGY010000200.1 GCA_021775935.1 Alphaproteobacteria bacterium
GCCATCACCCTCTGGGTAAGCGATAATTGCCCTTTTTTGAGCTTTTTGGTCCCTTTTTCTGCCATTTACCGACATGTTGGACCATAGTTGACAAGCGAAAGGTGGCGGGCCAGTGTGCCGCCGCTGACCGATATTTTGGGCCGTGAGTAAACCAAGAACGCATGCATACATATCTCGAATTTGAAAAACCGATCGCAGAGCTTGAAGGCAAAGTTCAGGAGCTAAAGCTTCTGGCGCAGGAAGACCCGACCGCGGGTATCTCTGATGATGTTGCCAAGCTGGAGACAAAAGCTGCACAGCTTTTGACCAACATGTATGCCGATCTGGATACTTGGCAAAAAACGCAGGTTGCCCGGCATCCCAATCGGCCGCATTTTCTCGATTATGCAAATGCCCTGATCGAAGATTTCTCACCGTTGGCGGGAGACCGATGCTTTGGTGAGGATGAAGCCATTGTCGGTGGGTTGGGGCGTTTCCGAGGTCGCTCCGTTGTGGTCATGGGCCATGAAAAAGGGTCCGACGTTGAAACGCGGATGAAGCACAATTTCGGGATGGCGCAGCCGGAGGGTTATCGCAAGGCTGTCCGTTTGATGGAAATGGCAGACCGTTTCTCTATGCCTGTCATCACATTGATTGATACTGCCGGTGCGTTTCCTGGCCGGGAAGGCGAAGAGCGCGGACAGGCCGAAGCGATTGCGCGCTCTATTGATGCCTGTCTCAACATTCAGGTGCCGTCGGTTTCTTTGGTTATCGGTGAAGGCGGTTCTGGCGGTGCGCTTGCGATCGCAACTGCAAGCCGCGTTTTGATGCTGGAGCATTCGATCTACACGGTCGCATCACCCGAAGCCTCTGCCTCGATCTTATGGCGGAACTCAGACAAAGCCAAAGACGCTGCTGCGGCGATGAAAGTCACCGCGCAAAGCCTTTTACAGCTTGGGGTTATTGATCGCATTCTGCCCGAGCCCGTCGGGGGTGCGCATCGTGAACGCGCTCGGATGATGACCGAAGCAGGCGATGCGATTGAGCATGAGCTTCGCGACCTGTCGGGCCTTGACGGGGCCTCTCTGCGTCGTCAACGCCAAGAGAAGTTCATGGCCATGGGACGGGGCGATCTCTCCTAAAACGGTACATCTATAGTACTTTTGGCGGCTTCTTTACGGGATTTGTCAAAGGAGGCGAAACTTTTCTGTGTCAATTTGGGTGGAGTTCACGCAACACCATCGGAGTGACCCAGGGTGCCGCCCTTTAAACATCCTTCAACGAAGATTGTCTTTGAGTATTGGGCGTCGCTCAATGGGGGACACCCGCCTGACGCTCGGCTGCTAGACCCGATCGCGATCCCGAAACTCATGCCCTATGTGCTTATGCTCACGCGGTGTTTTGAAGAAAACGGGAAGGGGCGATTTATTCACCGTTTTGCAGGAACCGGTGTGTGTGACTTTGTTGGCATTGAGCTGACGGGGTTGCCGTTCGAAAAATATCTCCCCAAAGCGATGCTTGCGTCTGCTGAGCTGAACCTCATCTCCATACTCAAGGTTCCCTGCGGTCGCTGGAATACCAGCGTCACGAGGTCGGCGGCAGGGCGTGTGAGTGAGGTTGAATATCTTTCGCTGCCGCTCTGCGATGGGGCAGGCGAGCCCGACCGTATTATGGTTTTTATGGCCGTACTGAACACACAGGGGTTTGGCAACACCTCGGCACTGGTTGAGAAGCGCGTAGAAAGCGGGTGGATTGATTTGGGGTCAGGCGTGCCAAAGGGGCAGGGCAATCTTGAGAAACCGCCGAATTCTGCGGTTTCGTGACGGCGGCTCGTCAAGTAAGGCTAAACCTATTTATGTAAGTCTGTCACTATCGTTGGAGTTGTCCATCGGAGCGGGATCGAGTGCCAGAATTTAGAAGCGACAACAGCAAAGTCTTTTATGACTATTGGATGAGCCTCGGTGGCGGGCGCATGCCGCCTTATCGTGACTGGGACCCTATTTGTGTGGCGACGCAAATGCCCTGGTGCACAATCGTGGAGCGCGGTGGACCAAGCGGATACCAGCTGCGATTTGCCGGCACAGCCATCTGCGAATTTTACAACGAGGAAATGACCGGTCAGGCGATTGGGGGTCGAATGGACGCCGGTGCGCGGGCATTCTATTTTGCAAAAGTGGAAGAAACACTCACCCGTCCCTGCGGCATGTTTTTCAGTACCCATGCGAGATCCGACACAGGGCGTGATTGTCTTTTTGAGACACTTGCTCTTCCACTTGGTGACGAAGATGGTACGGGTGTGCGTCTGATCATGCATCAGGTGATTGTCGAAGAAGCCACCTATGGTGATCCGTCGACCAAATTTTCGCTTCCCGATATGATGGAATGGATTGACCTGGGTGCTGGCGTGCCCTCATCTGACAACTTGCAGGTTGCTCACAGCAGCTGAGCAAAGGCGGTGCGCACGTCATCAGAGAAGAGCTCTGGCTCTTCCATCGCTGCGAAGTGACCTCCCCTGTCCATCAGTTTGAATTCTTTCAGATTGTAACTGCGCTCGGCCCAGGAGCGGGGCGTGAGGGGCAGCGTGTCCATTGGATATTCAGTGTAGGCGGTGGGCACGGTTACCCGCTGACCCGGCTTGAGCAAGGCAGACCCTTCTGCGGGTCCCGCTTTGTAGAGCGTATTGGCTGAATTGATGGTCCCCGTGAACCAATAGATAGAGAGCTGGGTCAAGATCGTGTCCATTGGGAAACGGGTTTCCATGCCCTCCCAGGTGTGGGACTTGTCGGTGTCCCCAAGTCGGTAATATTTATCCGCGAGCCAGCCTGCGAGGCCGGCAGGAGAATCCATGACGGCGTAGGCCAGGGCCATCGGCTTGGTTGATTGGATAACGCGATAGCCTTCTTCGCCCGCCCACCATGCCTTCATACCTTTGATCCAGGCCGCTTCCTCGTCGGTCACAGCGGGTTGGCTCTCGTGGCGCAGGTTTGGGCGGAGCGGCAACATGGTGAGATGGATGGCGCGGAGGGCATCGGCGTGCTGCAGAGCCAGGCAGGATGTCACGAAGCTCCCCCAGTCTCCTGCTTGTGCGCAGTAGGTGTCATAACCCAGCACGTCGGTCATCAGCTGGTGCCAAAGATCCGCCATTACTGCTGGTCCGATGGGCTGGCGTGGCAGGGAAGAAAAACCGAACCCGATCAATGAGGGCACAATGACATCAAATGCCGGGCCCGAGCGGCCATGGTTTTCCGGATGGGCGAGCCTGTCCACCACATCCAGGAACTCCCGAAATGTTGAGGGCCAACCATGTGTCATGATGAGAGGGATCGGATTTTCGCCTGAGCCTTTCTCGTAGACAAAGTGGATCTCGTGATCCTGATCTGCGTCGTCGGTCAGGGTGACTTTGTATTGGGGAAATGAGTTCAACCAGGCCTCTTGCGCTCGCCAGTCGAAATCATCGCGCCAATAGGAGATGAGCCTTTCCATATAGGAGAGGCTTGTGCCGTAGTCCCAATGATCATTCCCATCGGGTTCATTAGGAAACCGCGTCTGCTCCAGCCGGTGTTTCAGGTCCGCGATTTCATGGTCGGGTACATGGATCTTGAACGGGTCTGCGGGAATGACGCGACGGGTCATGGTTTAGCCTTTCACCAGTTTCGCGAAAGCGCGAACATCGTCGGCGAAAACGGGCCCGGTTTCCAGCGCGGCGAAGTGTCCACCTTCGGTCGGTTCTGTCCAATGGACAATGTTGAATGCTTTCTCCGCCATGGAGCGCGGCGGGATCGAAATAAACTTTCCTTCTTCGGGCAGGCGCATGAACCCGGTTGGAATTTCAAGTGTGTCGCCGGGCGCCATGTTAGAGCCACCTTCTTCCATCATCCCTCTGTAGAACCAGGTTGCTGTGTTGAAGGTGCCCGTCACCAAATAGATCATGATATTGGTGAGCAATTGGTCCTTGGTATAGGCGTTTTCAATGTGCGACCCGTCGGGGCCTCGTGTGTCTGACCAGCTGTAGAATTTTTCTGTGATCCAGGCAGCTGCACCAATGGGGCTGTCCATCATGGCGTAAGAGAGAGATTGCGGTTTGGTCATTTGCAGACGGAGGTAGGCGCCTTCCATTTCAAAGTCGAAGGCAGCCGCTGCGGCCCAGGCCTGCTCTTCTTCGGTCTCTGGTGCGGTGTCAGGCCGGATGCCCCACATGTTCAGGTGAACGGCTTTACACCCGCCGCCTTTGTTTGTTCCGTGATTGTACGCAATGAGACCGGACACAGCTGAGCCCCAGTCGCCGCCTTGAGCGATGTAGGTCTCATAGCCCAGCGTCTCGCGCATCAGCTTGTCCCACAGTTCAGCTGTGCGTTTTGGGCCAATGGGTGTTTTGGGTTTGCCGGAGAAGCCGTATCCAGGGAGCGACGGGATGACGAGGGTGAGGCCATCTTCGGCATTGCCGCCATGGTTTTCTGGATGGGCAAGAAGGTCTATGACGTCCAGGAACTCGAACACAGATCCCGGCCAGCCATGTGTCAGGATGATGGGCTGGGGCGCGCTGCCGGAGCCTTCGACATGGTAGAAATGGATTTCCTGATCTTCGACCGTCGCTTTGAATTGTGGAAAAGCGTTGAGTTTTGCTTCAGCGGCGCGCCAGTCAAACTTGTCGACCCAATAAGCTGAAAGCTCTTTCATATAGTCCATGTCGGCGCCATAAGCCCAGCGGTCACCGCCAGGGGAGATCGCTGGCATCTCGTGCCACGTGTAGGCTTTCACCTTAGCGAGGATGTTATCGAGGACAGATTGCTCAATATCTATCTTGAAAGGGGCAATCTGAGACGGGGTGGAGGTGCTCATGTGGGTCTCCCTGAGTTTGTTTTCTCGCATTATGGGCGCGCTCGTCTGCTGCGCAACCGTGCTCGACGCTTCATCTGCAATTGGGGGATTTGCTTTGCCGAGAGTGCACACGCCGGTTAGGGTGATCAAAAGATAGAAGAATTCTTGGGGGGAATGATGGCGGCAGAGGCAAGCGTTAGCGCGGGCGAATTTACAATGTCCAAGACATATCGGCGCTATGCGCTCGGTATTTTGTTGTTGGCCTATATTTCCAGCTATGTCGATCGACAGATTATGGGGGTGGTTCTGCCTGCGATTAAGGCGGAATTTCTGCTGGCTGACTGGCAGCTGGGCTTCCTCTCGGGCATTGCGTTTGCCATCTTTTACGCCACCTTGGGCATGCCGATTGCCTTCCTCGCTGACCGATCGAACCGGCGGAACATTATTGCGGCAGCAATTTCCATCTGGAGCCTGATGACGGCAGCTTGTGCGTTTGTCACAGGCTTTGGCACCTTGGCGATTGCGCGGATCGGCGTTGGCGTTGGCGAGGCTGGGTCAAGCCCACCGTCTCACTCCATGATTGCAGACATGTATCCGCCGGAAGAACGTAGCGGCGCGCTCGCGATTTATGCGTTGGGGGTTTATCTCGGCACGATGATCGCCTTTGCCGTCGGTGCCTTTGTGGTTGCCCAATATGGTTGGCGCGCCGCCTTCCTGTTGGTGGGTTTGCCTGGTCTGGTTATTGCGCTGTTGGTGCGTTTCACTCTGAAGGAACCACCGCGAGGGTTTTCTGAAGGCAAGGCGGCTCCCGAACCTGGGCCCGTTGATTGGAGTGAGGCACGAGCTCAGATTGCCGCGGGCTTCCGTCATATTTGGCAAGACCGGGCGTCTTTCCATACGGTGATGGGGGTCACGATCATCTCGTTTGTTGGGTATGGCGGGGCGGTGTGGGGCTACTCGTTCTTTATTCGCAGCTTCAAAATGAGCTATGAGGAAACCGGTGTGTACCTTGCTCTCACCGTTGGCATTTTCGGGGCGATGGGGGCCATTTTGGGAGGCAAGCTCGCGGACAGAATGGGCGCAAAGGATGTGCGTTGGACGCCCTGGATTGTCGCTGTTGCGAAGTTGTTGGCTGCGCCGCTTATCCTCGCCTTCTTCCTGGTGGAGAAAGAGTTGGCTCTGTGGATCTATCCAGCGACGGTCATTTTGGGCGCGTTTTACCTCGGGCCCAGTTTTGCCCTTATTCAAAGCCGTGCACCGCTTCATATGCGCACAACGATTTCGTCCATCATGCTTTTCATCCTCAATATTATCGGGTTGGGCTTTGGCCCGCAGATTGTCGGTATTCTGAGCGATGTGTTGGAGCCCACCTACGGCATTGAGTCCTTGCGATACGCTTTGCTGCTCATGAGCTTTGTCAGCCTCTGGGGCGGGTATCACTACTATCTTGCAGGCAAGGCGCTTGGCCGTGAGGCCAATGGGCACTGATGAGCGACGTTACGCTTTTTGGTCCTGCCTATAGCGCCTACACGCGTATTGTAAGGCTGGTGCTGGAAGAAAAGGGCGTTTCCTATGTGCTTGAGGAGGTGGATTTCATCTCCTCGGGCATGCCCCGTGCTCAAAAAGAACGACACCCGTTTGGCATGGTGCCTGCGGTGCGGCATGGGGCTGAGGTGTTTGTTGAAGCAGCCCCCATTTGCACCTACCTAGATGATGTCTGGTCGACACCTGCACTTGTGCCTGTTGATCCCGTTGCCCGCGCACATATGAATAGCGCCATATCGGCTTTGGATGCGTATCTCTGGCCGGACATTCGTGAGCTCACCACACAAGCGCTTTTCGCACCTCTTGTGGGAGGCTGGCCCGATGAGTCTGTTACGGAGCGGATGGTGAAGAGACTCGAGGCGTCTCTCGCCGTTTTTGAAGAAAGATTTGTAGGGCGTGGGTATCTCCACAGAGAGCAGATTACCCTGGCGGACCTTCATGCCGTCCCTATGATTGCCTATCTTGCCCAAACTGTAGAAGGGCAGGTATTGCTCAAAGATCTTCCGCTGCTGTCGGCTTGGTGGCATGAGCTGAAGGGCCGCGCTTGCGTTGTCGCAACCGAGTTCGATCTCTCAACCTATTCCTGGGCGCGCAAAGACACGGACTAGGCCATTGCGCCGTGGCAATGCTTGTATTTCTTGCCAGACCCGCAAGGGCAAGGAGCGTTGCGGGCAATCTTTCCCCAGGTAGATGGATCGTTCGGGTCCATGGCCACTTCACTTTGCCTGTTGCGGACCGGACGGGGGCGTTCAGCGAGGGCGACATCTCCGTCGGCTGCCGCCATTTCATCGCGCCCGGTGAGGGGGTCTACGTGATGGGCCTGCATTTCGGGCAAATCATCATCATCCAATTCCGGCGGCTGTTTCGCGACGAACTGAAGTGTCATCAGCTGACGGGTTACATCTTCGCGGAGTCGCGTTAGCAGGCTCTCAAAGAGCGCAAATGCTTCTGTCTTGTATTCATTCAGGGGGTCACGTTGACCGTAGCCGCGCAGGCCGACGGATTGACGCAGATGATCAAGCATCTGGAGATGTTCACGCCAGCGCTGGTCAATGGTTTGCAGGAGAACGGCTTTTTCGATCTGCCGGAAGGTCTCTGCCCCAACGTCGGCAACTTTCTTCGCCATGGCGGTGTCGCCGGCCTGATAGATGCGATCCCGGATTTCTTCGTCAGCAATGCCTTCTTCTTCTGCCCATGCGTCAATAGGTAAATCAAGGCCAAACACTTTGACGGTTTCTTCCTTCAGTCCGGCAACATCCCATTGCTCGACATAGGCTTTTTCAGGAATGTGGGTGCCAACAAGGTCATCAATGCATTCGTGGCGCATGTCGCGCACATCTTCTGAGACGTCTTCGGTATGCATGAGATCAATGCGCTGCTCGAAAATTGCCTTGCGCTGATCGTTCATTACATTGTCGAACTTGAGCAGGTTTTTACGAATGTCGAAGTTGCGTGCCTCGACCTTCTGTTGTGCTTTCTCGAGCGCCTTGTTGATCCACGGGTGGATGATGGCTTCGCCTTCTTCCAGTCCGAGTTTCTGCAGCATGCCATCCATGCGATCTGTGCCGAAGATGCGCATGAGGTCGTCTTCGAGGCTCAGGTAGAATTTTGAGCGCCCTGGGTCCCCTTGGCGACCGGCACGACCGCGCAGCTGATTGTCAATGCGGCGGCTTTCATGGCGCTCTGTGCCGATAATATAGAGACCGCCTGCGTCAAGCGCTTGTTGCTTCTTCGTCGCGATGTCTGCTTCGATTTCCGCTGTGCGTTTAGCGCGCGTCGCCTCGTCGAGGCTTTCATCAATTTCATCGGCGATGCGCATATCGAGATTGCCGCCCAGCTGAATGTCGGTGCCGCGACCCGCCATGTTTGTCGCAATGGTGACGGCACCGGGGACACCGGCTTGCGCGATAATGTGGGCTTCTTGTTCGTGATAGCG
>JAJFGY010000003.1 GCA_021775935.1 Alphaproteobacteria bacterium
CTCACATGCTCCATCACAGACATATCGTCTGCGTGGGGCGGTGTCGGTGCAACATCAGTCATGAGCGGGCGCTTCAATGCAAAAAGCCACGGGTCAGTTCCCATGGCTCAATTTAGGGGCGATCGGATTTATCTTTTCTGATTTGCACAAGTATAAAGTGCCTCATGGAGAACACAGAGAAAAAAGAAGCCGCACATGCCGCACGCTTGCTTTTGGCCGGGGCGCTGGCCGGGGCGCTCGGCACGATCAATAATGACGGGAGTCCGCTTGTCACTTTGGTGGCGCTGGCCACATTGCCGGACGGCACGCCGCTGATGCTGCTTTCAGACCTTGCTGCGCATACCCAAAATATCCGCCGCGACCCCCGTGCCTCTTTATTGGTAGAGGGTGACCCCGCTGCCGCCGACCCAATGACCGCGGCACGGCTTTCTGTACATGGCCGGATTGCCTGCTTATCGGCGGCTGAAATTGCCGGGGCCAAGCCGGTCTTCATTCAGAAGCACCCTGGATCTGAACCCTATGACCGAGAGCTGGATTTTGCCTATTACACGCTTGAGATTGAGGGTGCCCGCTTCAATCAGGGGTTTGGCCGTTTCCGAAAGTTGGGGCGAGATGATTTTCTCGGCACGATCTGATGACCGAAGGAGAGCCCACGCCCCTCCTGGTTGAGGACATTCAAACAGAGCGGCTGACACTCACAGCCCTGTCTCTCTCCCACTCTGCCGGGATGTACAGGCTTTGGTCCCACCCAGATGTGGTTAGGTATTCCGGCAAAGTCACCGATTATGATCGAACCGAGATCGCCATGCCTGCATCAGCCCCGGCTGAGAGCGACAAGATCATCGACTTTTGGCGACGCGCCGCCGCCGACGGGTGGGGCTTTCGCTGGGCGGTAGTTGAGCGGGCTTCTAATGCCTTTGTCGGCCATATTGGCTTCAATTCGCTGGGAGCAAACAGCGAGATTGCTTACCATTTGAGCCCAGATCATTGGGGAAAGGGCATTATGTCCGAGGCTGGCCGGGCCGCGATTGACTGGGTTCTGATAAACAATCCAGACACCGTGCTGGAGGCCTTCATTGAAGATGCCAATGCCGGGTCCATTGCTCTCATTACGCGCCTGGGGTTCAAAGCCACTGGCACCTTCAATGAAGGTGCGCAGTGTTACCGCCGACCCTGACTTCGCCCCGTTAACCCTATTTGACACCCCGCTGATGAGCTTTGGAGCGGGGCTTCCAAACCCCTGTTTAGAGCTGGGGCAAAAGGTCCCAAACGGCCCCCGAATCCTGTTGCAGAAGGGAGGTGGGCTCACTATGGTGGCGCCCACTTGAGAAGCCTTCGCACAGGGTTAGTCACGCAGTTCAAGACGTGGCCGTCCGCCCCAGCCGAACCACGCTTTTGAGCCCAGATTGGGCCTAAACCGCGAGGTTCTGGTTTAAAGCCCAGGACTTCTCAATTGCAGGAACAGTTTGCGGAAACCGAGCAGGAGCCCCCTGCCATAAACCAATTTCCGTGACCCTCGGTCGGACAACTGATTGAGGTGGCGAGACGCGAAGGAGAGCGGGCGTGAAACAGACGGGTCGGCACATCAGCAAAAATGGTGTGGAAAATCAGGGTCTCAAGAACCTGGCAGCAGTTAACTGGAATTTGAAGCCAGCCTCTCTCTACGAAATCGCGCTGAAGCGCGGCGAAGGCGAACTTTCCTCTGGCGGCGCCTTTGTCAGCCGTACCGGCGAACACACCGGTCGCTCCGCGCAAGACAAATTCGTTGTTAAAGACGACACCACCAAGGACACCGTCTGGTGGGACAATGCCAAGGCAATGACCCCGGAACAATTCGACCTTCTTCACGCAGACATGCTGGCCCACGCAGAAGGAAAAGAGCTTTTCGTTCAAGATCTTTTTGGCGGCGCCGACCCAACCCATCGCCTGCCAACCCGGGTTTTTACAGAGCTTTGCTGGCACTCCCTCTTCATTCAGAACCTTTTGATCGAACCAAAGCCAGAAGAGCTGGATGTTTTCGATCCGAAGTTCACCATCATCAATCTCCCGAGCTTCCGCGCCGACCCAGCTAAATATGGCTGCCGGACCGAGACGGTGATTGCGTGCAACTTCACGAAGCGCATCGTTCTTATCGGCGGCACCTCTTATGCCGGCGAAACCAAGAAATCTGTTTTCTCGATGTTGAACTATGAACTGCCCGGCAAAAGCGTTATGCCGATGCATTGTTCGATCAATGTTGGTGATGACGGAGACTCGGCAATTTTCTTTGGCCTGTCTGGCACAGGCAAGACCACACTTTCCGCCGTCGCGTCACGGACACTGGTTGGTGATGACGAGCATGGCTGGTCAGAAAATGGTGTCTTTAATTTTGAGGGCGGCTGTTACGCGAAGATGATCAATCTCTCCGCTGAAGCTGAGCCTGAAATTTACGCGACCACGCAACGTTTCGGCACTGTGCTCGAAAACGTCGTTCTGGACCCGGAAACTCGCGAAATCGACTTCAACGATAAGTCACTGACCGAAAATACGCGGGGCGCTTATCCCCTGTCGTTCATTCCTAACGCGTCAGACACGGGCCGCGCAGGCCACCCAAAGAACATCATCATGCTCACTGCGGATGCCTTTGGTGTTCTGCCTCCAATCTCCAAGCTCACACCGTCGCAAGCCATGTATCACTTCCTGTCAGGCTATACCGCGAAGGTTGCTGGCACGGAGAAGGGTGTCACTGAGCCAGAAGCAACATTCTCAACCTGCTTTGGCGGGCCGTTCATGTCGCGTCATCCAAGTGAGTATGGCAACCTGCTCCGCGATCTGATTGCAGAGCACAAGGTTGACTGCTGGCTCGTCAACACAGGCTGGACCGGTGGCGCTTACGGCACTGGTAGCCGGATGCCGATCAAAGAAACCCGCGCCCTTCTTGCGGCCGCTCTTGATGGCAGCCTCGCCAATGTTGAATTCCGCACAGATGCAAACTTCGGCTTTGAAGTTCCTGTCTCTCTTCCCGGTGTCGATAATTCGATCCTGAACCCCAAAGACACATGGGCAGACAAAGACGGCTATGACGCACAGGCGAAGAAGCTGGTCTCCATGTTCATTGAGAACTTCAAGATCTACGAAGCTCATGTGGACCCGGACGTTCGCGACGCGGCCCCAGCACCAGCACAGGCTGCTGAATAAGACTTCTGCTCTTCGAGCAACGACAAAAGGCCGGGCTTCATCGCCCGGCCTTTTTTGCGTCTCGACTGCCAACCGAGCACGGTCTCTCTACCGATAGGGGTGTGGAGATTTTGAGCACAGTGCAACGAATGTAACGCTGGCTAGGTTAGCCTGTAACATTCGGGCAAAAAAAAAGCGGTCCCGGATGAGGGCCGGGACCGCCAATTTTCACTTAACGATTTGAACCCTGATAATCGCATTTTGAGGGATGCTGACTGCCAGGAAGGTCGAAAGTGAAAACAGGAACCTCCTAACTTTTGGGAGGAGGGAGGTTCCCTGTCCCACCCCAGCCAGAAGACCGGAGTGGGAATTCTTGGTTCTTGGACTCGGGTTCTTAGAACGAGTAGCTCAGATTGACGGAGACAAAGTCTTTGTCGCCATCTTTCGTGTACTTCTCATTGCCGAAAATGTTCGTGTAGGAAATACCACCACGCCATGCGTTCTGGTAGGTCCCGTTCACTGCCAGGCTGACTGACTTTGTGCCTTCACGGTAGTTGGAGAGAGGTGCAGGGGAGTTACCCTTTACATCATGCTGCCAAGCAACCTGAGGCGTTAGTGTGATCGGTGTGCCGAACGCATTGTTGTACTGCAGCTGACCGACAAGGACGTAGCCATAGGCAAACTCTGTCGGACGACAACCGCTGCGGGAGCTCAGTGCGAGGAACCCTTTCAACGGAAGGTCAGTTCCCGACGTACATACATTGCCCAGCTGAGCAACACCGAAGTTTCCTTCATCAGGAACATCGGGGACATACATCGCCCCCACTTCTGTCAGCAGGATCCCGAGATCGGCACCTACAGCACCCACGAGTGGGTTGGAGTTAGTGTATGTCGCTGTCGT
>JAJFGY010000021.1 GCA_021775935.1 Alphaproteobacteria bacterium
CCGAAATCCCGGGTCATTCACATCTGGCGACAAGGACGCGGTGCGGGGTGTCGGCCCAAGCGTTCCAATAACATAACGCTGGCGACCATCTTCAGTCTCGGCGATTTCAGCGGCCTCACGAGCAACCTTTGCACTCGCCACATTCATCTCATAAGCCAGATGCTCCAGCTCATAGTCACCCTGCGCCACCGTGTTTGAGCCAAACGTGTTCGTCTCCGCAAAGTCAGCACCGGCACGATAATAGTTCAGGTGAATTTCACGGATCACGTCCGGACGCGTGAGGGACAAGAGTTCATTGTCCCCTTTAACATCCACATGATGATCTTTCAGAATATCGCCGCGATAATCGGCTTCCTCCAGGCCATAGCCCTGGATGAGGGACCCCATCGCGCCATCAAGCACCAGAATACGCTCTTTCACTGAGCGGTAGAGCTCAGCAACACGCGCGTCTCTCTTTTTGTCTGTGGTCATTAGGCAGTCCTCCTTCAAGAAACCGCGAGGGGCTTGTAGCCCAGGATGTGACAGATCGCATAGGTCAGATCTGCCTGATTAAGCGTGTAGAGATGAAAGTCGCGAAAACCGAGGCGCTGAAGATCATGCACCTGTTCTGTCGCAACCGTCGCCGCAATGAGCTTGCGGGTTGGAAGGTCATCGTCCAATCCGTCATAATAGGCCGCTAGCCAGTCAGGCACCGTTGCTCCGCATCGCTCAGCCATGCGCACGACGCCCTTAAAATTGGTCGTTGGCATGATCCCCGGAATAATCGGAATATTGATACCCGCTTTTTGAATGCGCTCTAGCAGACGTTCGTAATGTTCAGTTTCAAACGCAAACTGCGCAATCGCCCGCGTCGCGCCTTGATCAATCTTTGCTTTCAACAAATCAATATCGTGATCAAAGCTCGCACTTTCGGGATGGCGTTCGGGATAAATACTCACCGTCACGTCGAAATCGCCGATAGCTTTGATCCCGCGAACGAGATCTGCCGTGGAGCCATAGCCATTGTCATGCGCCTGATAGGCACCTTCCATATCAGGCATGTCACCGCGAATGGCGACGATATGGCGAACACCGGCGTCCCAATATCCCTGAATGACCGCATCAACTTCTGCTTTCGACGCGCCGACACAGGTCAGATGCGCTGCAGGCTTGAGATCTGTCTCATTGACCATGCGCTTTACAGTGGAATGCGTCCGCTCGCGCGTGCTGCCACCAGCTCCATAGGTAACCGACACGAATGCGGGCCTTAGAGGCTCCAGGCGTTCAATCGCCAGCCACAATTTCTCTTCAGCCTCTGGCGTCCGCGGCGGTGAAAATTCGAACGAAACCCGGACATCATCCCGTCCTCTAAACCGATCTCCCAATGAGCTCATGCCGCCTCTCCCTTATTATTTTTGCCGGTCTCAGCCGGTTTTTCAGCCGCCCATATCAAGACAGTCAGCTTCGCGTCATCACCGTCGGGGGGAAGCGCTGTCTCTGTGACAATGTTCAGCCCCGCACTTCGGCACCATTCTGAGATTTCTTTTTCCGCAAACCCGAGCCGTCGATGTGCCTGCTCATCGCGCAGAAAATCAAGATCGTGTGGCGCAAAGTCTGCAATGAGAAGCCGTCCACCCGGCGCAAGCACCCGGGCGGCTTCTTGGATGGAGGCGGCAGGGTCATCGAGATAATGCAGAACCTGATGGAGCGTCACGAGATCAAACTCACCATCGACAAAGGTCAAATCGAATATGTCGCCCTGTCTCACATGCGCATGAGCAAGACCTGCATCGTCCAATCTGGTCCGCGCGAACGCGAGCATTTCAGGACTGAGATCAACACCCTCTGCCCGTTCTGCCTTGTCGGCGAAAATCTCCAGCATCCGCCCTGTACCCGTCCCCAGATCCAGAATTGCATTTAGGCGCAGCGCGGGCACAAGAGCCGACAGCGCTTCCTCCACCTTTACTTCAGGCACGTAAAGCGCGCGGATAAGGTCCCACTCATCCGCGTTCTCCCGGAAAAAGGCAGCGGCACGGTCCGCACGCGCTTCCTTAACGGCCTTCAACCGCTCCAGATCACGTGTGACAACCGGATCGTCATCAGGCAGCGCCTGCACCAGAAACTGAACAAGGTCCCCGCCAACCGCCTGGTTGGCGAGTCGGTAAAAGACCCAGCTCCCTTCCCGAAATCGGTCAAGAAGCCCGGCCTCACAGAGAAGCTTTAAGTGTCGGCTTACCCGTGGCTGGCTTTGTCGCAATATCTGGGTAAGTTCGCTGACGGTCAGCTCATTGCGGGCAAGCAGCATCAACAAGCGAAGCCGTGTTGGTTCGCCCGCTGCCCGCAATCCTGTCAGCAATGTTTCCACAGACCACCTCAATCCCAGGCGCAGCGCCCGGATTTCCCAGCGAAACAGCCATTGAAAATGATATATACATATCTTTATGTCCAAATTCAAAAGAAAAGGTGAAAGCCCGTCTGGGTCAGCCTGACAAATGTCCAATTATCCCCGGTTTCAGAGGTATTTTGGCAACATGGTGCTGATTTCATACAGCACTTCTGGGGGTAGGCTGGTTAACCTCGCTCACGACGTGGTAGCAAGGAGTTGTCTTTCTTGTAGTGAGTCCCACCCCATATAGCGTCAATGCCGCCCTCAGATGGGCAAAATTTGGCGATATTCACGGCGGGTTAATGTGGTTGATGCTAGCAACATCGAACCTGTTGAGAGTGGCTTGGCGCGCGTGTGAACCTGGTTCAAATGCGCCGACATTGATGATGTAGGAACAATGATGAACAGCGAACTTGGTCGATTTTCCCTCCGCGCGACTATCGCAATCCTAGGATTGGGACTTGTGCTGTCTGGGTGCGCCACGCGTCCCGACGGCGCAAATTCAGCGGCCGTGGCAGCCTATGAAGAAGCGAACGATCCAGTTGAGCCGTTGAACCGCTACTTCTTTGAGCTCAACAATTTCCTGGACATTATCGTGCTCCGCCCAGCCGCTGAGATTTATGACGGCGTCCTGCCTGGGTTTGCAAAGGACGGAGTTCGCAGCTTCCTCGACAATCTTCGCAGTCCGGTCATTCTGGCCAACGACCTTCTTCAAGGTGAATGGGACCGCGCAGGCGATACGACAGCGCGCTTCGGCATCAACTCTACGGTCGGTGTTCTCGGCCTCGGTGATCCGGCGACTGGTTGGGGTTACGAGCGTCACGGCGAAGACTTCGGCCAGACATTGGCCGTCTATGGCGTCGGCGAAGGCCCCTATTTCTACGCCCCGCTTCTCGGACCGGCCCCACCCCGCGATCTGGCGGGCTTTGGCGTCGACACGTTCTTCGATCCACTCACGTACATTTTCTGGGATGAGGCATACACAGTCCCCGTCACACGGTTCGTGTTAAATGGTATTGATTTGCGTGCGCGAAACCTCAATACGCTAGACGAAATCGAGCGCACCTCGATTGACTATTATGCAGCAGTGCGCTCCCTCTACCGGCAAAGCCGTGCAGACGAAATTCGCAACGGCGTGACCGATGTCGATGCCCTGCCCGATATCTCGAACATTAATTTCACCTCTGACGAGTAACCGAGCGCATTCGGCCCTCTAAATTTTTCCTGCCAAGAGGAGTGCTACTGATATGAACTGGAAGCTTACGCAACTTCGCTCCTCGACAAGACGGGGTTTCATAGCAACGACGGTCGCGCTGCTAGGCCTTGCCATGATCTCTGCTCCTGCTTCTGCCGCACGCGATGAAGAGGCAGAAGTCTTCGTTGGTGACATTGCATCCGAGGCAATTGATATTCTGGGTCGCGAAGGTTTCACACCCGCTGAGCTTGAAGCGTCATTCCGCACGCTGTTTGTGAACAATATGGACATTCCGCGGATTGGTGTTTTTGCCTTGGGTCAATATGCGCGAACACCCGATGCCACTCAAAAGACCGAGTATCTTGAGCTCGTGGAAGAGTTCATTGTCAAAGTCTATGCGAGCCGCTTGTCTGACTACACCGATCAGAATTTTGCAGTTCTATCCTCACAGCCAAAGGGCAACAAGGGCAAAGAAGTCATCGTTGCAAGCCAGATAGAATTCGCAACCGGGCGCGCTCCGGTACCTGTCGAATGGTGGTTACTCAAAACCGATGACGGCTTCAAAGTCTTCGACGTCAAAGTCTTGGGCATCTGGATGGCGCAGGAGCAGCGCTCCTCCTTCATCTCTGTTATTCGTAATAACAATGGTGATTTTTCTGCCCTCCTCGCCCATATCGAAAAGCAGATAAATCAGGCGACCGCAGACATTGACGTCAAGCTCACGGAAGTTGAAACGGAAACGTCCGCTGAGGCCACACCGTAAGACCGGGTCTCCTCGCACCAAAAGACAAGGCGGCCAATTGGCCGCCTTTCTGCTTTTTAGGTGTTGCGCGCGAAACGCTTATATTTGATCCGGTGAGGAACTTCAGCTTCCGCACCCAGCCGACGCTTTCTGTCTTCCTCATAGTCCGCATAATTGCCCTCAAACCATTCCACATGGCTGTCGCCTTCAAATGCGAGCATATGGGTCGCAATACGGTCCAGGAACCAGCGATCATGGCTGATCACGACCGCGCACCCGGCGAAGGCGATCAACGCATCTTCCAGCGCGCGCAACGTATCAACATCAAGGTCATTGGTTGGTTCATCAAGCAGGAGCAGGTTCGCACCAGATTTCAGCATCTTGGCGAGATGAACCCGATTGCGTTCCCCGCCTGACAATTGACCAACTTTCTTTTGTTGATCACCGCCTTTGAAATTGAAGGCCCCAACATAGGCACGGCTCGGCACTGTCTGTTTGCCCAGTTCAATCACGTCGGTGCCACCTGAAATCTCTTCCCAAACATTCTTGTCTGGATCAAGCGCGTCGCGGCTCTGGTCAACATAGCCAAGTGTCACGGTATCGCCGATCCGAATGGATCCATCATCGGGTGTTTCAGATCCCGTCAGCATCTTAAAAAGTGTGGATTTACCAGCACCGTTGGCCCCAATGACCCCAACGATACCGCCGGGCGGAAGTTGGAAACTAAGATCATCAATCAGCAGGCGGTCACCAAAACCTTTGTTCAGATGGTCTGCCTCGATAACAACACCGCCAAGGCGTTCGGCGACTGGAATAACAATCTGCGCCTTGCCATTTTGTTCTTTGCCCGCAGCCGCCAGAAGATCGTCATACGCACGAATACGCGCTTTGCTCTTGGCCTGGCGCGCCTTAGGAGACTGTTTGATCCATTCGAGCTCCCGCGACAGAGTGCGTTCCTGGGAGGCCTCGTCGCGCCCCTCCTGCTCCAGCCGCTTGTGCTTCTGCTCAAGCCAGGATGAGTAGTTGCCCTCATAAGGGATACCCCGACCACGGTCGAGTTCGAGGATCCAGCCGGTCACCTGATCGAGGAAGTAGCGATCATGTGTAACCAAGACAATCGTGCCAGCATAATTGGACAGATAGTTTTGCAACCAAGCCACAGATTCTGCATCAAGATGGTTTGTCGGTTCGTCCAGCAGCAAAATATCAGGGGCGGCAAGAAGAAGCTGACACAAAGCCACCCGACGACGTTCCCCACCAGAGAGTTTCGTGACATCGGCATCCCCTTCCGGGCACCGAAGCGCATCCATTGCCATTTCGATCTGGCTATCAAGATCCCAGAGGTTTTGGGCGTCGATGATATCTTGAAGCTTCGCCATTTCCTCGGCGGTTTCATCGGAATAGTTCATTGCCACTTCATTGTAGCGATCCAGCAGCGCCCGCTGTTCGGCAACACCATTCATGACATTGCCCAGAACGTCTTTGTCAGGGTCAAGCTCGGGCTCCTGGGCCAAATAGCCCACCTTCGCACCCTCCGCGGACCAGGCCTCGCCGGTGAACTCTTTATCCACCCCCGCCATGACCTTCAGCAGGGTCGATTTACCTGCCCCGTTCACCCCCACAACGCCAATTTTTGCGCCAGGGAGGAAAGAAAGACGGATATCACTAAAGACCTGCTTACCGCCTGGATAGGTTTTTGAGAGACCATCCATGACATAGACGTATTGATAGGACGCCATTACTTCACCTCTTAATACAAATTTTGTGGCCCACTCTTAAACGATTAACCAGATCCCGACAACGCGTGTCTGCTGCCTCCTCGTTAGGCACTGCTTAACAAGACACTTCTATCCTTGAGACAGTCCGGGACGGGACTTTGGGGCGGGGTGGTCGTGTGTTTGACATCATAAAAGACAAAATCGGAAAACCTTTCCGGGGACCGCGAGACAACCCTTACGGGCCACGCCTCACCGCAAACCCCGATGAGAATGCTGCGCTCATTGCAACAGCGCTCGAACATGGCATTTACGGGATGGCGCTCTGGGATAAAGAATTCAATCTCATCGCGGCAAACAGCAGGTATTCCGATCTCCATAAGATACCAAAAACGCTGCTGACACCGGGCACGAATTTGCTGACCGTGATGCAGGATCTGAAAACCCGCGGCGTCCTCACCGCAGACACCGACCCTGTGACGCTCAAAGCGCACATTTCTCAGACACTCGCCACCACGGGCCAGCTCACGTCCGCGATCAAATTCTCAGACGGGACATTTCTGGAAATCTCCGCTGAACGCATGTCAAACGGCTGTATCGTTGCCTACCTTCGCAATGCGACGCGTGAACGAATCCTCGTTCAGGAGGCCCGTGAGAAAGAGAAAAGAACCGAGACTTACGCTAACGCGATAGCCGGGTTCACCCTGCCCACACCAGATGAGAGCACAGCAACCACACGCGCGGGCTTACATCATATCACCAAAACGGTTGCAACCTTGCTCCCCGTCGATTGGTGCGTTGTGTGGACAAGAAGTAACACGCTGAATGAAGCCGCCGCCGCGAGCACATATCAACACGCGACAGGGTCACACCTTCAAATCGAAAACATGATCCTTCCAGATCTTGTGGAATACCTGGCTATCCTGGAAACATCCCAGGTGATCGCAATTGATGATTTAGACAAACACGCCTTCGGCCAAGTCCACGGCAACAGAGCCCCACTTGACGATTACGCATATGCGTCAATTGACATCCCCTTCAGGCAGAATGGGCGGATAATGGGCGTCTTGAGCTGCCTTGATACGCAAAGGGCCAGAAACTGGAGCGCTGCAGACAAATTGTTTGCTGCCGCCGCGGCGTCTCACATTGGCAGCTTGATGAGTTCACAGGGATCCACCGACTTATGGGATCTACCAGCCGGTGAAGTATATCGCGATGGCCAGGCCGCCGAGTAGAACCACCCAGGCCGTGAAATTGGTCAGCAGCGCTTTTTGCGATGCTTTCTTTTCGCTCCATGTACGCGGTGAAATTCGTTTTGCCACAAACACAATCTGAGCGGCCAGATTGATGCAAACAATATTGATCGCCAGCAATATGGCCGCGCCTCCCGCGGACTTCATATCGCCACTACCAAGCATGAGCCCCACGATCACCGCCGGCGGCATAATCGCAACAGCAACCATCACACCAACCAAAGCGCTGGACAGACCGGTCGTCAGCGAAAACACGGCCGCAGCGCCCGCAGCGAGCGCCAGAGCAATAGCCTCATAGCCCGCAAATGTTCGCGATGTAATCTCAGCGGACAGAAACGGTCCGCCCAACAGCTTGCCGAGGATCATGGCGAAGAAGATTGCGAGCCCAAGCCCGACAATGTTTGTCAGCATGGCGCGCTGCATCAAATCTTGCTTGCCCAGAGCCACGCCAAACGCGAACGCCAGGTTGGGACCAAGCAGGGGCGCAATCACCATCGCACCGATAAGAGCTGCCACATTATCACTGATCAGCCCCACTGCCGCCACGATGCCGGACAACACGACCAACACCAGAAAATCACCATCAAGGTCTGCTCCTTTTGCGACGGCTTGCAGAATTTCTTCGCGGGGCGCCGAGCGGCCTCGAAAGGAAAACCTCGGTGCTTCCGGGTCAATGACAGGCTTCATCTGGTCAGGCGCAACGACAGCTTCAACGGGCAGGATCGTCAACCGCCAGTGGGCATCTTTCCCCATTGCACGGTGGGTCGCATCGATGATTGCCTGCACCACATCGGTTTCACAAACAATCCGCACAAGACAACGATCCTCCTCGCCGATCTCCGCATAAACATCTTCGCCGCCATACTGCTCTCCAAGCGCGGCGAGCGTCGGCGCGTAGCCGCTGGGTGCAGTAATCTCAACTTGGCGTTTTGGCACGAAGCTTCTCCGATTCTCAATCACTACAGCCTATCAGACCGAGCCCTCGCCTGCCCACGCTCAGAGATCATCTTCCTTCAAGAAGAAGCTTTGTTGCTCTCAAGCAAGCCACGCCAGCCCGCTCTACCTGTTTGGTAAGAGAAAGCTTCCCCAAAGAGTTGGCTCTGCCAGTTCGCGGCCATGCCCACAGCGTTCAACTCAAATGCCAGTTGGGCGGGATCTATCTCTGCGCGGATCTCGCCTGCTGCAACAGCGCGCTCGACATTGCTCGTCAGAAGATCGAGCCATTCGCGCATCACTCCCGCAACCGCATCCCGGGCAGCACCTGGACGCCCATCCATTTCAAGCGACGCGGAGGACAACACGCATCCTCCCTCAAAGGTCTTGGCTTCCAGATAGGACATCCAGCCCTCGCCGAGCGCCGTCAGCCGTGCCACGCCCCCGGGGAATGTGAGGGCCGGCGCGATCACAAGCTCTATGAGTATGTCGCGTGTGCGCGCGACAACCGCAACCTGCAGCGCTTCCTTCGACCCAAAAGCGGCATGTACGCTGCTCTTTGCTGTCCCAAGCCGCGATGCCAAATGCGCAATAGACAGCCCTTCAAGCCCCTCGACAGAGGCAAGCTGAACAGCCGCCGCAAGTGCTGCATCCCGGGTCCGGGCACCCCGTGCCCGCCGTCCATCGCGAGGCTCAACAGCGTCCCTATCTGTCTCCATGGGGTCCTCTCTCATTCTTTCTTGCGATTCCGACACGGCTTCGTTTATAACAGAAATTAAATATGGACGATCGTCCGTATATAATTATTCTAACAGGAACAAACACATGCCTGAGATCACAATCAACGGCCCGGACGGGTCCTTTTCAGCCTATCTGGCCATTCCCACCGAAAAGTCTGGCCCGGGAATTCTCGCCATCCAGGAGATATTTGGGGTCAACCAAGACATGCGCGATCATTGCGACGCCTGGGCCGCCCGCGGCTATTTCGCTCTCTGTCCCGATCTCTATTGGCGCCAGGAGCCGGGCGTGCAACTGACTGACCAGACCGATGCTGAATGGCAACGTGCCGCTGCGCTCTATTATGCGGTCGACGTGGACAAGGCGGTTGAGGACCTTCAGACATCCCTTGCTTACATACGCGACATTGATGGATGCTCCGGCAAGGTCGGGACCATGGGGTTTTGCTTGGGCGGCCTCCTCACCTACCTCATGGCGACCCGCTCCACGTCTGATTGCAATGTCGGCTATTACGGTGTCGGCATTGAAGAGAAACTGGGCGAAGCAAGCGCGATCACAAAGCCGACCATGCTCCACATTGCAGAGGAAGACCGGTTTGTGAATAAGGACGCCCAGACGAAGATCAATGACGGACTGCGCGCCCACGCGCACGTCACCATCCACTCATACGCTGGTCAAGAACACGCTTTCGCCCGCCACAAAGGCACACACTATGATGCGGATGCTGCGGCACTCGCGAACGGGCGCACGGTAGAGATGTTTGAAAGCACCTTGCGGTAGCGCAAACACGCTGGGCGACGAGAGCATCGCCCAGCACAGACCTTCCACACAGGTAATGCTCCGTCTGTGAACGTTGCCCCGGCTTAATGCTTGTGAACGTCAGTCCTGTCGCGCTGATTTAGAATTCTGCAGCGCCATGAAGAGCCCGACCGCAGCAAGCACTGCAATAATCAGAAATGCCGTCCATTGTGGCATCAGAAAAACCGACCCCAGCCGGGTGATCCCATAAAACAGAAACAGGCCTGCAAAAGCCGCGTAGTAGACAATCACGATACCTGCCAAGAGCCCGCTAACATCGCGACGCCGAGCAGCCACCAGAAGCAATCCACTACACAAGAATATGGCAGCAGTTACCGCGTGCCAAATCACCGAAACATATCCCTTTAGGAGCGGTGTAATATCAGCGGACAACAACGGATCGTGGACATCTGGCCCGCCGCCAAAAACATGAACAGCCCCTAGAAATAGTGACAGAACCCCGGCGGCAGCAATCAACTTGTTTGTCATGAGAGACCCCACATTTTTACCATACGCAACCGTATGTCATACTCACCCATGCAGGTCAATACGCAAACGTATGGACCAAATCAGAACAGAGCGTCGATCGGCGTGATCCAGGAACGCAATTCACGACCATACGAAAACGGAGGTCGGGGGATGCCGCGACACTTTGGTGTGCACCTCAGGTAAGAACAACTTCATCTACTCGTTGAACCCGACCATCTTCTTCAAGAGAGCGGTCATAGCCACCGCAACTCATCATGCGCGCTGAAGCAACCGTCGGCGTGAAGGTAAGCATCGTCAGCCCATTTATCTCGCGCGTCGGCAGAAGTGTTTCCACATTCAGCCCTTCAGGAGTACCTGCGGCAATACCGCGGGCTGATGAAGGCCACGTCGCATCTGAGGTACTAACGGGCCCAACCAAAAGACTGGTGACGGGCTGATCTACCAGATCCAGATTGCCACTTTCCTGAATTCGCACGGCACCTTGAGCATGAATGTCGCCTGAGAGCATGAAGCGGCTGCCTTCGCGGGCAGCAAGACTGGCGAGCAAACGCTGATGTTGCTCCCACCACCCTTTTTGCCAGAGGTATTTTTGTGCCTTGGTCGTCAGAGCACCGACGGTCTCTCCCGCCATCAGTTCATTCATCACCACGCCCTCATACCCTTCCGGGGCGACCACATCAGGATACCACTCGCGCCACTTGCCCGCCGTCCACCCCATGGGATGGGAGGGTATATAGGCAAAATGGGCCGCACCTGATTGCAGGGCGCGCTCAGAGATCCAGCTCTCGACAGAATGCGGCACCAACACAGCATCCTCTCCCAGCGACATATGCCCGGCACAATCAAACAGCACCCCTTCAAAGAGCTGTCCATATTTCAACACCCCAAATGCCCGCGACGTTTCATCGGACGGACCATCGGGCAGTGAGGGATAGTAGAGATCGGCTACAGCCTTGAAAGCTGCCGCACTGAAAGCATTGGGCGGAAAGGTGACAAGATCTTCCTCCGCATCATCATTTTCAAAATAGTCATGATCGTCCGAGATGAAAAAAATCGGTGTGGACCGAAACCGTGTGCCGTAAAGGTCTGCTATTTGCTCATCCCCAACAGTTGTCAGCACAGCTTCATTGTCAGTACCAAGAAGCGGCTGAGACCGGTCAAAAGCCCCGTAACGAAACTTCAAATACCACCCGGCCAAAAGTTTGATCACCCAGGATCGACGCCCGACAGCCGGCATGTTGCCACCGCGCAGATCCCAATAAATGTGATCGCCGATTGCCAGCGCCGCATCAGGGTTTTCAGCCAGCGCATCATCGAACATCTTTTGCCGAAACGCATGCGGCTTAAAGAACTGACGTCCGGGCACACCGAAGCCGTCAGCACCGCCCGCGCAGGTAAAGGCGAGCAGCCGAAACTTCTCAGGCAGACTTGTGGCCTCAGGAAAGGTTTTGAGGGGCCAGGAGGCTCCAAGAGAGCCTTTCTCGCCGACAAGCTGCAGCGTGTAGTCAGTGTCTGCCGACAAGTCAGACGCCTTGAAGGACCAGAAACGCCCGAGCGTATCCATCTGCTGCCCGACAATTTCCCTATCATCAAGTGTGAGCGTCAATGCGGCCTGCGGCGCCCCGAGCGATACCGACAAGCCCATCGAATTCGATGTAACGGTCGGTAGAATATGACGAATGTCGCCCTCGCTCGCCCGTGCAGCTTTTGGCAACAGACCAGAAAATGCAGACGCAATCGCGCTGAAAATTGTCGTTCGACGTGTAAATTCCATGGCTCCCCCTGCCGCTAAGCATAGCATGGGTGTCAACCGCGTCGGGATTTGTGGGAGAAGATTTGGAGGGCCCGGCAGGACTCGAACCAGCGACCAGTATTACGGAAAGATGCCAGGATAATTAGGCGATAGCTGCAAGTTGAGCATCCTCAGTCACCTCTATAGAAAAATTCCATTCGTTGGTCGCTCGAAGCCCCTCGTGACAATATGTCTGGGTATCTAGATCAGTTGTAAATATTTCAAATGCGAACGAAATTTCGTTCTGCTCACCTATGTGATACGTGGGAACAGCGGCTGTGACACCTATCCGGTGATCTCTGGTTCCACCAGTCGCTTTCAGAGTGACACTCGCTGCGCCCTCAATTGTAACAACACATTGATGCATTACGCTTACCGCAAATAGCGAAATGACCGGCCGTAACGCTTCAAATAAGACAAGCTCGTTCTTTGTCAAAAGAGCATGACTCTTAAGTGTGTCTCGAAATTCACTGAATAGCTTCGCACCATCAAATGCAGGCTGCACCACGATGACGGAACACAAGCATTCGAATAGCTTTAACTGGCGTTGATCGCATCGTCTCAGCGCGTAGCTGCCATCAGAATTGCGGAAAAGCCCTTCAATTATTTTCGGAAGCTCCCTGCCTGCCCGAACCTTTGTCATCCCTGCATTCGTGCGGAGTTGAGAGTTGTCCATACGTTTAAGCGTCACACGCAAGAACTCTGGTGTACATGAAGGCAGCCGCTCCAGGTTGACATCCTCGCGCCGCTTCGGATCAAACCGAGGTGCAATGAACCGACAGATTGAAAAAAAGTCCCTGGTAGTTTGGGTGACTATCCCCTTTGTTCTCTCATCATGATGGGCGACAAAATCACCGATTTCTTGGACAGATTGTCTTCCATCGCAACGGTCACGAGCGTAAAGAAATAATCTTGTCAAATCGTCGACCCGGAATGCGCCGTTCATAAGCCTTTCAACTCTGCTTCGCATTTGAGGATCTGGCACAGAGACTCCTTTTCAACAGTGGCTACTTTTGGCAGAAGGCATTTTGGCTAAACTTCGCCCGAGGTACGCTTCTTGATTGAACAGCGGACAGGAATTTCCACCCCAAAATCTGTTCGAGACATCCCGTAATCTCAACTCAAGCTCTAAACCCTGGCAACATCTACTAGACGGCATTGTCGCACTTTGATAGCGGCCAGAAAACCAAGAAACAAAATCGGAGGGATCTGGTGGGCCGGGCAGGATTTGAACCTGCGACCAATCCGTTATGAGCGGACCGCTCTAACCAGCTGAGCTACCGGCCCTCCAAATGTGGGTATATCAGAACAAACGCGCTTGCCAAACCCCAGGGAAGCCAAACACGATCTGCCCCAATTTCGACCCAATCCCCTTTCAAATTACCCTGGCGCATGAATGAAATGCTCAGGAGTGAGATCAATGCCCCAATCAACACCATCAACCCGAACGCCATGGCGCGGCCAGTGGATTGCCCTCACTGTCGGCATTCTCGTGGCTATGGGTTTCTTTGCCCAGAATGTCCAAGCTGATGAAATTCAGCGCACCATCACCATTACCGGTCAGGGACAGGTTTCTGTGAAGCCCGACATTGCCGTCGTGGAATCAGGGGTGGTCACCCAGGCCAAAACAGCCGCCGAGGCGCTTGCCGCCAACACAGCGGCCATGCAGGCAGTCTTTGAAGCACTGAAAAGTGCCGACATCGAAGACCGCGACATGCGCACATCGCAATTCTCCGTCAATGCCATGCACACACGGCCTGAACGCGGCGAAGTTTCTCGGATCAGCGGCTATCAGGTGTCCAACCTAGTCTCCGTCACTCTGCGCGATCTTGACCGTGTCGGTGAAGTTCTCGACAAGCTGGTCTCAACAGGATCAAACGAATTACGCGGCATCCGGTTCCAGGTTGAAAAACCAGGCCCCCTGATGGACGGTGCGAGAGAAGACGCTGTGAAAGACGCACTGCGCAAAGCAAAGATTTACGTATCGGCCGCAGGCGTCGCCCTTGGACAAGTGCTCACGATCAATGAGCATGGCGGTGGCGGACGGCCTCAGCCCATGTTCGCCCGTGCAATGGCGATGGAAGATTCCAGCGTCCCGATTGCAGCCGGTGAGCAGACCCTCTCCACCAGCGTGACCCTGGTGATCGCCCTGCAGTAAAGCGCTGAGCCCGATCAACCTCGATCAATAGTGAACAAAAGCGGCCTCAGGATGGCCGCTTTTTTTTGTCGTGGACGCAACACTGTTGTCCACGTTCATCTGAAGGACTGTGGGCTCAAACTCAGCTGCTTCTGCAGCATCCATCTGGCCAAATGCACAGATGATGACAAGATCACCAGGCTCTGCCCGTCTGGCGGCAGCACCATTAATACCAATGGTGCGTGATCCCCGCGCGGCTTCAATCGCATAGGTGGTAAACCGCTCACCATTATTGATGTTGAGCACATCCACCTGTTCGTGCGGGAGGATGCCAGACTGCTCGAGCAGGTCGCGATCAATGGAGATCGATCCCTCATAATGCAGATCCGTCATCGTGACAGATGCGCGGTGGATCTTGGCCTTGAGCATGGTGAGGTTCATGGTTTCCACTCTTCTTTCGAGAAAACAATATCCTTCCCATCGGCCCCACTTAAGAAGGCCCGGGTCACTTTGACAAAACAGAGGACTTAGTTGTCCAGGAAGCTCCGAAGTTTCCGTGACCGGCTCGGGTGCTTCAGTTTCCTGAGCGCCTTTGCTTCAATCTGACGGATACGCTCACGGGTCACAGAGAATTGCTGCCCCACTTCTTCCAGCGTATGGTCCGTATTCATGCCGATGCCAAAGCGCATCCGCAGAACGCGTTCCTCACGTGGCGTGAGCGATGCCAGAACCCGGGTCGTTGTTTCCCGCAGGTTCGACTGGATCGCAGCATCAATCGGCAAGATCGCATTCTTGTCTTCGATGAAATCGCCCAGATGGCTGTCTTCTTCATCCCCAATCGGGGTCTCAAGGGAGATCGGCTCCTTGGCAATTTTCAGGACCTTGCGCACTTTCTCAAGCGGCATGCCCAGTTTCACCGACAGCTCTTCCGGTGTCGGCTCACGACCAATTTCGTGCAGCATCTGACGCGATGTCCGCACAAGCTTGTTGATCGTCTCGATCATATGAACCGGAATACGGATGGTGCGCGCCTGGTCAGCAATCGAACGGGTGATCGCCTGACGGATCCACCAGGTTGCATAGGTCGAGAACTTGTACCCACGGCGATATTCAAACTTATCAACCGCCTTCATCAGGCCAATATTGCCTTCCTGAATGAGGTCGAGGAATTGAAGCCCGCGGTTTGTGTATTTCTTCGCAATGGAAATAACCAGACGCAGATTGGCCTCAACCATTTCCTTCTTGGCGATGCGCGCTTCTCGCTCACACTTCTGCACTGTGTGCACAATGCGGCGATACTCGGAAATATCGAGACCGGTTTCCTGAGCAAGCTCCTGGATTTCGTCACGGATTTCCTTGATCGTGTCTTTGTCGTTTTTCGTAAAGTCAGCCCAGCCCTTGCCCTTAAGGCGGCCAACACGGCGCATCCAGTTTGGATCAAGCTCGTTCTGGTAATATTGCTGCAGGAAATCTTCCCGCGCGACACCATGAGCTTCCGCAGCCCGCATCAGACGGCCTTCAAGACCCATCAGACGCTTATTGATCTGGTAGAGCTGATCGACCAGGCTGTCGATACGATTATTGTTCAGAGCCAGGCTCTTCACTTCCACAATAACGTCTTCTTTGAGCTTCTTGTAGCGGCGCTCTTGCGACGTTGAAAGCTCTTCGGTCTGCAAAGCCAGCTCATGCTTCTGATCCTGCAAACGACGCAGCTTTTTATAGTCCGCGGCAACCGCATCAAAAATTTCAAGGACTTTCGGCTTAAGCTCAGCCTCCATCGCAGCAAGCGAGAGATTGTTCTCTGCCTCTTCGTCCTCTTCCTCTTCTTCGGGCTCTTCTTCGATTAC
>JAJFGY010000201.1 GCA_021775935.1 Alphaproteobacteria bacterium
CACGCTCGACGCCGCTAACAAAAATCCGGCGACAAGCCCGCTGCGGCAAAAAGATTGGCGCAACGTCACTCGCTGCCACCTTGCGCACTAAAGACTGCCTGTCCGACGAGACCAATCAAGTCAATCGAGCCTTGGGTGAATTGGATTTCATCTCCGCTCGCCAGGAACTCTTCCGAACCACCCGGCGTGATCGAGACATAGTTCCCACCAAGCAAACCTTCGCTCGTAATTTTAGCTGAGGAATCTGCAGGCAGTTGAACCTCATCAGTCAGATTGAGGGTTACAACCGCGTAATAGTTTGCCGTGCTGAGGGTTTGCGCCGTGACGGTTCCGATCTTGATCCCCGACATGCGGACATCTGAACCAGTTGCCAGACCATCAACCCGGTCGAATTCCGCCGTCACTTCAATGCCACTTACATTGCCGACATCTGTGACGGAATACCCATAAGCCAGGAAGGCGCCCGCAATTGCGATGACGATGCCACCGACCAGCGTTTCGACAAAGCTGTTGTCCATCTAAAACCTCCCTGCCTTTACTGCCCTTGGTGATACCTCGGGCATTCGACGGCCGATACACCGCCGGAATCACTCAACTCATCCATACGGTGTAATGATATTCCGTTTGGGATTTCCTAATAAGACCTGCATCGCGCATTAGTGTGGCCATCTTGCGCCAGTTCTGAGGGTTTTTTGCCTTGAAAGCCCTATTTCGGCGACCAGGCTTCATAATCACCGGTTACCCGTGGGCGCCCACCTTCGTTCAGGATGCTTCCATCTGGACGGTACGCATAGGGTGTGCCTGTCAGATTTGGTTTGTGAGGCTTATGCCAATCACGGGCCGTGAAGTCTTCCTCGGTCGGCAGAGTATCCACCGTCTTGTGCATCCATCCATGCCATTCCGGCGGGATGCGCGAGGCTTCAACAAGCCCGTTATAGACCACCCACCGTCGGTCTTCCTTGGAGCGGTAGTATTTGTTCCCTTGGGTGTCTTCGCCGACAAACTCACCGTTGCGCCAGGTGTGGAAACGTGTGCCAAAAGTCTGGCCATGCCACCAGGTAAAGAACTGCAAGAGGAAGCTCATGGGAGGACCCTAGATTCTGTCTCGAGACCTTATATGGGAACCGAGATTCTTTGTAAGAAACGCAGGGAATATGGCATTCAAGCGCAGGTCCGTCCAGCCCCGTGAGCACGCACCTGGCATCACAAGTTTGCCATTCCAGTCTGCAGCTCAGTGCCCCGAACCCATAGGACCTCAACCTGCTCCCCTTGCTTGAAGATCCGCATCATCGCTTGAAGACAGAGTTGAGTGAATACAGGGGCACCATTGAGGCACATGAGAAGGTCGCCGGGTAGGAGACCTGCTTTCTCCGCAAAACAGTCGGGCATGACCGTCTCAACTTCCAGGCCGGTCCCGACTTCCTTGGTGGTGAAACCAGGAAATGCCCAGGGCCGCCCATGCCTTGAGATCTCAACGCCTCGCTCCAGATATAAGATAAGATCTGCGATGATCTGGTTACCGCCGATTTCGAAGGATTCCAGTGAATCTTTGACCCATGCCGGAAAACCTGACTGCACCACCAGAACCCGTGTTCCATTGTCAGCATCCTCGAGAGAGATCGCAATCTCTGTGCCTTTGCAGGGTTCGGAATGTTTGTGGACGCGCAACTTTCGCGGGGCGTGAGATTCGACGACTTTGCCTGTTGTCTCGGAGTCAGGAAACCGCGGAAAGGCTGACAACCAAGCCAGCTCTCGCTCGTTTTCTTTCTGGAGTTGCTGCCAGACCTCCTCGGGCGACTTTTCGATAATGAACTCAGCAACAAAACGCTCTTCTATGAAACGTCCCATAGTCAGCTCTCCTCTGCAGTCTGCTCAGGATCTGGGTAGACGGCGAGTGCCACGCGGTACCCTCTGCCTTCGCGTGCACCGTGTTTGCTCAGCAGCGGCCCCAGGACCTGGAGATAGTCCTCCATGAATGACGAACGAGCCTCCTCATCTGCGAAGCTGATGGCAGCTTCAACAGACGCACTTGGAATTTCCTCGCCGTCAAACGCCGCCAGGTCGAGTAAGCTGATCGCGTCCTTCTGGAGTTGGTCCCCCATAGATACAAGTCGCTTCAACGAAACCTGATCGCGCATCGCCTTGTCACGGGCTCCATCCTCCCAGGCAACCCGCGGCGACAAGATGAAAGTCCCCGCAACTGCCTCATAGAGTTTCTCGGTGAGATGCCCTTTCGCCCGCTCGCCTGCTGTTCGCACCAGTTTCGCCTTAGCCAGCTCTTTGAGATGGTAGTTCACTTTCTGGCGCGGCATACCCAATGTCCTTGCAACTGAGGCAGCTGACTTAGGCGCGCGCAGTTCAGCCAGAACCTTCCGACGGATAGGATGGGTCAGTGCCTCAACGGCGGCGGGATCAGAAACAGTCTGTGCGCGTGTTTGCATTGGAAGAGAATAGAAAATTTATTTTTCCTAGTCAATCATTTTTTCCTATAAGCAAAATCTATCGCGCCCAACCTTCATCTAGCCACCAGGACACCGGATGGGTGATGGACATCACATTCTTGAGCTCATAACCGGGAAAAGCGCGCCCTACTGCAGTTCTGTGTCCGCAACGGCACCAACAGCAACACTGGCAGATGGCCTGTCGACTGCGCTTCACGCGATGCCTCTGCCGCAAGCAGAAGAACTTCTCAGAAACGAGCCCGATGTTGCCGCGCGCTTCACGTTTGCCAATGGTCTTGTGAGAGAAACCAGAGGGTGGACGAACACCCCTATCTAAAAGCCCTGGTCTTGAAGCC
>JAJFGY010000202.1 GCA_021775935.1 Alphaproteobacteria bacterium
GTGGTGCCATCACCAGCAATGTCGTTCGTCTTAGAAGCGACTTCGCGGATCATCTGGGCGCCCATGTTTTCGAACTTTTCTTCCAGTTCGATTTCTTTAGCGACCGTTACACCATCTTTCGTAATGCGCGGTGCGCCGAAAGACTTGTCGATAACGACGTTACGACCCTTAGGGCCGAGCGTCACTTTGACCGCGTTCGCGAGAATGTTGACGCCTTTGAGCATCTCCTCGCGGGCGTCACGGCCGAATACTACTTGTTTAGCCATAGCTGGTTATTCCTTCTGTTACGGCAATCATTGGGGAAGTTGAGGCAATAAAAAGCCGCGCTGGGGGAACCCCGCGCGGGTGATTATTTCTTCTTCTTGCCGCCTTCGATGATGCCGAGAATGTCGGATTCTTTCATGATCAGCAGCTCTTCGCCGTCGACCTTAACTTCAGTGCCGGACCATTTGCCGAACAGAACGCGGTCGCCCGCTTTCACGTCCAATGGGGTCACTTTGCCGTCTTCAGACTTAGAGCCTGAACCAGCCGCAACGATTTCACCTTCAGATGGCTTTTCCTGAGCTGAGTCAGGAATAATGATGCCACCGGCGGTTTTCGTGTCTTCTTCGACCCGGCGCACCAGCACCCGGTCATGGAGAGGACGGAATTTCATGAGATATCTCCCTTGAAGCCTGCAAAAGTGCAGGAATTCTCTCAGATTTCAATGGCTGTTAGCACTCGAGTTTGATGAGTGCCAAAAGCGTGGGGCAGAAATAGGGAGTCCCCGTGCGCCTGTCAAGGTCGAGTGCGGGCTAAGGCGTGGAAATGATTCAGCTTTTTGCGGACCTGTCCGGCGTTTTTGATGAAACCGGGCCTCAGGGGCCTGTCGGTGCGTTCGCGGACAAGATTTCGCATTGCCCCGGGCTGAAACGGCAGAATTTGCAGCCATGCGGCGCCATGAGGTTGATGCTGTGGACAGGGGCGTGGCCCAATCCAAACAGATGTCCCAATTCGTGCGCGGCCGTTTGCTTGTGATCAAGGGGTGTTCCCGCCGGTGTTGACCAGGCAATGTCGGCCCGTTGAGGGCGCACAAGTGTCAGGGCCCGGCCTTCGATGGCTCTCCCATCCACCGCTTCGAGACTCTCAATAAAGGAGAGCTCTCTAAGGGGAGAGAGGGAAGGGGCTGCCACAAAGGTGAGGGCGATGCCGCATTCGGCAAACCGCTTCTGTGCGGTGGCCAATTGTTCAGTTCGCGCGGTAGCAGGCCATACGGGTGATGCCCGTACCAGAATCTCCACCTGATGGTGCGGAGGGGCGGTCACAGCACTGCATCCCGCAAGAGCGGCGACAAGCAGGACAGCAAGTAGCGCGCCCAATGTATGGTCAGAACGGAACACGGATCTGCAGCGAAAGCCCCGTTGCCTCATAGTTGCTACGGAAGACAGACCGGCTTGCCTGAACCGCAATTGCATAGGATCCAGGATTATACTCAAGACCCGTCGACAGGTTTCCATAAAAGCGGTCCACGCCATTGCCGGGATCGATCGTGTCGTAGCGCATCTTAAGGGCCCCATGCCAGCGCCAGTCAGGATCCGTAGAGACATTGATCCGTCCAGACAGCGACGTGGCGGCTTGTTCGCTATCTGAGCTCGCAACGCTTGTACCAGCTGTGTCTGTGTAGCCGTCACTGTCAGTCGTGACATAGGACTGGCCAACCCGACCTGTCAGGCTGATCACCTTTGAAAGCCGGTGTCTCAGGCTGAGGCCGATCTGTGCGCCTAAGGTTGTAGAGTCATAGCTTGCAGTGGCGGCAGTGGCCCTCGTCAAAGAGACATCCGTGAAGCCATAGAGCCCGCTTGCATCAAGCGCCAGATCTTCGCTCACCTGATAAGCAACATAGGGTGCGATCATGAATGTGTCTGTATCTGTAGATATCCCGGCCCCTGTCTGGTCGTCATTATCGCCATTCACATAAGAGACAGCGAGGCCCATCAAAAGGCGCTCGCTAAATCGACCATGAACACCGGCTGTGATTTCCCGCTGTTCAATCTCCTGATTGCGACCAGACTGAGTGTCGTCAGCGAATGCGATGCTTCCCCGAGACCAGAACTCAACCCCGCGTGCCCGCAGCGTTTCGAAAGCATCACCAGACGGTCCGGCGAGCTGGTTTTGGGATTCAAGGGCCCGGATCAAGCTATTAAGTTCTGAAATTCTGCTCTGCGCCTGCGACGCGCTAAATTCCTGAGTTGATAAGCGTGATTCCAGACCTTTGACGGGGGCATTGTTCTCCCTTATCGCGTAGTTGGCGCTTTTAACGCCCGCCTCTGCATAATCCCGGAGATCAGTCGCCGCTTTTTGGTGAGCGTCCTCGGCATTCTGCAGCGCCATCTCAGCAACAGTTTGTCGCGCCCGCGCTGCACCCAGCAAGTTCCTCAAATGTACCTGGCGACCGACATTGTCAGGGAGATCGAGCGCTGCTTCAGCTTCAAGCACGGCGCGTTTTGCCTCTGCCAGATCTCTTTCCGCAGCCGTGACAGTCCGCGCTGTTGGCAAATTTTTGACACCTGACTCAACGCGCGCAAGCGCTGCCTCAGCATTCCGCAAATTTGCCTCCAGCTGCGGCAATGCCCGCGCTGCTACTGTTTTGGCGTCGCCTAGTTTCGGTTGTAGGTCCCTAATCTGTTTGCGTGCATATGCAAGATCAGCTCGTTCATCAGCCAGCTCACTTCTGTATTTCGCGAGTTGTCTTGCTTTCTCTTCATCCGTGAATTCAGGGTCCTCTTCATCTTTAGCATCCTCAACATCCTGATCGAGCTGACCAAACTCGTCTTCGCTCAGGTTCGGCAGCTTTTCCCACAAGTCCCCAGCCAAACCGCTCACCCTCTGATCCAGAAGGTCACGCTCAAGTTGGGCCCGCAATTGATCCGGCAAGGAAGTTGATCCTGCTCCGGGTGTGCAGGTTGTGCTGGATTCGACTCTGCTGCTGCCGCCGGACGGGCTGTTGAACCTGACGACGATAAACCCGCTTGAGTTGCAAGATGTTGAGGTCGTCTCTCCCGGCAGCGCGTTTGCGATTAGGTTGGCAGATGTGGGGTCGGCTGGGCCTGCTTGGGCAGGTGCCATCTGAACGAGGACCAAAGAGAAGGCGGCTGATCCGACAAAGAAGGCGTGCTTGAGCGCGTTACAAGAGGACGAGATGAAAGGAGAGGTAGAGCCAATCGAAAAGTGCATGAGACATATCCCGTAGAAAGAACAGGATACCCACACTATTCACACATGCGTCGCGTCCAAGCTGTCCAAATGGACAGGTTAGAGTTGGATGAGGTCTTGGGTGAGGGCAATAGCGACGGCCTCGGCTCGCGTCTTTGCACCGACCTTCTTCATTGCGTTTTCTATGTGAAACTTGGCGGTGCGTGGCGTCACACCAAGTTGCTCTGCAATGCCGGAATTGGAATTGCCTTGAGCTGCCCATGCTAGGCAGTCCCGTTCCCGGGGCGTCAGCGGAGTCATGGAGCAATAACGGAGAGTGAAAAAGGCATTGCAAACACCCTGTTAGAGAACGAGTGTGCTGAGCCTACCGAGGGAAGGTGTATCGCCAAGCTGTCCAAATGGACAGGCTAGAGTTGGATATAGCCCCTGGTGAGCGCAATGGCGACAGCCTCTGCGCGTGTCTTCGCGTCAATCTTCTTCATCGCGTTTTCAACATGGAACTTTGCTGTTCTGACTGACACGCCCAAGCGCTCCGCTAGATCGGCATTTGAGTGACCTTGCGCTGCCCATTGCAGGCAGTCCTTTTCACGCGGTGTGAAGGGATTTTCCGGCGTTAGAAACAAAGGGCTTTTGCGCAGGAAACGATTTTCAAACACACCATAGAAGGCTGTCATGATTGTATGCGCGATGGGGAGCGTCTCTTGGAAATGCGCGAAGACGTCCTTGCTCCGATCTGCCATATGAAGACTGATCTGGCCTGCACCATTTGCACGTCGAATGGGAATGTTAAGCTCATGCTCAATCTTGAAGTCGAGCATGGCATGCCACATTGTCTCGGTGACCGAACCAGGGACAGTATTGGCAAAGGCGCTCGCGGTTGTGAAGGGAACGAGGGATCGCGATTCATAGGCCAACAGGGGATCGACTGAGTGCCATTCTTCCTGATCATAGGTTTCAACGAGGGGAGCTGGCAGCGTCGAGTTGTCATATCCGCCGAGTTCGGGGGTCACGCGCCCCCTGTCGTCCAGATATCCATAAAAGATATTGTACCCGGCATAGCCGACTGTTTTTGCGGCCTCATCAAAACAGGCAAGCAGCGTCTCTTCGCTAGTGCACTGTTGGAGCCCATCAAAATACTCATCCAGTTGAAACATGCGCCCTCGATCCAAGGCCCTTTCAGCCAGGCAATGCTCATGAAACTCCGCCGAGTTTAGCACCTAATGTGGATTGTTTCCATCCCGCTCCAGAAGAGGGAGAAGTGCGCCATGTACAGCTGCGGCGCCATCGGGCCCGACGGAGACGATCTCTCCATAGGTTTCTTCTTCGTACCCGTAGATCCACGGGGCCTCATTGTCCCATTCGCTTTTGGGGATGATGTAGCCAATGGCATCGTTCGCCAGATTAACCATGAGGTTCACCCGGCCCCCCATTGCTGGCCGGAAGGGCGGTACTTCGGCAGGTGCCATCGTGTAGTCGGCGCCTGGCGGGTTCTCGATCCCGCCAACAGCAATCTCGGGATAAAGCTCGCCCGGGATGGTGGCGATCCGCGCGTCTCCAATTTGCAGCAATGCCACCTCCGATTGGGTTGTCAGTCGGGGCGGAAAGAGCCCCAGATCAAAATCCCGATCAAGCAATCCAATCAGGGAGGCGACGGCAAGCGGGTAGTTTGCGGTCGGTACCTCAAACTGGCGGCTTGTCACTTGTAAGGTGGGCGCGGGGTCTTCGTAAAAACCATCGGGTTTCAAAACCGTGTCGAGGACCGCGCTGGCCACCCCATATCCAAACGCGCGCGCTTTGTCGTGCCCGGATGCGGTCACTTCTGCGCGGGTCCACGGATCAATAACAGCCTCACCGGGCAGCACGGTCATCAGGCCCCCTACATTGCCGGTGAGCCACATGGTGGTACCGCCAATGCCCGGTCGCACAATCTCACTGTCATATTCAAGTCCGGCAGAAAGACCGCGCCGCAGATAGCCAGCAAGATCCGCAGTGAAGGCGAGGTTCTTGTCCCAGGCAAGTTCCACATGCATGCCGTAATTGACCAGCGTGCCGATGACGCTGTCATCAGCCCGTTTCAGCATCAAAACCCGGATGCCTGGATCAAGGATCAGCGGTTTGCGCGTATCCATTGTGCCGAGTGCCTTGTCATAGCCGTCAATCGTCGCCATTGAGAGGCGGGCGGGCTCAAGCGCGGCGCTCGCATCTTCCAGCGCGCCCACCATCTCCGCTTTCAGCCGAGCCATGTAAGTCTCGCTTACACCGCTTTCAAAATCAGCCGCGCCCCACAATCCTTGTGTATCAGGCCCTTCATGATTGTGGGTTGCGTGGACAAGCACATAGTCGAGGTCAAGTTCCGGCGGTACAGCGGTGCGAACCGACGCAACAAAGTTCGCCATCAGGCCGACAACATCTGCGGTCACAATCCCAATACGGGTATTGCCATCATCAAAGACCGCTGCAACGGCCATCAGGTCATCATGCACGCCCGTGGCTGCCCGTCCGTTTTGAAAGCCTGCCATCCAGGCCGCATCAAACACGCCGTTTCCATTGGCATCATCGAATGTGTCAATGTCGGGATTGTATTGTGCGTCTCCGTCCGTGTCCGTCCAGCTTTCAAATCCCTGGGGAGTGATCACACGCGAGCCCAACCCCGCACGGAACTCCGCCTGCGTGACTGCAATAGCAGGAAGTGTTGCCCATGCGCTGGCAAGCAGCACCGCACTTAATGTGATCAATATCCGCATCAATTCCTCCGTCGAAAAGTCTCGAAATACTCAGACCTGGTCTTGCCGCAATCTCGAAAGCCGATAGGATCGCACGCTCACACGGGGGAGGGGATAAGTTTGTCTGATTTTATTAATACACCTTTGGTCGGGGTGTCTGGCAGCCGGACCCGCATGGCCACACCCGCGCTGGTGATCGATCTGTCGGCCTTTGAGGCCAATCTGGCTGCGATGGCCAGTCATTGCGCCAAACACGGGCTCAAGCTCCGTCCCCATGCCAAGACCCACAAATGCGCTGAGATTGCCCGCCGCCAGATTTCTGCGGGCGCGCTGGGGGTCTGTTGCGCGAAGCTGGGTGAAGCAGAGGCACTCGGTGCTGAAGGCATTGATGGCATTCTCCTCACCTCGCCCGTGGTGACACCCTTCGCGATTGAGCGCCTGATGGTGTTGAACGGGAAACTCACAGACCTCATGGTCGCCGTCGACAATCCAGAGAATGCAACCGCCCTGGCAGAGGCAGCCGAAGCTGCAGGCAAACCGCTTCAGGTGCTGATGGATCTGGATGTGGGGCTTCACCGCACGGGCATTGCACCAGGCGATGAGGCCCATGCGCTTGCCCGTCAAATGGATGAAAATCCGCATCTGCATTTCAAAGGTCTGCAGGCATATGCCGGTCACCTGATGCACATTGAAGATTTTGCAGATCGTCGTGAAAAATCGCTCGGCGTCATGAAAATGCTCGGCGACATGCACGACCGGCTGAAAGCAGATGGCATCGCTTGCGCCATTCTATCAGGTGGGGGAACCGGCACGTTCGACATTGACGTGGAAGCAAATGTCCTGACCGAACTGCAAGGCGGTTCCTACATCTTCATGGACAAACAGTATAACGATGTGAACGGGCCGGATGGCGGGTCAATGGGTGCTGCTTTCCAAACTTCACTCCATGTACAGATGAGCGTTGTCTCCAACAACACGCCGAAGCTTGCGACAACAGACGCGGGTTTCAAGAGTTTCTCCACTGATGCTGAACCGCCAGTGTTGAGCGGTGGGGCGCCAGACGACGCCAAGTATTTTTTCTTCGGCGACGAGCAGGGCGGCATCATGCTTTCCAGCGCAAATGAGAAACTTGCACTTGGCACCAGCCTCACAGCCGTGACCCCCCATTGTGATCCGACCGTCAATCTCTACGACGCCTATCACGTGGTTGAGGGTGACAGGCTGGTCGCAATTTGGCCGATCGAGGCCAGAGGGCGGTCTGCGTGAGCGACATCTGCACCTTGGTGTTTGATGTCGACGGTGTCCTTGTCACCGGCCACAAGGAAAAAGGCGGCTGGTGGCATGTCGACATGAAAGAAGATTTGGACCTGGATCCTGATCTCTTTCAGCGCGCCTTTTTTACCGAGCATTGGACGGACATTGTTTGCGGCAAGCTTGCTATTGAAGAACCGCTGGCAAAGACCCTTGGCGAAATTGCACCCCATCTCTCCGTCGATCAACTTCTGGACTATTGGTTTCGACAGGATTCTGGCCTGGACCAACAGCTGTTTGGCGAACTCGAAGCCCTGAGATCTCGGAACAATATTGGGCTCTGCCTTGCGACCAATCAGGAACATCGCCGGGCCCGCTATCTCTGGACGGAATTGGGCCTCGAACACCATTTTGATAGAATCTATTATTCCGCTGACATCGGGCATCAGAAACCGGCCGGGGAGTTCTTCGCTGCTATAGAAGACCGTACCGGCTTTGACGGGTCTCATCTCCTCTTCTTTGACGATCAGGAGCGCAACGTTCGGGCCGCCCGTAAACGCGGTTGGCAGGCTTACACCTGGACCGGGCCTGAGACACTCGAAGCAGCGCTCCTCGCACACGATCTCTAAGCGCTTGTGGTTTGATTTACCTGCGCGCATAGGGCCTAATCGAGAGAATATAAGTCGGTTTTAGGGAGAGGTCTCATGCGCATTGGAATTTTGACAGGTGGCGGTGATGTGCCGGGGTTGAACCCCTGTATCAAAGCGGCAACCCGCGCGGCCGAAACCCTGGGTTGGGAGATGGTTGGCTTTCGTCGCGGCTGGGCCGGGCCTCTCAACTACAACCCGGATGACAAAGCTGGGTCCGACCATTTGTTGATGCCTCTGGACCGGGCACGCGTGCGCAAGATTGACCGCACCGGCGGCACCGTCCTGCACACCTCGCGCACAAAACCCAGCAAGGTGAAAAAGGACGACATTCCCCCCTTCGTGAAAGACGCGACCCTGAATGAGGATGGCACCTATGACTGCACGGCGCACGTGCTGCGTGTCATGGAAAGTGTGGGCATTGATGCGTTGATCCCCATTGGCGGCGACGACACCCTTTCCTACGGCGCGCGGCTCTATCAGGAAGGCATGAAAACCATGTCGATCCCCAAGACCATGGACAATGATGTTTTCGGGACCGACTATTGTATTGGGTTTTCTACAGCGGTGACCCGGTCCATTGATAATATAACCGGTCTTCGCACCTCGACCGGCTCTCACGAGCGGATTGCGGTGGTCGAACTCTTCGGGCGCAACTCTGGCGAAACAGCGCTTATGTCTGGAACACTGGCAGATGCTGACCGTGTGTTGATCGCTGAAGTGCCATTTGATGTGAACCGCGTGGCCGAACAATTAGCAGCAGACAGAGCTGCCAACCCGTCCAACTACGCCATGGTCTGTGTGTCAGAAGGTGCACAAATGCTCGGCGGCGAAATTGTCGAACGCGGCGAGGCCGACGCTTATGGTCACCGGAAACTCGGTGGCATTGGCCAAATGCTCGGAGATGAAATCAAACGCATTACGGGCATTAACATCATCTCCCAGACGCTGGGCTACATCATGCGGGCAGGTGCGCCAGACGCACTGGACCAGATGGTCTCACGCGCCTATGGCACCATGGCTGTGCAACTTCTGGCGGAGGGGCAGCATGGCCTCATGATGGCGCTGCGGGACGGAAAATACACAACGGTACCAGGCGATACGTGTATTCAGGGGGAGAAGCGGGTCGACATTGACGCCTTCTATGATCCGGAAACCTATCGCCCGCGCGTCGACAAAATCCTCGGCAAGCCGATGTTTATGTATTGAGGC
>JAJFGY010000203.1 GCA_021775935.1 Alphaproteobacteria bacterium
TGGTGAGCCCGTTGTTCCCGAAACAGGGATGTCTGCTCTGCGTGTTTTAGGCTTTGAGCAGACTTGAAGTTCTGGTGGGCAAGACCCCCTTGCACACCTATGGCTCTTTTCTACTCAAGCCTTGTGCCAGTGGAGGGCGGGATGGGAATTGCTAATAAAATCAGCAAGTTGGAAGAAAAACCGGCAGGTGCTCGGTTTCTGAGCAGGGTGATTTTTGCCTAATTTGTGAGCATATTGCTCGACTGAGACGCTTGATATTTAGGCAGATTTCCAGCGTCCTGAGACGATGCGCCAGGCAATAAAGCCACCAATCAGGCCGTCAAAAATGATGCAGGCGTGGGGCAGGTCTGTCATGAGTGGGGGCAGTTCCCGAGGGACGAAGTCCCAGGCAATGTGCCCAAACCAGGCGAGCACCAAGGCCCATGGCGAGAAGAAAAAACCTGCAATGGCGAGCGCCACAATTACACCGAAGACCGCAAGTTCAACACCGCCCAGGCCCGCATAGGTTGATCCCAACCAGACTGTGAAGACGGCCCACCCAGCAAGTTCTGATCTGGCAGGCAGAAAGAAGAGACCTGCAACAGGCGCAATGGCGACAAAGGCAGCGGCTTCAATAAGGAGGTGTTGTTCGGCCGCGAAACGCACGCCCAAGCTTGTGACGACGACAAGGGCAACGATCCAAAGTCCCGTCAACGGGTACCGTAAATATGGCGGCACAGGTATGCTCCCTTCACATTCCAAATAGACGGCCTGATCGTCGCGAACAGGAATAGGTGTGTTTTATCCTCCGGGCAAGGTGACAAAAGGTGCGTATCGATCTGAGTCGGCCCAATTGATTGAGCGTTTTGAAACGATTGGAAATTGCATGAAAGAGATTACACGGATCAATCACGTGGGCCTGCGTGTGCGGGATCTAAACATCACACGAACTTTTTATGAAAAGCTCGGGTTTGAGTTTTTGGAGGGGCCGGTGGGACCGGAGCCCGTCGCTGTCATGGAGCATCCGTCGGGCGTCAATATCAACTTCATCCTGAATGCATCTGAAGACGCCTCCACACCCAACATGTTGATGGACGTACCGGAGAAGCATACCGGCTTCACCCATATCGCATTGGAGATTACGGACAAGAATGCGGTGGAGGCGAGGCTCGGCGACTTGGGTATGGAGATTACAGAGACCGTCACATTGCCAACGGGGGCGGTCTTCTTTTTCATCCGTGACCCGGATGGAAATGTGATTGAGTTTCACAAGCCCGCGTAACCACCATCGATGCTTTGCGCAAAAAGAGGGACCCAAGCCGGGGGTGGCCTGGGTCCCAGTAAGACATCGAAGCTGCGGGAGTTGGTGGCTGCAGCTCTGATGCCCGTCGCTTTTGGGAGGAGTGTCAGGGCCACTGATACTCAAGAGGCCCTGACTGACTGCATTTGACTTAATGCAGATGGCGGAAGGTTCTGTCCTAGATCCGTTGAGAGCCGGACCCGAACTCTGGATAGGCCTCAAGGCCGATCTCAGTTTTGTCGAGACCCAGGACTTCTTCTTCCTGGCTGGCTCGAAGGCCGATGGTGAATTTCAGCGCCAGCCAGAAGGCCAGGCTTGCGATCACCACAAATGCTCCGATGGAAACAACGCCAACGCCTTGGACATAGAAGCTTGTTTCGGAGTTGGTGAGTGGTACAGCCATCGTGCCCCAGATACCTGCAAACAGGTGAACAGGGATGGCGCCGACAACGTCATCGATCTTCAGCTTGTCGAGCAGCGGAACAGTGATCACAACGATCACGCCACCGACAGCACCGATCATTGCAGCAGAGCCCAGCGTTGGTGTTAGTGGCTCAGCGGTGATTGAGACGAGACCCGCCAATGCGCCGTTCAACGCCATGGTGAGATCGACCTTGGTGTAGAGGATCTGTGTCAAGATCATCGCCGTCACCACACCAGCCGCGGCTGCCATGTTGGTGTTGATGAAGATCTGCGAGACATCAATTGCGTTGGAGGCAGAGCCAAGTGCGAGCTGTGAGCCGCCATTGAAGCCAAACCAGCCCATCCAAAGGATGAACGTCCCGAGCGTCGCCAGTGGCATGGACGAGCCAGGCATCACATTGATCTCACCGTTTGCACCGAACTTGCCATACCGCGAGCCGAGAACGACAGCACCAACAAGAGCCGCCCAACCACCAGTTGAGTGGACGATCGTGGACCCAGCAAAGTCAGAGAAGCCCATTTCGGAGAGCCATCCGCCGCCCCACTGCCATGCACCCTGGATTGGGTAAATGAAACCGGTGAGAACAACCGTGAAGATCAGGAAAGGCCAAAGTTTGATGCGCTCGGCCAGTGTGCCCGAAACGATGGACGCTGCGGTGGCAACAAACACCATCTGGAAGTACCAGTCGGAGGGGGCTGAGTAGCCTTCACCCTCTCCAAAGGCCGGCGTGTCGGCAAGGGCTGCCGTGTCGTCAGGGCTCCAGAGCGATAGAGAGCCGATGAAGCCGCCATCAACGCCGTCATACATCAGGTTGTAGCCGACGAGGTAATACATGATGCCGGCGATGGAGTAGAGTGAGATATTCTTCGTACACTGAATAGCGACGTTTTTGGACCGCACCATGCCCGCTTCCAGCATGGCAAAGCCTGCGGCCATGAACATGACCATAAAGCCTGCCATCAAGAAGAGCAGAGTGTTAAAGATGTAGGCCGATTCACCACTGGTCATGGTTTCTTCGGCGAGAGCAGGTGCACTCATGGCGCACATGCCCAGAAGGGCAAGAGACCCTAATTTTAAAAGCCTGGGTTTTAGAAATTTGGCTGTCATCAGCTCTCTCCTATAGAGCGTCCGCATCGGTCTCACCGGTGCGGATACGCATGACTTGGTCAACGGATGTCACGAAAATTTTGCCGTCTCCGATTTGTCCGGATTTGGCGGCTGCGGCGATGGTTTCGACGACCTTGTCTGTTTGCTCAGACTTGACCACGACTTCGATCTTCAGCTTCGGCACGAAGCTCACGGCATATTCAGCACCGCGATAGATTTCCGTCTGGCCTTTTTGGCGACCGAAACCCTTCACCTCGCTGACGGTCAAGCCTTCTACGCCTTCAGCTGTCAGCGCTTCGCGTACAGCATCGAGGCGAAACGGCTTGATGATTGCCATTACGAGTTTCATCAGGTTCTTCCCCTTCGTTCGTTCTGCCCCGCTTGCACGGGGCTTTTGTTCCCAGCCCCCGCTCAAGATTTGGGGAGCAAATGAAGTCCAGATCCCGCAGAATTCAGTGGCGAAAATGCGCCTTGATGCGCGCTTGATACGCGCCTGGGGACCGGCCTTACCCGTTGGGTTCTCAAGAAGCGTGCCGGTTTGTCAGATTTTCCTTACCCCGTTGTTTTTATTGACGTTTTTTCATTGGTCTTGGTTTTCGATCTGTGTTTCGGGATCAACATTGCCTAAAATTTGTACATGTAACCTTGTGTGCTCAAAATATGTGCACAACGCAATTGAGCACCATTTCCAAAATGCAGAGTCGGACTCCGCGTTTCCTGTTTGGGCGGATTGGGGTACACTTTCTGCCAAATTCGGAGGAGGAAGAGCTGGTTCACAGCTCTCATCAAACAATCAGGGATGGGGAGGCCGCATGTCGGACTTTTTGCGGGAGAAGTGGCCGGTTCTAGTTAACTCGGCTGCAGGAGTACTTATTGCGGCTGTTGTCGTAATGCAGTTTGCTGGCGGCGATGACGCCGTTGATACAGGGGCACAATCAGATGTCACGCCTGCTTCAAGTGGGGAGATTGCTGAGACAGCGCCTGAGGCAACACCTGAGGCAACGCCAGCCGCTGCGGCTGAGCGTCCGCTGGCGGATGTGGACGGCGCACGGATCATCAATGCTGATAGTGAGCCGGGCAATTGGATGAGCCATGGTCGGACCTATTCCGAACAGCGCTATTCGCCTCTCACCCAAATCAATGTTGAAAACGCAGCTGACCTCGGACTTGCCTGGTCTTTCAACACCGGCACGGTGCGCGGCTTGGAGGCAACACCAATCGTTGTTGATGGCAAGCTCTATACGACAGGCAATTGGGGTGTGGTACATGCGCTTGATGCCAAGACCGGTGAAGAGCTTTGGGAGTTTGATCCTGAAGTGCCCGGTGAATGGGCGCGCTATGGATGCTGTGACATTGTCAATCGCGGCGTTGCGGTCTGGAAGGGCCGTGTTTATGTCGCGAGTTTTGACGGTCGCCTGTTTGCGCTGAACGCTGAAGATGGATCAGTGCATTGGGAAGTGAACACGATCCCTGGCCCGCCCTATACGATTACGGGTGCGCCGCGGATTGTGAATGGCAAAGTCATCATCGGCAATGGTGGTGCTGAGCTCGGCGTGCGTGGATACATCACCGCCTATGATGCAGAGACGGGCGAGCAGGCCTGGCGTTTCTACACGGTGCCTGGCAATCCAGCAGATGGATTTGAGCATCCAGAAATGGAAGTGGCTGTTGATACCTGGAAGGGTGGTCGCTGGTGGGAAATTGGTGGTGGCGGCACCGCGTGGGATTCCATGGCCTACGATGCTGAGCTCGACACACTTTATGTCGGTGTTGGCAACGGGTCTCCCTGGACACGGGAAATTCGATCACCTGGCGGTGGCGATAACCTGTATCTCTCTACCATCCTTGCTCTTGATCCCAATACAGGTCGGTTGAAGTGGCACTATCAAACCACGCCAAGTGACAATTGGGACTACACGGCGACGCAGCACATCGTACTTGCCGAGCTGGAGATTGACGGTAAGGAGCGCAAGGTGCTGATGCAGGCGCCGAAGAACGGTTTCTTCTATGTGATTGATCGTGAGACAGGCGAACTTCTCTCTGCTGATCCCTACATCACCGTTACCTGGGCCAGCCACGTTGATATGGAGACCGGACGTCCGGTTGAAAATCCAGCAGTGGGTTACAATATCGACCCGCAATTTGTGTTCCCGTCTGCCAATGGCGGTCACAACTGGCACCCGATGGCGTTCAATCCGGATACGGGTCTTGTCTATATTCCAACCCAGGAAATTGGTGGCATCTACACACTCGCCAACCAATGGAAAGAGGGCAAAGAATTTACGGTCCGAGAAAACTGGTGGAACACGGGTCTTGATTGGGCTGACTATCTTGACGTGGTCAAAGGTTTGCTCGCTGAAGGCGGCGAACTGCCGATTGACCATGGGTACCTGAAAGCCTTTGATCCCCTGACAGGGGAAACACGTTGGGCGATCGAGATGCCGTCCATCCTGAATGGTGGCGTCTTGACGACAGCTGGCAATCTTGTGTTGCAGGGAACGGCAGATGGTCGCTTTGTTGCCTATCGCGCTGATACAGGCACAGAGCTTTGGCGTGCAAATGTTCAGACAGGTATTGTCGCTGCGCCGATGACCTATGAAATTGACGGTGTGCAATATGTGGCCGTCATGGCTGGTTGGGGCGGTACGGCGCTCCCATCAGGGGACGCGCGCACGTCAGCGGCAGCGAAATATGGCAATGACGGGCGTCTTCTGGTTTTCAAAGTAAATGGCACGGAGGAGCTTCCTGAGCTAGCCCTTCTTGATCAGACGATCCCTGAGCAGCCGGAAGTCACAGCGACAGCTGAACAACTCCGCAATGGCGAAGTTCAGTTCATGTCTGTCTGCGGTCTGTGTCATGGCGCGTTGGCTGTCAGCGGCGGCGTGCTTCCCGATCTTCGCCGTATGAGCCCAACCACCCGCGAACATTTCGACGCAATCGTAAGGGAAGGCATGCTTGAAGATAACGGCATGCCAAACTTTAGTGATTTGTTGAGCGAGCAGGATGTGCAGGATGTTTACTCCTACATCATCAAGCGGGCGACGGAAGACAGAACGCTTCAGTTGCCAACGGACTAAGTCTGTTTACCGATGATTTAGACCCCGGCGCTTTTGCGAGTGCCGGGGTTTTTTTATGCCGCCACCCTAGCTAGCTGGCCAGTACCATCTCAATGGCCCGGCCGAGACGAAGAAGAAGTTCGTCTTTGCCAGGTGCTGATTGCACCATGAGGCCGACTGGCAGACCGAGCGCGTCTGACCCCACCGGCAGAGTGAGAGCGCAGAGGCCTAGCTGATTGCCCAAGGTCGTGTTGCGAAGCGCCATGTTGTTAGCGTTTCCGTAGGCGGCATCGTCGGTGAGAAGGGGTTCGATCTCTGGTGGGGAGATGGCAACGGAGGGCAGCAAGACCGCGTCATAGCCCTGTGTCTCTTCAGCGTAGCGGGCCTGAATCTCTGCGCGCAGCAAGAGCCCTGCGGCCAGGTCTGATGCTTGTCCGTGTTTTCCCATCATGAAGCGCGATGCGACGGCAGAGAACATGTCGTTTTGACCTGCTTCAACGCGCTCGCCCCAAAGTCCAAAAGCTTCCGCACCCAAAATACTTGGTCCCCCCCACGCCATCGCCTGGATCTCATCAAGCGATGGAATGGATTTGTGCACAATCTTCAAGCCCGCGGCGCCAAGGTAATGAATGGCCTGCTCAATTGTTTTCGCGATGCCGGGACTTAAGCCGTCAAAGGCCAAATTGTCGGGCACGAGAACTGCGTGATCGCGTAGCGACACATTATGGATGTCGGCTGGCGTGCGGGTTAGCAACGAAAAGAGTGTGGCGGCGTCGGCCACGGTATGTGTGAGCGGGCCGATGGTGTCGAGTGACGGTGAGAGCGGCACAGTCCCCTGCAAAGGCACACGGCCCCAACTCGTCTTATGGCCGACCAACCCGTTCCATGCTGCGGGAATGCGAACAGACCCGCCCGTATCTGTCCCGAGCCCTGCGGCGGCGAGCCCTCTGGCGACGGAGACTCCCGCACCTGAAGAAGAGCCACCGGGGGCACGGGCGACCGTTGGATCGTGGGGGTTTGTCGGTGTGCCAAAAATCGGGTTGATGCCGAGGCCGGAGAAGGCAAGTTCGGTCATGGTGGTTTTGCCCAGAAGGACAGCGCCTGCCCGGGTCAGACGCTCAACGGTGATCGCGTCGTTGCGTGCGATATTATTTTTCAACAGATTGGAGCAGGCTGTTGAGGGCTCCCCTGCGACGTCGAACAGCTCTTTCCAGGAGAGCGGCACCCCATCAAGCGGCGAGCGCCGGAAACCTGCTTTGGCACGGGCGGCGGCCTCTGCTGCTTCGTGTTTTGCGCGCTCAGCCGTGAGGCGGACATAAACGGTGTTGTCTCGATCTTCTGTCGTTATGCGGTCCAGAAAATAGTCGGTGATGTCACGCGGGTCTGCCCGACCGCTTTCAATTGCAGCTCCGAGTGCCAGCGCTGGCTGATGGGCCCACTCATCCTTCATTCACACGTCCGCCGGTTCATTTGTTGGCGTGTTTCCTGGAAACACGGGTCTCTCAAAGTCTGACAGGCAATGTTTCAAAACCGCGGAAGGATGGCAAGTGGCGTCGTTTGCCGGGTGTATCGCTCACGCGCACATTTGGAAAGCGCGCGAGAAAGGCATTGATGCCTATCTGAGCTTCAAGGCGGGCCAGAGGTGCGCCGAGGCACATATGAATGCCGCCGCCAAAGCTTTGGTGGTGGGTGTCTTCGCGTTCAATGTCGAAGCGGTGCGGATTAGGATAGACGCTTGGGTCATGGTTTGCAGCGGCAAGCGACGTCGTGGCGCTGCGCCCTTTCTTTATGGGACAGCCACCAATCTCGCTATCTGAAAAGGGAATGCGTCCGCTGTCTGTCACAGGACTGTCAAAGCGCAACATTTCCTCTACGGCGTTTTCTATCAGTTCTGGATTGGCCTGCAGCTTTGCCAGTTGATCCGGGTTGGTCAGCAAGGCGTAGAGGCCGTTCCCGACCAGGTCCGTTGTGGTCACATTGCCGGCAATGAGAAGGAGCGTGCACATGGACATGATTTCCGCATCGCTCAGACCATCGTCTGACTCTTGCGCGCGTATCAGATCAGAGATGAGATCATCTGCGGGGTTGGCACGACGCGCTGCAATGGTTGCATCAAAATACGCGCGCATGGCGTCACCTGAGACTTCTATCCGCGCTGATGTTTCTTCATCGCGCATCGGATCAAAGCCGAAAATCAGATCATCAGACCAGCGTTTAAAGTCGTCCCTGTCTTCCAGAGCCACGCCCAACATGTCGGCGATGACGAGCGTGGGCAGCGGTCCTGCGAAATCTGCAATGAAGTCAATCTCATCACGGTCCACCACTTCGTCCAGAAGCGCTGCGGTGATCTCCTCCGTGCGGGCCCGCATGTCTTCAATGGCACGGGGGTTAAAGGCCTGGCTTACCAGTGCGCGAAGACGCTTGTGGTCGGGATCATCGAGAAAAAGCATGGAGGGCTGATAATCGGCGAGGTCTTCCTCCGTGCTGGTTCCTGTGATCAGCCGTATATAGGAGTCCGGCGTCGACTTTCTGGGATCCACGCCCCAATCGCGATTGCGCAGAAGGCCTCGCACGTCATCGTGCCGGGTCACAATGATCCTGCCAAGTTCTGTGTCTTCATGAACCGGGGCCGCGCTTCGGAGCCTGTCTAGGACCTGGTGGATTTCTTCCCGGTAGGTTTCGTCCAGCGCAGTAAGGCCAATACCCATGGGCAAAGGGGCCTCTTCCTGATGATGCTCAGCCACACGTTCCTCCTTCGCGTCCAAAACATGACAAAATGTCATGAAAGCCTAGCGAGCGTGTTGGGCGGACGCAAGCGGCGATTGGAATTGGCCCCTTTAGTTGGTTGCATTTTCGAACCACAAAAGTCTGTGACCTTTGTTGAAAATGCCCGGGCCCCTGCGGCATTGGAACAACTGGACATTTGGGGCGTTCCGATGGACGGTGCGGCCATGAGCCATGAAGTCGAAACATTTGATGTGATCATTGCCGGTGGCGGGCTAACAGGGCTGCCTCTGGCGCTGGCGCTTGCCAAAGGTGGTTTTGAGGTCGCCGTCGTGGACACGCTTGATCCGGCCGTGGATGTTGATCCGGCGTTTGATGGACGGGTGTCGTCTATCGCTGATGCCTCGCTTCGGATGCTTGAAGAATTGGGTATCGCCAAACATCTGGACGGTCAGCTTCAGCCGATCAACGATATTGTGGTGACCGATGGCAGGCCCGGCGAAACGGCGGCCCCCCTCTTTTTGCATTTTGATCATAAAGAGATTGGGGAGACGCCGCTCGGGGCGATGGTTGAAAACCGTCATCTAAGGGTTGCCCTGCGCACGGCACTTGCCACCGCCCATGGTGTTACCCTGTTGGCGCCAGAACGTATTGTCTCATTTGATGTATCGCCGTCGGAAGTTCTGGTGACGCTTGGCAATGGCGGGGTCCTTAAAGGCGCGCTGCTTGTCGGCGCGGATGGACGGCGCTCTCAGGTCCGCAAGCAAGCTGGCATCCAGACGGTTGGTTGGTCTTATGGACAATCTGGCATTGTGACAACCGTTGAACATGAGTTGCCCCATGACGGTGTTGCACAGGAATATTTCCTTCCAAGTGGACCTTTTGCTGTGTTGCCGATGGTGGGCAACCGGGCGTCTTTGGTTTGGACAGAGCAGAGCGATCTTGCTGATGCGCTGCTTGGGCTTGATGACCAGGGCTTTGCTGAGGAGTGCTCCAAACGCTTTGGTCCCTATCTCGGTGACATGAAACCGATTGGTCCGCGCTGGTCCTATCCACTCAGCCTGCAGCTCGCACGGGATTATGTCCGCCCACGGATTGCCCTTGCAGGCGATGCAGCCCACGGCATTCACCCGCTGGCCGGTCAGGGTCTTAACCTTGGGCTTCGTGATGTGGCTGCTTTGGCCGACGTGCTTGTCGATGCAAGACGTGTCGGTCTTGATATTGGGGCGCTTGTCACGCTCCATCGCTATGAGCGCTGGCGGCGGTTTGACAATGTCTCGCTTGCGGTTGCGTGCGATGGTCTCAATCGTTTGTTCTCAAACGATGTGGTGCCTCTGCGGTTGCTGCGCGATGTAGGGCTCGGCCTGGTCAATCGTATCGGGCCTGCGCGGCGTTTCTTCATGCGCCTGGCCGGTGGCGGTGTTGGGGATCTGCCGCGTTTGATGCGGGGCGATCGGCTTTAGTCTTGCGGACTATTCTGTGCCGGCGAGCGCACCCAACTGGTTGATTTCAATTTCTCTCACTTCGCGCACCTCAACGAGGGGTTCGCAGGTCTCGCTTTCGTCTTCATATCCAAGGGTCGCGAGCTGCACGCCAGTGCCGATGACAAAGCGCGGGACGCCCAAATCGTCGGTGAGGGGGAAGGCTGAAAATTCGACGAGTGCCTGTCGGCCGTTTTCGCAGCGCTCAATACCAATGAACTGCAGGCCACAAGGTGTCTCAAGGACCCGCTTCAACAAACGATAGACAGGGCTGTGGGACGTTTTGGTGAGATCCGGGGTGAAGACAGATCCCGATAGATCAGCAATTCCGCGTTCCGTAAAGTTGGTGCCCTGCAGGCGCATCTTATACGTGTTGTCCTCCAGTCGCTCGATCAGAAAGACTGTCGGGAGGGTTGAGGGAATGGCTATTGGGTCAAAATCAGCCCGGTCGGGAATTCCATTGGCCTTGTCGGCGAGCGCGTTCCAGTAGCGGGCGATTTCTTCGGCCTGCTTGGAGCTAAAGGCCGGTTTCTGGCCAGCCGGGCTTTGGGTGTTCGATGCGTCCTGCATATTTCCACTTTCGTTTCCCCTCCCCAGGTTCAACCGAAGTCTCCACGTGTCTGCCTCATCGCATAAACGCGGTTCTCGTGTCAGGCGCATTTCTGTGCCCGGCATCAATGTGGTACGGCCCCAGTACCACGTCCTCCTCGTCCCTTGCTTGATGGGTTCATCCGGCGTCTGCGCGCGCGTGACGAACGGCGCTTTCTATCCGAAGATGGTAAACAATTGCGCTGTGGCAGACTGTCGCAGCGTTAAATATATTGGGCAAACGGGTCGGCCTAGCGGGAAAGACCTGCTTCTGTGATCTTGGCAAGATAGTCCGCCCACCGACCATCATGTTCATGGCCGAGTTCATGGAGATAGTCCCAGGTGAACAGTCCGCTGTCATGGCCGTCACTGAATAAAAGACGGGCCGCGTAGTTGCCTACTGGCTCAATATTGCTGATAGACACATCCTGCTTGTGCCCGATGAGCTTTTTCTGCCCGGCGCCGTGGCCTTGAACTTCCGCGCTCGGACTTTCCACGCGCAGATATTCCGCCCGTAACTGGAATTGAGCGCCATCATCAAAAGTGATGATCAACCGCGTTCCCTGATCTGCCAAGCGAAGTTCAGTTGGCCAGGGCCGTTGTTCTGCTGCCGGTGACGTCTGGTCCTCTTCGCTCATGCAAGTTGCCGAGCTTCATCTGGCAGCATGATGGGGATTCCATCGCGGATGGGGTAGGCGAGCCCTGCTGCATCAGAGATAAGCTCTTGAGCATTTTTGTCATAACGCAGCGTATCCTTTGTGACCGGACAGACGAGAATTTCCAGCAATTTTGGATCGACAGCTGGCGAGACGTTTGCGGCGGGAGGGGTGTTCGTATCGGACATGGATGACCTGTTTCTAGAGGTAGAGTGTGTGACTTATTGAACGGTTGAGCCGCTATCATTGCTTTCGCGCGCCAATACCATTTCGGTAAGCGCGATCAGCATTTGATTTCGGTCTTCCAGTGTTTTGGCTTCAAGCAGCGCCTGTTTTTCTTCCGATCCATAAGGGGAGATCACAGACAATGAATTGACCAGGCTTTCGTTTGAGGCGTTTTTGATGGCGTCCCAGTCAGCGCTCAGGCCGTTGGTTTCCAGATAGGTTTTCAAAATCTTGAGCAGGCGTTCGCGAGATACTTCGTCTTCGCCAAACCCCGCTTTGAGGTCGCCTTCATATTCTTCAGTCTCGACAAAGCACTGACGATAGGGTGTCACGGTGTCGAGTTCTTCGCGTATCCGAAAACGACAAATGCCGGTCAGGGTAATGAGGTAGCGTCCATCGTCGGTTTCCATGAACGATGTGATGCGTCCCATGCAGCCCACCTGATGCAAGGGGACTTTCTCATTGATGATCCCGGCATTGCTCGTGGTGGTCTCAACGGAGGGTTGGACCATGCCGATCAGACGTTCATTGCCGAGCGCATCATCGAGCATTTGCAGGTAGCGTGGCTCGAAAATATTGAGAGGTACTTGCGTCCGAGGCAATAGCAGCGCGCCGCCCAATGGGAACACTGGGATGCGAGAGGGAAGATCGCCAGGCGTTAGATATTTGCCACTCACGTTTGTACTCATCACTTTGTTGACCACCACCAGGCTTAGATTCAAGGGGTGGCGGGTGTGAAACCTACCTGAACAGGATTGATGATAGACGCTTGCGACCCTCTTTGGTCACGTCATCGGTCGGTCCATAGGCATCGAAAAATTCAAGCAATTGTTTGCGCGCGGCTTCTTCGTTCCA
>JAJFGY010000204.1 GCA_021775935.1 Alphaproteobacteria bacterium
TGGGGATCAGACGGTTGTTGGTAAGGTCCAGCTTGATAATGTGGGCGGCATTTTTGAGCGCTGCTTCCGTTTCTGGCTTATTGCCCAACTCCCAATCGAAACTTGTATTGTTTGGCGCTTCACCGTGGACCTGAGGCGCACCAGCTTGTTGAGCCGACCCCACATCTGGTGATGCATCTAACACGTCATAATCGACGGCAATGAGTTCTGCGGCCGACTTTGCTTCCGCGTAGGTTTCGGCCACCACCATAGCGACATGATCGCCGACATAGCGCACTGTATCTTCGGCGAGGATAGGGTGAGCGCCTGCCTTCATTTCAGAACCGTCTTTTGAGTGAACGGTCCACCCGCAAATCAGTCCGCCAAGGCCATCTGCCGCAACGTCTGAACCGGTGAAGATGCTGACAACACCAGGCGCGCCAACCGCCTCAGTGAGATCAATGCCATTGATGCGAGCATGGGCATGGGGGCTTCGCAGGAAATAGGCATGGGTCTGCCCTGGTCTGTTCAGGTCGTCGGTATATCGTCCAGCGCCGGTGATAAACCGCTTGTCCTCCTTGCGACGGACAGCTTGCCCGATCCCTGTCTTGCTCATGAACTCCTCCCCGGAATCCTCGTGCTTGTTAGGCGGGTGTTTTTTCTGCAGCGTCCAGAACTGATTTCACAATGTTGTGGTAACCGGTGCAGCGGCAAATATTGCCTTCAAGTTCAGCCCGCACGGTTTCCTCATCCAGGTTGGGAATGCGATCAATCATATCGACGGCAGTCATGATCATGCCCGGAGTGCAGAAGCCACATTGCAGACCGTGATTTTCTTTGAAAGCTTTTTGAACCGGGTGCAGCTCATCACCTTTGGCCAGGCCTTCAATGGTCGTGATGGAACTGCCTTCCGCCTGGAGTGCAAGCATGGTGCAGGCTTTGACGGCTCTCCCGTCCATGTGAATGACGCAGGCACCACACTGGCTGGTGTCGCAGCCGACATGAGTGCCGGTAAGCTCAAGATTTTCCCGAATGAATTGAACGAGTAGTGTCCGACCTTCAACTTCACCAGATACTGGCTTGCCGTTGACCGTCATGGAGACCGCTGTCATAGGACTGAGCGCCATGAGTCCTCCCGATGTTAATCCGGCTGTAAAAATGCCGGGAGGGCGTTCGCAGGCGCCCTTTAGGTTGCTTTGGGTAAATTGTCTGCGCTTGTCTGGTCGGCGTCAAGCCGCGCGATCACGCCATTACATAGTAACGAGATAGATCGCAATCAATGCGCCAGCGATAACGAGCGTGCCCCACATCCACGGTGCCATGCTGAGGCCCGCGTCTTCATCCGGCAGCAATGGCACGTGAGTTGGGGCGATGGCGTCAACTTCTTCGACTGTCGTACCGCCTGTGATGGCAGCAAAAGAGGTGAAGAATTCGTCGGCCATCTTTTTTGCAGTTGAATCAATAAACCTCTGTCCCACCTGGGCCAGTTTGCCGCCGACGGTTGCGTGTACTTCGTAACTCAGGATGGTTCCCTCTCCATCTGGGGTGAGTTTTACAACAGCAGAGCCTTTGGCAAACCCAGCAGCGCCACCTGAGCCCTCACCACTGATTTTGTACCCATTTGGGGCATCAATGTCGGAGAGGGTCACACTGCCTTTAAATTTGGCGCTAACAGGGCCAACCTTGGCCTTGGCGACAGCCGCGAACTCCGTGTCGCTGGTCTTCTCTACGCTTTCTGCGCCTGGAATGGCTTGCTGAAGCACATCAGGATCATTGAGCGCCGCCCAAACCTCAGTTTGGGGGGCAGGGATGCGGAACTCGCCACTCATTTCCATGTCAGGTGACCTTTGTTTGCTTCAATCAGAATGTGGAATATCTCACATATAGTTTAGCAGGAGCGTTGCGCCAAGGAGCACAGCGATCCAAAGCACCATTTGTCCGGTTGGCCATGCTCTGGCAAGGAGGCCATCCGCGCCATGTGCCCGCTGGAGTGCGGCGAAACCCCAATTGACACCTCGAAGTCCGGTGCCAATGAGGCCGCCCCAAATGCCGCGCACAACATATCGTACTGCGCCAATAAGCGCAGGGCCGAGCTTGCGGTAGCTCCAGTCGAAATCGAGGTTCACAGACTTCAGTGCTGGTGGATAAATCCCCGTTCGCATCAACATTGCGAAAGCCAATGCTGAGAAGAACAACAACTGAAGCTGTGTGACCACGTGTGTTGTTGTGTAAGACACATACACCACTTCGTATGGCAGAAGAGCGTAGAGGGGATCTGAATAGACGCCGATGGCGATGCACAGGAAAGCCGTGAGGCCCATGGCGAGCAGCATGTTCCAGGGCGCTTCTTTGGGGCGCAAGCCACTGTCTTGCGCGAAGAAGGCGAAAAACGGAACTTTGATGCCTGAATGAATGAAGGCCCCGGCTGACGCAAAGAGCAAGATACCCCAAACGATATAATGACCTTCATGTACGGAGGCAGACAGGATGAGAGACTTGCTTACGAAGCCTGAAAAAAGTGGGAAGGAAGAAATGGAAGCCGCGCCAATCACACAAAAAATCATGGTGAGTGGCATGGTCTTGTAGAGACCGCCAAGTTCAGAGGCCTTCGCCGTTCCCGTTCTAAACAGGACTGCGCCAATGCTCATAAAGAGCAGTGCCTGATAGAGAATGCTGGCAAAAGCGTGTGCTACTGTGCCGTTCAAAGCCAGCTCGGTCCCGACACCGATGCCAACAACCATAAAGCCCAGTTGTTGGTTCAAGCTATAGGTCAAGACCCGTCGCAGATCGTTCTCGATAACTGCATAAAAAACCGGGAAGATGGCCATTATTGCGCCGATATAGATCAGGATCTCGGTTCCAGCGAACCCCCGCGCGAGGGCATAAACGGCAAGCTTCGTTGTGAAGGCGGAAAGGATCACTGTCCCAGTTACAGTTGCTGCAGGGTAGGCGTCCGGCATCCAATTGTGCAGCAATGGGAAGGCGCATTTGACGCCGAAAGCGAGGAAGATGGCCCAGGTCGCCGGACTTCCAAGTGTCATGGCGTCAAAGGCCATGGAGCCTGAATCAACGTACTGAAGCAGGATACCGGCCAGCAGGATGACACCCGAGCCCACCTGTACAATGAGATAACGAAGGCCGGTTGAATATGCGCCTTCGGTCCGTCGCGCCCAAATCAGGAAGACGGACGCGATAGCAGTGCCTTCCCAGAAGATGAAGAGCGAGATCAAGTCACCCGCAAAAACTGCTCCGATGGCAGCACCGGCATAGAGTAGGGATGTTGTTTGTTGGATGGTGTCGCGCACATGCCATGCATAGATAAGCGCGAGGAATGCTGCCAGGCAGAAGACGAGGCCGAAGACAGTCGAGAGCTTATCGACCCGCAGCAAGGTCAATTCCTGCCCCATAAACAAGAACTGACCATGCATGCCCTCTGGCATCATCCAGATGAAGTAGGCGCTGATGACCGGCACGATTACCGCAGCAAGGGACCGTGGGTGTCCGTTTGGAATGAGGGGCAATACCAGAGCACCGGCAACAAACAGCAAGAACGGAGGAAAGAGATCAGTCATTGATCGTCTCCCGGTTCATCTGGTCTTCAGGATAGGCCTCAGACGCTACATCTTTGGGCGCGTAATAGTCTTCATCGCGTTTGAGGAGGACCTGCAGGGCCCGAGCACAGACAACAAGTGCGGCGCACATAAAGAAGCCGTAGGCTGCGTAGAAACCTGGAATGTCCTCAATGTCGAGATAGCTGTGCTTGTGATACATGAAATCGGCAGCAAGAAGCCCGGCGCAGACAATGAAGAGCGCATAGACGATCCGGTCGACATTTTTTATGGAGTCGAGCCACAAGAGCTTTCTGCCAAGCCAGGGCAGATTCGAGGGTTCAGTTTCCGGAATTTTCATATCTTTACTCATGATGGGGCCGCTCCCTTCGGAAACGCCACCGGCTCGATCAGTGTGTAAATTTCACCTGCATAGAAGAAGAGCAAGACGCAGCCAAATGCAGTGAGGCAGGGCGGGATTACGCACCAAAGGGGTGCTTCCCGAATGGCCTTCATCCCTTTTGCGTGCACGGCAGCGGCGCCTAGCGAATGTGCCATGGGCACAGAATTTCCCATGAAAAAGCCTCTGGCGACCACCGGCAGAAGATAGGCGATGTTCAGCAACGAACTTGCCATGAAGACAACCATCATGGCGATCTGCCCTGTGTCTGCTGCACCCAACATCAAATACCATTTCGACCAGGCGCCGCCGAGCGGCGGCAGGCCGATGATAGAGAGCGCGCCGATGAAGAACGCGCCATAGGTGAACGGCATCAGACGGCCGAGGCCATCCATGTCGCTGATCTCCGTTTTGTGGGTCGCTACATAAATAGCGCCAGCGCACATAAAGAGAGTGATCTTGCCCATGGCATGCATGGCAATATGCATGGCTCCACCCATGACCCCTAAGGAGGTGGCGAGTGCCATGCCAAGGGTGATGTAGGAAAGCTGGCTGATCGTTGAATAAGCCAACCGTGCTTTCAAATTGTCCTTTGTCATCGCAACGATGGATGCAGCGAGGATGGAGAAAGCTGCCAGCCACATGAGCCAATCTGCGGCACCTGTCGTGCTGAGTAAATCGATGCCAAATATGTAGACACCAACTTTGAGCATGGTGAAGACACCAGCTTTCACAACGGCGACTGCATGCAGGAGTGCGCTGACAGGGGTCGGCGCCACCATGGCTGCGGGCAACCATCGGTGGAACGGCATGAGCGCTGCTTTGCCGATCCCGAAGGCATAGAGAGCGAGCAGGAAAGGAAGCAGCGTTGGCTCAATCTTGTCAGTCAGGATACCGCCAATTTCGAAGTCGAGGGTGCCCGCGGCAACCCATGTCCAGATGATTGCAACCAGCTGGAAGCCGATAGACGTGGTGATGAGGATAGCCAGATATGTTCGTGCGCCACGTCGCGCATCGGCTGTTTCTTTGTGCGCAACCAGTGGATATGTCGAGAGTGTAAGGACTTCATAGAAAATGAAGAGCGTGAACATGTTTGCGGCAAAGGCAATGCCCATGGCGGCGGAGATGGCAATCGCAAAGCAGATATAGAAGCGCGTCTGGTTTGCCTCATTGTTTCCGCGCATATACCCGATGGAATAGAGCGCGGTGACAATCCAGAGGCCTGCGGCGACAACACCAAACAACATGCCAAGCGGTTCAATCTCAAAAGAGAGGGAAAGGCCCGGTATGACGTCAAACCAATGGGCCGCAGGGCGTGCGCCATCCAACACTGTTTCGAACAGACCGAAGACGATAAAGAACAGAACCCCTGCGGTGATGAGACTGACCGCTTCGCGAAGGTTTGGACGTTTGTCCATAAGAGCCAGCAAAACTGTTGCGCTGGCGGGCAGCAGGATCGTCAGGGTGATGGCGAGTTCAGGGCTCACTGGGCAGCTCCTTCGCTCGCTAGGTCGGTGGCCGAATAGAGTGCCGTGGCGGCTTGAGAGGCCGCGCTGCTGGTCAGCTCACTGTTGATTCCAAAATAGAGGCTCGCGGCCACCAATGCATAGGTTGGCAGGATCATGGCGAGTGGGGCTTCTTTATTTGCGCGACCCTCGGGCGCGGGTTCTAGATAAGCGACCTCGACAATTCGCCAGACATAGACGACAGCGATAAGTGATGAGGCTACGATCAGACCTGCGATCCAAAGGGACCCTGTCTGCAGGGACGCCTGGATCAGATACCATTTGGAGATGAAGCCGACGGTGAGTGGTACACCGATAAGACTGAGACCTCCTGCGACGAATGCGGCTGTTGTCCACGGCATGGTTTTGCCGATGCCTTTCAGGTCACCCAATCGGCTGGACCCAATTTGGTAGACGAAACACCCGACGGCGAGGAAGAGTGCGCCCTTAGTCACGGCGTGGTTGAACAGATGGATGATGCCTGCCGTCAAACCTGCTTCACTTAAAAGCGCAACCCCAAGAAGCATGTATCCCACTTGAGCAATGCTTGAATATGCCAGAAGACGTTTTACGTCCTGTTGGAACACAGCGGCAATTGATGCGGCAAACATGGCAACAAGGGCGAGTGGCATCACCACATACTCAAACGTCAATTCCTGGACGGGGAAGTCGAACTGGAAGACGGTGAAGGTGAAACGCAGCAACACATAAAGCGCGACTTTCGTCGCAGTCGCCGCGAGGAAGGCGGTGACGGCGGAGGGTGCATAATTGTAGGCGTTCGGCAGCCAGAGATGCAGGGGGAACATGGCGAGCTTCAAGCCCATCCCGACCAAGATGAAGACAAATGCAACACGGGTGACCCTTGTGTCCCCGACTTCGGCGAGACGCACGGCAAGATCTGCCATGTTCAGCGTTCCTGTGACCATGTAGAGAAACCCAATTCCGATCACGAAGAATGTCGCGCCGATCGTTCCCATGATCAGGTAATTGTAGGCCGCGGTCAGCGCTCGCTTGTCGCGTCGCGCACCAAAGGCAACCAGAGCGTAGGTTGCGAGTGAAGAAATCTCCAAGAAGACAAACACATTGAACGCATCGCCTGTTGCCGCCACGCCGAGAAGACCAGTGAGGCATAACAGGTAGCAGGTGTAAAAATATGTATGGGTAGACGCCTCAAACTCATGTTCGATGCTCTGGCGTGCATAGGGCAGGACCAGGACACCGATCAGTGACACAATGAAGAGGACAAACGCATTGGCAGCATCAATACGATATTCAATTCCCCAGGGGGGTGCCCAACCGCCGAGATGATAGGAAATGACAGAGCCATCCAGAACCGAGCCTAGTAGAAGCGCTGAGACCACAAACGCCGCAAGGGCAGTGATGAAGGCGATTGTCCAGGCAAGGTGGCGATTGCCTATGAGTGTACAGAGCGGCGCGGCCATCAACGGCACGACGACTTGCAAAACCGGGAGGTGCGGCGTGAGACTGCTTAACATGTCTTAGCGGTCTCCGACTGAAGAAGTGGCGTTTTTCGCCATCTGTTGTTCAATTTCGAAAATCTCGTCTTCCTCAATCGTGTCGAAGCTTTCGCGAATTCGGATGATCAGCGCCAGACCTAGCGCTGTCGTTGCCACGCCCACCACAATCGCGGTGAGAATAAGCACGTGCGGCAGGGGGTTGGAATAAACCTCGTCGGGGTTGTCGGTAAGGATGGGTGCCGTACCGCCAAGGATCTTGGCCATTGAGATGTAGAGCATGAATACCGATGTCTGAAACAGGTTCAAACCAACGATCTTTTTTACAAGGTTGCCTCGGCTTACGACGACATAGAGGCCGATCATCATCAAGACGACGGTCATCCAATAATTGTAGTGCCCAACAAAAAACTCGGCTGTCATTTCGTCCCACATCACCAGTCAGTATCCTTGATCTCAGGTGCGCGCGCGGCGAACGCCATGAAGACTGCGATCATGACGCTTGCAACCGTCAGCCCAACGCCGGCTTCGACAAGAAGGATGCCAAGATGTTGGCCGCCTACTGCGTGGTCAGCGTCGGCGAGTGCTGAATAGTCGAGATAGTTTTTGCCTTTGAAGAAGCTGTAGGCGCCAGTTCCAGCGTAGAGCAGGACACCTAGTGCGACCCCCGCGCGGACGATTGCTGGTGGTGCCACCCGACGCAGACTGTCCAGTCCAAATACGAGGGCATAAAGAATGAAAGCAACGGCGAAGATTACGCCGGCCTGGAAGCCGCCGCCTGGGCCAAAATCACCATGGAATTGTACATACAGCGCGTAAAGCATGATGGGCGGCATCAGCATCTTTGCAACGACCCGCAAAATGAAATGGTGGTCCATTAGCTCTCCGCCTCTTCATCTTCTTCGCGGCGCCTGGGCCGGCTGGATCCATGCAGAAGCACAATTACGGCGATGCCTGCGGTGAAAATCACCACGACTTCTCCCAGCGTGTCGTAGCCGCGATAAGAGGCCAGTATTGCAGTGACGATGTTGGGCACATCAATTTCTGTGGGCGTGCGCTCAATATATTCTGGCGCCACATGCTGCTGCACTGGTGTGTCGAGTGCGCCAAATGGCGGAAGATCCGCTGTGCCATAGAGGAGTGCGCCGCCGGTTACCAAGACAACGAGGAAAGGAAGCGCTCGTGAATGTTGAGCTGGCTTTTCTTCCTGACGGGTAATGGCCATTGTGCCGAGCATCAGCACGGTAGAAATGCCTGCGCCGACGGCAGCCTCCGTGAAGGCTACGTCTACGGCGTCCATGGCGACAAACAGGCTCGCGGACAACAGACTGAAAACGCCAGAGAGCATGACCACGGCGAACAGGTTTCGCAGCTTCATGATCGCAAATGCTGTGATGATCAAAAATCCAAAAAGGATGATGTCGATATAAGCTTCTATGACGTCGCCCCTTTCTTTTTGTCTTCGTCGCGCTTTTTAACTTCGCCCAAAGGACGAAGACCGGCGACGAAAGCTGCATTGGCAACCGCATGGGTGCCTGTGGGACTGGTCAGAAAAACAAACAACCCTATCAAGATGAGTTTGATGGTCACCTGGGTCAGTCCGGCTTGAAAGATCATGCCGAGAAGAATGAGTTCTGCGCCTGCGGTATCGATGACACCTGCGCCATGCAATCTCGACCAAAAATCGGGTAGGCGGATCATGCCGATCGCCCCAACGATGAGAAAAAAGCCGCCCAAAGCAAATGAGATCCAGCTTGCAATATCGAGCGCGAGGTCAATCATTTGGTTGGCCTCCGTTAGTGCCTGCATCCGCTGGGCTGGATGTCCGTCCAAGGGCGCGATAGCGGAAGAATTTCAAGATCGCAATTGTCCCAACAAAATTGATAAGTGCGTAGAGTAGGGCGATATCCAAAAACTCCGGACGCTCCGTCAGAAACCCAATCAAGCCTATGATTAGGACGGTGACGGTCCCAAAGGCATTCACAGCCAGGACCCGGTCATAAAGAGTTGGACCTAGAAACGCCCGAATAAGAATGAGTGCCATTGTGACGGACACGGCCAATGTGGCTGCAATAAACATCAGGTGCGGCTCTCCACTGCAGATACGCGGGCGCCCATGTCATTTAGTGCGTCAAAGTCCGCCGCATCATCTGTCAGCGCATGTACCACAAAGGAATTGTGTTGCGTCTCGACAGTGATGGTACCTGGTGTCAGCGTGATGGAGTTGGCGAACGTCACGCGCCCTACATCTGTCTGCTGACCTGCCGGCACAGTGATCATGCGCTGCTGAAGACGCATGCGGGGCGACAAGATGACCTTGGTTACGGCCCAATTTGCTTTGCCAATTTCCGCTGACAACCAAAGAAGATACCCAATCACACCGAATTTTAGTTGGAGGGGGACAGCTTCATGGTCAACGACCTCCATCCTGGCTGCGATGTAGACGCAGATGACGCATGAGAAAACGCCGAGCCCAAGCAACAGCGTGTTGTCTAGAAATCCTGATAGAAGTAGCCAGAGCCCAAAAAGCCCGAGCCCCATACTGACAGCGTGAATCATTTCCCTGCTTTCAGACAAATATGCGCAGATTTGTTTCTAAATTATTTTTGCGCCAACCCTCAATTAGACCTGTGAAGGCGCACTTTTGTTTGCGCTTACCTCCAACAGTTCATCCCTTTTCTTAGTCACTCCCCGGTGCACCTGCAAGTTGTGTCGGCATTCTAAAAGGTTGATTTCAATTTCTGCGTTACTGGGTTTCATCACCGGGCAAAGTCTGTATAGTTAATTATTGCCTCTTTGGGGGGGGCGCACTGAAGTTTGAGGAGGGCCGGTCTACCGTCCGCAGTTTATTGTCACTGCAGCAATTGATCTGGTCTGATTTCGGGGTGGGGATGGAAGAACAATTCGAATCCACCGGTGAATCACCCGAAACGACTGTAGAAATACATGGCGTTGTTAAGTGGTTTGATTCGGTAAAAGGGTATGGGTTCTTGGTGCCAGATGACGGCGCCCCGGACGTGTTGATCCACTCATCATGCTTGCGTCAGTTCGGACGAGAAAGCCTGGAAGAAGGCGCGACTATTGTCTGTGAGGCTGTTAAAAGGCCAAAGGGCATGCAGGCCTCAAAAATACTCGAAATTGATGACAGTACTGTCGTGGTTTCTTCTCCGATTCGTCCCGCTGACAAAAACCCAGAGACAGCTGTTGTTCCGGTCGGTGATTTTGAAGTTGCTGTCGTGAAGTGGTTCAACCGGGCTCGTGGCTACGGGTTTGTGACGCGCGGTGATGGAACGCCCGACATATTCGTTCATATGGAAACGCTTCGTCGCTTTGGCATTCGTGAACTTGTGCCAGGCCAGGAGGTCAATGTGCGGTTCGGTGAAGGGCCCAAAGGCCTGATGGTGGCTGATATTTCAGCCGATGAGACCCCAAGTGCCTCATCTGAGGACACTCCTGACGAAACACACTAGGTCTTAGCGACACTCTCAGATCAGGTGCAATTCACGCTCGGCTGGGTTATGCAGACCCATGTCAAAAACACCTCGAAGCATCCAAGATGATTTTCCCTGGGACCCGCCAAGCGGATTTCAGGAATCAACGACCCGCGGTCCCTACACCAGCCACAATGGACCTTTTTTCCACAAAACCACCGATGACGGGTTCTGGCACGGTGTTCGAGTGCAAAAACGCCACTGCAACTCAAAGGGCATCACCCATGGCGGCATGTTGATGGCCTTCGCTGATGGCCTTCTGGGAACAGCGGTCTATCTGGAGACGAAGACGGTGGCGTTGACGGCACGGATGAATTCGGACTTTCTGTCATCTGCTCGGCCAGGGGAATGGCTGGAGGGCACCGCGCGTGTTACGCGAGCGACCTCCTCAGTCGCTTTTTGCGAAGCAGAGCTCTATGTGGGCAGCCGATCTGTGCTCCGGGCGACCGGCGTTTTCAAGCTAATGCAGCGTCACAAGGAAAAGGATGCAATTCCTAGCTGATTTTCGCCATTTGGGCATTGCGTCCAAGGCAAAGGGGCGCTAACAAGGCGCCGTCGGGGCATGGCGCAGTCTGGTAGCGCACCTGGTTTGGGACCAGGGGGTCGCAAGTTCGAATCTTGCTGCCCCGACCAGTTTTCCCAAAATTGCAAATCTGGTGGTGCTCGTGGACTTAGCGGGCGACCTTGATGCCATATTCGTCACGCAGCTCGTTCACCGGGCTGTTCCACATGTCTTCCGTAATCCCATGGTAGGGCCAGCGTTTGTTGAGCCGTCTTACTGGCCCAAAGCGGACGCGCATGACTTTTGGAAAGACGGTTACGAAATATTTCGCATAGAGACGCAGTCTCCCGCCTTCCTCTTTTACAAGCTGTTGGATGATTTCCTTCACCTCGGGCATGCGGGAATAGGCCATGGCGCCTTTCCAGCCGATATTCGTGCCCCCTAGGGTCCACGCGTCCAGCATGGCCTCACCCTTAAAGGTCGTGTCACACCCGAAAATTACATGGGTCGCGTCGTGGTCCACGAACAATGCGCCGACCTTTTTTGCTGAGGCGCCGACCTCTGGCTGTTTGTCGTAGAGTTCATTGAGACCCTCGCGCAGGGTGAGTGTGCATTCCTGATGCAAGAATGACAGATCCTGATTGGCCAATTCGTCCTCCTCGCAAAATGCGATGCGTTGATCCTGGGGTTGCCGTCCAGAGATCATTTTCGTACCGGAGTCACGGTGATGTCAATTGACATGTGTCATGTCATAAGTTCCTATGAGCGCAAACATAAATAAGGAAACCCCCATGGAAATTCTTCGCACGCCCGACGAGCGATTTGAGAACCTGCCGCTTTACCCGTTCGCCCCAAATTACTGTGACGTTGATGATGGAGAAGGGAACGTGGTGCGCATGCATTACCTGGACGAGGGCCCCAAAGACGGCCCTCTTATCCTTGCCATGCATGGGCAGCCTGTATGGTCCTACCTTTATCGGACGATGATCCCGCTCTTTGTCGCCAAGGGATATCGGGTCATATGCCCGGACCTCATCGGTTTTGGACGGTCAGACAAGCCTGCGAACATTGATGACTACACTTACGCTCGGCACGTGGGGTGGGTGACATCGCTGGTGACGCAGCTCAATCTGACGAAGGTCACTTTCTTCGGTCAGGACTGGGGTGGGTTGATCGGACTGCGTGTCGTTGCGGAGAATGAAGCCCGGTTTGCGCGGGTTTGTATCGGCAATACAGGTCTGCCGGACGGCAAGGGTGTACCGCCAGAGTTGGCGCCTAAGATGCATGCCTATTATGACAGCATTGACGTACCGACAGCAGAGAACCTCAGCAGCCATTTCGTTGAAAACACCAATGGCATGGGCTTCCTGCATTGGGTGAAGTTTGCAGCAGAAGCCACTGATTTTGTTGTTTCAAATATGGTCAAAAACTCTTCCCCAGTCGGAATATCCGATGAAGAGGCAGCAGCCTTTGATGCTCCTTTCCCAAGTGACGAGTATATGGCTGGCGCCCGTAAGTTCCCCAGCCTCGTGCCCATCATCCCCGATAACCCCGCAATCCCGGCCAACAAGGCAGCGTGGGAGGTCTTCCATAGATGGGAAAAGCCTTTCCTGACAGCTTTCAGTGATATGGACCCGGTTACCTCTGGTGGCCATGCTCGCTTTCAGGACGAGGTGCCGGGCGCCAAAGGTCAGCCCCACACCACCATCAAAACGGCGGGGCACTTCCTTCAGCATGATCAGCCAGAAGCACTGGCGACGGTCATTATGGATTTCATTGAGGCCAATCCCTAAACTGGCCCCCTGATATTTGGGGGAAGCGGCATGAGTTGGTGGGTGAGTGGGCTTCTTGGCCTGGCTTTAATCGCAGCGATTGGCGCACTTTATCTGTGGCAATCCAATGTGCCACCGCGTGCCGCCACCGGCACTCCTATGACGTTGAAAAGCGGAGCTGACACCCGAGGTTATTTTGTCTCGGGTTCCGGCCCTGCCATTGTGATGCTGGCGAGCGCAGGACGTGCTGCGAGTGATTTCAACGAGTTGGTTCTTGTTCTTAATGATGCAGGTTATCGAACGATTGCCATTGATCCGCCGGGCATCGGCGAGAGTACGCTAATGGACAAAGAGGGCATGACCGGCCATGACCTTGCGCGCGGCGTCCATGAGATCGTGGAGAGGGAAGTGCCGACGGGTGAAAAGATCGTCGCGCTGGGCCATGCCTTTGGCAATCGGATTGCGCGGACCTATGCGGCTGATTATCCAGACCGTGTGGCAGCAACGATCCTCGCAGCAGCCGGAGGTAAAGTCGCTATCGATTTAAAAGCTGCCGAGGCGCTCAATCACAGTTTCTGGACATTTATGCCAGACTGGTGGCGTCGGCCAAAGGTCCGCTACGCCTTTTTCAGCGGCGACAATCCCATTCCAGACTATTGGATGGGTGGTTGGTCAACTGGCACAGCCCAGCTGCAGGGCTACACGACCCGCAGCACCCCCTCAGAGGATTTTTGGGGCGGCGGCAGTGCCCCCATGCTGGTGGTTCAAGCGATGGATGACACGATTGCCCCGCCAGAGCACACGGCGGTCTTATTGAAACAAGAGTTTGGGGAGCGAGTGACGGTCGCTGAGATCGAGAATGCAGGGCACGCCCTTTTCCCGGAGCAACCAGAGAAAATCGCGGCGGCCATTCTGGCGTTTCTGAGCCAACACCTGCCTAGGACATGAGGGAGACGCGTGATGACTGAGTATGAGGTTCAGGATCTGATCAATGGGGTCGGCGCCAATTTAAATGCAGTTGGCGCCACGCAATCGGCTGTCTTTGGCTTGTTTATCAGCATTTCCATGTCGGCCCTTGTTGGCGCCTATGTCGCCGGCAAACGGCTGGATTGGGTGCTGACTGGGGGCATTGTTTTTTTCTACACCTGGGTTACGGGAACGATCCTGGTCGGGCGTATGCGGATGGCGGGATATGAGGCGAACATTGCCGAGCAGCTCTATAGACTCAACAATCTCGGGAATGAGAACGCTGAACCCTTTGTGCGGGTGGACTATTTCATCAATACGCTCGTTTTCTACGGCGCGGTATGGGTCGGGGTCGTGTTTTTTGTCTTCTATGCCCGCAAGAAGTTTGGCGCGGACAGTTAGCCGAGTGATGACGTTTAAGCAGCTGTAGGAGCCGGGCTAAAATCAATCGGCGTTTCGTTCAGCCAAAAGGCTCGGTTCACGAATTGCTGGAGTGTATCCATCGGATAGCGCATGTGTCCTGCGTCTTTCTGATGGGGGGCGAATTCCAGCACAAACTCGACGTCGAGCCAGTTGAACCCAAGCTTATTGAGACGTCGGGCAGTTTCCGCAGCGGTGAGTGTATCTGAGGTGGAATTTGTCATGATTTGCCTCTCCATAACGGCCGGTTGGGGAAAGTCGTTCCCAAATCCGATGGTTGGGACGGACATGGAGTAGCCGAGCATCGTGACCTTTGTTTGTCTCCCTGACGATATTTTGGTGACGGGGAAATTCTTTAAGAGTTTCAACGCGATGATCTGAGGGACGTTCTTGAATATGTTCTTGAATATGTTCTGGCGCCCAATGCTTGTTTTTGGGAGCAAATCAGGCGATACAGGGACGAATAAGCAGACCAAAGCTTTGAGGGACATTTCATGCTCGCGCGGATTTATAAGCCTGCAAAAACTGCCATGCAGTCTGGCACTGCCAGAACCCGTACCTGGGTGCTGGAATATGAGGCTGAACAGGCGCGGTCCATCGATCCTTTAATGGGATATACCGGATCATCTGACATGAACTCCCAGGTGAAGATGAACTTTGAGAGCAAAGAGCAAGCGATTGCTTACGCTGAAAAGCATGGTCTGGCTTTCCAGGTGATTGAACCCAAAAAGGGTAAGAAGTCGATCAAGGCTTACTCAGATAATTTCAAGTTTGGCCGGATCGGCCAATGGACTCACTAGTCTTTGGGTGGGTTGAAGACGCATTGGTTCAGGTCCCGTAGCTCAACTGGATAGAGCACCTGCCTTCTAAGCAGGATGTTGCAGGTTCGAGTCCTGCCGGGATCGCCAGACCATTTTCCTCGATAGCCAGTTCGCAATAGTTGATTTGGAGCGCAGGGCAGGCTGTTCGACCAGGTGCCAGGATGCCACAGAGACCAGCAGAGTGATTGACCCTGCCGACATGAATACCTCCAGCGCGGAATATTCCGGGACGGTTGCTACAACCGCCTGCTGAATCGGGTAGGCATAGATATAAACGCCGTAGGAATAATCTCCGACTCTATTGAAATGACGGACCGGTCCACTTGGAATATAGGCAAGCCAAAGGGCGGCGTAGCCTACTGCAACATAGAGGGCGATTGAATAGAGCGGGGTCCCCAGAGCAGCGTAAACTCCCAAAGCAACGAGCCCAAGAACACTCCAATGCAAGGGGATGTCGTCTCGAAAATGGTATGCCGCCACGCCAATGCCAAAACAAAAACCAAAACGGGTCAAACTTCCGTAGGGGGCATCGGCATTTGCGACGAAGGATGTTTGGGATAGCCCGAACAGGACTACGGCCGCCAGCAGGGCCAGCAGACCAAACCGCCATTTTGTCTTAAATGCCCCCAATATTCCCGCGACGACCAATGCGCCGTAACAAATCAACTCGTATCGCAGGGTCCAGAGCGATGCGTTGACATTGAAGGCATCCGGGTTGTCGCCGAACAGACCGGGAAGTGTTTTGTGCGGGTTCACGAGGCTGCCAACGGAGAGAAGGTATGTCCAGGTTTTTGCGGATGTGTAATAGGTCAAAGCATCAAAGCTAGAGAATGCCGCCCCTACGACAAGAGCAATCAGAATTGTGTAGACAATCATCGCCGGATAAATGCGCATGATACGCGCCGTCACAAAGGAAAGCGGCGTTGAGCTGCGCTCCCAGGACTGCATGACCAACAATCCGCTTACAACAAAAAATATGTTTACGGCGTGGGAGCCCAGGGGTGCACCTGTGCTTTCCAGGAGAGGCCGGTAGGGGTTTTCAGCCCCAAATACGACCGAGAACGAATGGGAAAAAAGAACGGCAAACGCGGCGATCAACCGGATCAGATTGAAGTTGTTGTCGTGCCCGAGTGTGTAGTTCGACATGGTATATGTCGAAGCTTTGCCCTTATTCATCCGCGCCTCCGCATCATTGTTCCGGCGCTCAGATTGCTTCAAAAGCCCGCCTCGTCGGTTGAGCCATGCCGTGAGGTGACTGGTGCCGGAAAGGATTCAATGGAAAAGAGAACCGCCACTACGTTCTGTCCTAATACATGCGTGTTGGATAGATATTTCGAACTGGTTTTCCGGCGCTGAAACGGCGGGACAGGAATGATGACTTGATGGGTTATGAAAATTGACCCACTGCGGTCCTTTTTATGGTTACGAAACCCTTTAACTGTGTTTATCGATTTTGGAGTTGGGGAACCGGTTGCGCCATTGTCTGGTGACGGGGCAAAAAGAAGAGGGTTTCTTGTGGCCATTTAGTTCAGGTTTTCGAAGCATAGAGAAAGTAGGTCTACCAATGAAAGAAATGAAGCTCGCGAAACCCCGGTTCGACATTGGTCTTGCCACCAATAATCTCGATGAGATGCTGAACTTCTGGCAGAACGATGTCGGCGTGCCGCTTGATCATGTGTTGAAGATTCGCCGTGGGCAAAACCAGCATCGCCATGACCTGATGGGATCTGTTCTCAAGATCAACCATTTTGAAGAGACCGTGCCGGAAAACCCGCCAGCGGGATATTTGGAACTGATGGTTGCCAGTGAACGTGAGGAAGCGCGGCTGATAGACCCCGATGGCAATGCGGTTTCCCTGGTTGCGCCCGGTTCAGAAGGCGTTACCCAGATTGCAGTCCGGATGGGGGTGCGCGACCTCGAAGCCCATCGGCGTTTCTACTCGGACGCTTTTGGCTTTCCCGAAAAGCCCTACAGCAAGGGATTGGCCTTCCAGGCGGGCGAGGGGCTTATCCTGCTTGAGCAAGATCCGGACGCCCCCGCTGATGCCGAGTTTCGCGGTAAGGGCTGGCGGTACATCACTTTCCAGGTGTTCAAAGTTGATGAAGAACACAAGCGGGTTCTGGCCGCCGGGGGTGGCGAAGCCCTGGCACCTGTGACCCTTGGCACGACTGCGCGTATCTCGATGGTCCGCGACCCAGACGGGAACTGGATCGAACTTTCCCAGCGCGCGTCAATTGTCGGAAGTCTGGAATAGGGTATTTCTGTCGGGATGTTGTGAATGTTCAGGACCAGCTGGGGTCGTGTGTCTTTTGATATGCGGGCCTGTCCTTAAGGCGCCTGACATAGGCTTTTTGTTTGTCACTCGGCTCTTCCAGCGATCCTGTCTGAATGAAAAAGTCCAATGTTCCCCCAAAGACAATGTCAGCTGCCGTGAATTCTGCGCCAAGGGCCCAGTCTGCATCAGGGGTCATCTCTTCGATGGTTGCAAGGCATCGTTCCAGATCGCCGAAACCAGCAGACATTGCCGGGTAGTCTCCGACATTCATCGACTTGACGGTGAACATTGGTTCCATAGTGGTGCCCGGCACGAACAAGTAACGGTAGTAGGTACCGCGAGCGGTTGATCCGAGCGCAGGTGCAAAACCTTTCTCAGGAAACTTGTCGGCCAGGTACGTGCAAATCGCTGCAACTTCTGTGATGACAACACCGTCATCGACCAGCACGGGAATTTTGCCCATGGGATTGATCTTGCGGAATTGGGCGGTGGCGGTGTCGCCTGCGTGGAGGTCGACGAAAATCTGCTCCGGCTCCACATCCAGTTCCGCGAACATCCAAAGGGTGGTCATCGCCCGGCTCATCGGATTGTAATAGTGTTTCATCTGGTCTCCCTGATTTTGCTTGGAACCACTCTAAAGCCACGTTCCTGACAGCATATTGGCAGCAGACCTCCTGACATCACAGTGGCAGTAGCCCATGGATCACTCACCGTGGGTCTAGTCCTTCTTCGCGCGTCGTGCTTCCGCATCGAACTGTTCCAGGAGCTGGCGGATATATTTTGAGACTGCGGCATCCTCTGTGGTTTTTCGCCGACTGCCTTTTGGTGACGCCAAGTGCTTCAGTTTTTCATCGAGTTCAGGAGGCAGGTGGATGGTACGGGCCGTCAGACGGGGTTGATCGCCTGGCTCTGCGCGGCCTTGGCTTCTTGTCTGAGCATTCGAGGCGAGGATCGTCGCGCAAGCCGGACATGTTTTAGCCCGCCAGGGAACGCGCGCACTGCAGGCGGGACATGTTTTCCATTTTGTCTGAGTGAGGAAGCTCAAAACGCCCAGGGTGCTGACGCCTGCGACAACGGACATTTCCGCAAAAAGTCGAAACGTAGAGAAGTCGATGCTTGACCCCTCAACCGCCAAGTCACGCGGATCAACAATGCCCGTGAGGGCTGCAATGGAAAGCGGGACGATGATTGCGAGGAGTTGAGCGGCAGAGGCAATTCCTGCCCAGACAATCGCGCTGCGTCCCTTACGGTGGCTGGCGACATAGATGGCGATCACAATAAAGAAGGCCATAACGCCGCCCAGCAGGAAAATCCCGCTCCAATCTGCCCGCAGCAGGCCGATTTCCGCCAATTTTTCGAGTATCATCGACACAGATTTGTGACCAATCGTTAACTTGGCAAGGGGACTAAACCTCGCCGATCCTCTTAACGTGACATATCATTTAGATGTAAGCTTACCGCTGACCTCCAAGAATTGGGTAAACGACCATGACAAACTATCGCGCCCCTCAAAATAGAGCCAAGTCGGCCGTTCTTGCCGCCGACAAAGGACATATGCAGCGGATTGCTGCGATAACCTTTGCCGCGCTGATTTTGGCTGCTGCAGCGATTGGCGCGATGATCACCCAGAGCGGCGCCGCTGAAGTGCCGGCTGAGGCAAGCGAGGGTCCCGCGAGTGAAGCGACAGGACATGATCTTTATCGCCGTGGGTACTATGAAGAAGCGATCGCTGAATGGACGAAAGCTGCTGACGAGAATGGGGACGCTGGTGCTGCGTTCCGTCTCGGTGAAGAATATTTTGATGCAAAAGTCGTTACACGAGATGTGCCCACCGCGATCAAATATCTGACCCTTGGCGCTGAAGGTGGAGACGACCGGGCCCAGCAGGATCTCGCCACTATGTACGATAATGGGTGGGGTGTTACGGCAGACATTGATAAAGCGGCGCACTGGTATCTTGAGGCGGCAAACCGGGGCAGTGCAGTCTCGCAATACAATATTGCGACCATGTATGAGACCGGCACCAGCGTCGAGAAGGACATGCAGAAAGCCTATATGTACTACCTTCTGGCAATTGAAGGCGGTTTTCCACATTTCGCGACGACCGAACTTGAGAACGTCTCCCGCGTGATGACCGCACAGCAGATCAAGGACGCGACTATTATGGCGCGTGAATTTACGCCAATTGATGAAGAAGGCGAAGAACGCGACAGTTAAGCTGGCAATTTTCTGTATCGCTTTCCGCGCCGCATTGTCGCGTTGGTAAAGCCGTTCTTTTCTGTTAACCTTAGGTTGTATAGCGCACGATCTAACGCAGCGACGACAAACAAAAACAATATTCGCTGGCCGAAATCGAGGCGTCGTTTTTAAACGTCTGACTCTCAGGAGAGGGGTGTCTCATGAAACTTAGATCCGCAAAAAATCCTAATACTTGGTTGGCAATCTCGCTGGCCACTGGACTGAGCTTTGGCATGGCCTTTTCGGCTGGTGCGGGAGTGAGTGAAAGCGAAGCTGCACGCCTTGACGGTGATCTGACGCCGATGGGTGCTGAGCGGGCAGGCAACGCCGCTGGGACCATCCCAGCCTGGACGGGTGGCATTGCGAGCCCGCCAGCCGGGATTGCCTACACGATTGGCGACCATCATCCTGATCCGTTTGCGAGCGATGAGGTTCTTTTCACCATTACCCCAGAGAATGCGGCAGAACACACAGCCGGGTTGACGCCTGGGCATATGGCACTCCTGAACGCCTATGGCACCTATAAAATGAACGTGTATCCAACACGTCGCTCCTGCGCTTTTCCTGAAGCCGTGTATGCAGCCAATCGGGCGAACGCTGTCAACGCATCGCTGGTTGCTGATGGCAATGGCGTGGCCGGAGCGCTTCTGGGGACTCCATTCCCGATACCGCAAGAAGGTGTCGAAGTCGTCTGGAACCACAATTTGCGCTATCGCGGTCACAAGCTGACACGTCAGTTCTCTGCGTTCACACCATCGGGTTCCGGCAGCAGCTTTACGCCTATTGTTGTGCGCGACCAGGTGATCTTTACCTATGCAAATCCTACGATCGAGAATTTCGCTGATCTTGATAATATCTCTCTGAAGTACATGCAGACAGTTGTCTCACCGGCGCGACGCGCGGGGGAAATTATTCTCGTCCATGACACAATCAACCAGATTGCTGGGCCACGTAATGCCTGGTCATACAGCCCAGGGACACGTCGGGTTCGCCGCGCGCCAACCATCGCTTATGACAATCCTCAGTCCTATTCAGATGGCCTGCAGACTGCGGATAATTTTGACCTCTTTAATGGGTCGCCCGATCGCTACCAGTGGAACCTGCTTGATAAGCAAGAGAAGTATATCGCCTACAATAGCTACAAGATCGGTGCTAACACCCTGACGTATGAGCAGATCGCACAGGAAAATCACATTGATCAGGATCTCCTGCGATACGAATTACACAGAGTTTGGGCGGTCGAAGGTAAATTGATCGAAGGCAACCGGCATATTTACAACCGTCGCGTCAAATATTTTGACGAGGACAGCTGGACCATGGCCGCCGCCGAACTTTACGATGCTCGCGGTGAACTGTGGCGGACTCAAGAGGCGCATATTGTCCAGTATTATGATGTGCCGACCTGCTTTAACGGATCCGAAATCGTGTACGACCTCGTTGCTCGTCGCTATGTGGTTCAGGGTCTCAAGAACCAGGAGCCTATGATCAACTTCTTCGCCGATGAGTTGAATGAAGATCAATTCACTCCATCAGGTGTTCGGGCGTCTGCCAGTCGCTGATCTGGCAGTTTGAGAATTCATTGGGCGGGTGCATTGTTAATGTGCCCGCCTTTTGTATGCTTGGCGCGGAAGATTTAGGGGGAGAGCATGGCGCAGAACACGTGGAAGAACTGGTCAGGCTGGGTTACGTCCTCCCCGAACGATCATCACCACCCCTCAGATGAAGAAGAGCTTGCGCAGCTGGTTGCAGCTGCCAGGGGACCTGTGCGTGTTACAGGTTCGGGACATTCGTTTAC
>JAJFGY010000205.1 GCA_021775935.1 Alphaproteobacteria bacterium
GGTGTCAGCCGCGAGCTCGACGCCGTTGAGGGATGGCGGGTGATGGAAATCGTCCGTGCCCATGGCGTGGAGCTTGGCGCTGAGTGCGGCGGGTCCAGTGTCTGTGGCGAGTGCCGCGTGCGTGTTGCCCCAGAATGGCAAAGCAAGTTGCATGAACCCCGCGATGAAGAGTTGGATCGGCTTGATGAGCACCTTGCTGGAGACGATGAACGTCTCTCCTGCCAGCTGATTTTTTCCCAAGAGCTCAATGGACTTACGTTGAGCCTGCCGGACGCTGCATAGCATTCAAAATTTGAAACAATTTTTGAAGGGCACCTATCAGGTGTCCTTTTGTTTTGCGGTGCCTCAAATTCTGCTCTGTGATAGCGTGCGCTCTCTCGATTGAGAGTGGGGGATGTCAATGTTGGGGGTGCAGATGACGCGGATTTTGAGTTGGGTTCTTGCAAGTACGATTTTGCCAATAGGTTTTGCGGCCACCGCAGCAGAGCTTGCTGCAACCCGCATCACGGCAGAAAATGCCGCGCAATATGTCCAGGCTGGTCCAGATGCGGCGGGTGGTATTGGTGACTGGGTCCTGAGCAATGGGTCCGTGTGTGCTGTTGTGAGCGGCATTGCCCATGAAAGTGAGTTTTCTGTCCGCGGCGGCATTCTTATTGATCTTGGCTATTGCGACCGGGCAGATGATCACTATGTCGGCGCTCAAGATCTGATCGACAGCTCCCGTGATACGCCGGTCAATATCGAGCGGGTTGATGCCAAGGTGGGGCCCTCCTCTGCCGTGATCCGGACATTTGGCGGGCAGGGTGGGGTGGTTGTTGAGACCAGCTACCGATTGGATGCAGATGAGCCTGACCGCCTCTTTATCACAAAGCGCCTGGTGCAACGTGCCGACCTGCCAAGTGTCGCGCTCTATACGAGCATCTTTTTCAATTACTACTCGCTGGTTCCTTTTGTCGCGTCGACGGTTGATCCGTCTCGCTCAAATGGATTTGTGCAAGAGAGCTTTGTCACTCGAGGGCCCACGGAAATTGCGACGTTCGCGCGTACCGCAGATCTTATCGTCGCGCTGAGCCCTGATGATGCGGATGCACCAATCAGCTATGGCTGGCAGATGCAGTCTGCGACAAGAACCGGTGCAGATGGCACAAGTGTGGATCTTCCATTTTATGCGCTGGCTGATTTTTCAGCTCTTTCTTTCCTTGCCGTCACCGAACCGTTTTTAACCGGTGACGGGTCAGACATTGGTCTTGCACAGCTTCTTGAAGTTCCTTTTACCGAGCTTGCGCCTGGAGACGAGATTGTCTTTGAAGAGGTTCTGTACCTGGCGCCTCGTGCAGATGTCGCGGGAATTACGGATCAAATCTATGCGCACGCGGCGCTGGTCACTGGCAGTGTATCTGCAGCGGGGGCGGTTGTTCATGTAGATCTGGACGATGGAACGCCTTTCACGCAGACCAGTGCTGATGACAAAGGCGAATTCTCGGTCCGGCTGCCATTGGATGCTTACGCCTTGCGCGTTGTTGCCGAAGGCGGGCGTCAGGTTCGGGTACCGTTTCAGGTTGGTGACGCAGACCTCGCACTTGAGAGAGTGGTTTTGGATGCTCCCTCAAGGGTCGCGCTTCCTCAAGGATCGCCCTTGCGTTTGACGTTTAAGGGCGTTGGAGAGACACCTGACCCACTCTTTGGTGATAATCTCCTGGGCGCTGTCGAACTTCAGGATGAAGGCTCTTATGCGTTGACCGGCGTCAATCAGATATTCCTGATGGGTACGGATCAAGACCCGGCATATGCGACGTTGCCGCCCGGCAGTTACCGGGTTTATGCGACACGGGGACCTGAATTTTCCTTAGAGAAGGCCAGCCTTACTGTCGAGGCGGGGAATGATGCGGTGCTTGGAATTGCGTTGCCAAGCCCGGTTGTAGAGACACCGGGCTACATCTCGGCAGATTTCCATATTCATTCTGGCCCCAGTTTTGACACGGTGATGCCGCGTGCGAAGCGGGTGGCGACTTATCTTGCAGAAGGGGCCGAAGTGCTCGTCGCTACGGAGCATGAAACAGTTTTCAATTTCCAACCTGTTATTGACAGGCTTGGCGTGGGGGATCGGGTTGTAACTATTGCTGGCACGGAGATTACAGGGGAAGTGCGAAGCGACCGGGCGCCCTACACGTTAGGGCATGCGAATGCGTTTCCTGTTGATGCTCAAGCTATGGCGTTCCGTCGGGGTGCCTTTGCCAATGAAAACCGTCGCTGGCGCGAAGTGATGGATGACCTGCGGGCACGGCGCAGTGATTCAATCATTCAGCTCAATCATGCGCGCCGTGATGACCGGTTCGCGCCTGGGGCCGACGCTTGGGATGAAGAATGGTCCGGAGACCGCGGCAGCTATTTCGACCATATGGGTATAGGTCGGTCCTTTAACGCGGGCGAGCCGCTTACAAGCGAGGGCAATCGCCGGTTGATTGATGCTGATCCGGTGACAGGGACCAGAGATATTGATTTTGATGCAATGGAAGTGATGAACGGATATTCGCGCGAGTCTGAAATTGCCTTGCGTCGTGACTGGCTGTCACTTGTCTCTCAAGGTTTCAAGCTGACTGCGACGGCAAACAGTGATTCACACACTGCGTCTCAACAAGTTGGTCTGCCCAGAAACATGATTGCTGTTGCAGACGACACGCTTGAAGGGTTTAGCGAAGTCTCTTTCATGGACGCTGTGCGGGGCGGGCGGCTTTACGGCACAACAGGACCTCTTCTTGAAGTGTCGCTTGATGACAAGGGGATTGGCGAGACTGTGGCGGCTGTGAGTGCCGAGCTTACTGTCAAAATATCTGCGGCAGCATGGATTGATGTGTCAACGCTGACCGTGAGTGTCAACGGGAAGGCGCTTCGCAGTTTCCCGGTTAGCGCTGGCGAGACGGTTGCCTTCAAACTGGGATTTGAGAAAGACAGCTTTGTGACCGTCGAGGTTGCAGGTGAGGTAAGCGAGGACTATTCCATCGTCTATCCGAAGTTCAAGCCCTACGCCTTCACGAACCCTATTTATGTGGATGCCGATAGTGATGGAACGTGGACACCCCCTGGCCTGTCCGCCAGGTGATGATGGACGGTCTTTTGGTGAGGTGAGGCGTGAGTACACAAGCAATAGAGATTGACGGCGTGGCTTTTCATTTGAGCGCATGCTCGGAAGATCCATCGCTGTCTGAACGCGCCCTTAAAACAGGATTAGCCTGCTTGCGCGAGGCTGCAGAAGAGGCAGCGGGCGATCTTGACCTCATTTCGCAGGGAAGCCTTGATATTTTGCCGCGCAGTGAGTTTGCCCGCGCCGCAATGGAGGCCGCACGCACAGCCGTTCATGCCGGGCATCCAGATCATTCTGTCGCAGCGGCGCGATATGCGCTTGCCGGTGCTCTAGCCGATGGGGCTCTCACCGAGATGGAGGGTGTCGGCCCTTTGTCGTCTGCCTACGTGGTGAGCGGTGAATGTGGCGCATTTTCTATCAAAATGGACGGCGTTCTGGACGTGCCGTCTGAACTTCGGAGCGCCCTCTGGCTGGAAGTTGTTCATGGGCTTCGCCCTGGGGTCGTGAAAGGTGGTGTCGCCGTGGCAGGTGCGCGCGTCCCTGCCGAACATGTAAGCGGGGCTGGGGGGGATGCTGACGCAGTGGCGATTTATGCCCGCTCCGGCGCTGAGGCGGCTCTCAGTGCAATTCTTGTGGCAGATTCGGTTGAACTCTCAGGAACAGCCAAACGGCAGTCAATTCCTTCTGCAGAAGAGATTTGGGACGCTCTGTCAAAAGGGGTTCGGGTGCTTTCGCCTTTGCGGGAGGCCAATTTGGTTCGTACTGGCGTGTTGGCGCTTCGTGGGCGTGGCAGGCGTGTTGGCACGATTGCAGAGGACCGTTTGCTGCGATTTGGCGTTTCCGAGTGGCGCTGACACCCTGATTTGGGCTTATACTCTGCTAATCAACATTGGGAGAGCATCCATGGGCTTCTACGAAAAACATATTGTGCCGCGCATCATCAACAGCAAATTTGCCTGCGGGGCGAAACCGATTTCCTATCAGCGGAAAAAAGTCGTGCCGATGGCTGAAGGCCGGATTCTGGAAATTGGAATCGGCACGGGACTCAATCTGGAACATTACGACCCTTCACGTGTTGAGAAGGTGATCGGCCTCGATCCTTCAGAAGAGAGTTGGAAGATTGCGGGGGCGCGGGCTGCAGGTCTTGGATTTGATGTTGAGTTTATAGGTTTGCCGGGAGAAGAAATTCCCCTCGATACCAATTCAGTGGACACGGTACTGGTGACGTATTCACTGTGCACCATTCCTGATACGCGCACTGCCCTGGAAGGGATGCGCCGAGTGTTGCGTCCCGGTGGTAATCTTATCTTTTTGGAGCATGGGTTTGCGCCGGACCCAGACGTGCAAAAATGGCAGAACAGGATCAATCCTATCTGGAAACGGATTGCTGGTGGGTGCCATGTGAATCGTAAGATTCCCTCCCTGTTGGAAGAAGGTGGTTTTAAGGTCAAAGACCTTGAGACCATGTATCTGCCCAACACACCGCAGTTTGCCGGCTTCAACTATTGGGGCACTGCCCAACAGGCCTGACTCTTTCCGATACTCACTTATTTCTGGAATCACCATGACTGATCTGTTTGAACCGCTATCGTTTACGCGGGGACCAGATATGAAGAACCGCTTCATGCTGGCACCGCTTACCAATACACAAAGCCATGTTGATGGCCGTTTATCTGATGAAGAATTTCATTGGCTCACCATGCGGGCAAAAGGTGGCTTTGGGCTCACCATGACGTGTGCTGCGCATGTGCAGGCCGTGGGTCAGGGGTTTCCCGGTCAGCTAGGTATCTTCTCCGATGATCATCTCGAAGGGCTCACCCGTCTTGCGACGGCGATCAAAGCGCAAGACAGCATTGCTGTTGTGCAGTTGCATCATGCGGGCATGCGCTCGCCGGAAGAACTGATTGGTGAGAAACCGCATTGTCCGTCTGACAATGAAGAGTTTGGTGCACGCGCACTCTCAACGGCTGAAGTTGATCAGGTGATCGAAGATTTTATTGCAGCCGCAGAACGCGCTGAAAAAGCGGGCTTTGATGGGGTCGAGCTTCATGGGGCTCATGGCTATATTCTCTGTCAGTTTTTGAGCCCGGGCGTAAATCTGCGCAACGACAAATATGGCGGGGCTCTTGATAATCGCTCCCGTCCTCTGTTCGACATTATTGATGGTGTTCGTGCGCGGTGTCGTCCGGATTTTCATCTGGGTGTCCGTCTTTCCCCAGAACGGTTTGATCTCAAACTGAATGAGATTGTTGAGGTCGCGCAGCGTTTGATGCGCGAAGACAAGATCGACTATCTCGATATGTCTTTGTGGAATGTCTTTAAAGAGCCGACGGACGACGAGTTTAAGGGCAAGCGCCTGATGGCGTATTTCACGGAGCTTGATCGGGGCAATGTGCGGCTTGGCGTCGCCGGTAAGATCGCGCGGCCGCAAGATGCACAGGCGTGTCTGGACCAGGGCTGTGATTTTGTGCTGCTGGGACGCGCGGCCATCCTCACCCATGATTTTCCGAACCAGCTGGCGAATGATGCCGGATTTGAACCTGTCACCAATCCTGTCACGGCTGCTTATCTCAACGAACAAGGGTTGAGCGACAGGTTCGTGGACTATATGGGCCAGTGGCCTGGGTTTGTTGAGGGATAGTCCGGGTTGCCAAAACGGTGGGAAATTCTATATAAAGATATAAAGAAGTCTTTATATGGATTTTCTGATGACTGATGTAGCAAGCCATTATCGTGATCTGCTGGCGGCAGATTATCTGACAATGATCGGTGAGTTCGATGCGCGGGTGAGGGGTGATCAAGGCCTTCTCTGCGGGTTGGATCTGGAATGCGATACGGGACGTGCTCGGGCGCTGGATCTTGGTTGTGGTCCTGGTGTGCATAGTGTCGCGCTGACAAAGATTGGCTATCAGGTCACCGCCATTGATCTGTCAGAAGAACTTCTCGATGAATTGAAGCGGCGGACCGAAAGGTCATCCGTCCATGCTCTGCAAGGCGATATAACTTCGCTGAAGGGCACTGTTATGCCCGGCTTTGAGCTGGCGGTCTGTCTGGGCGATACGCTTCCCCATCTGGCATCCTTTGAAGATGTGGACCGGTTTTTTTGCGAGGTTCACAGCGTTCTCGCTCCTCGTGGACAGCTTCTGTTGGGGTTCCGGGATTTGATCTCTGTGCTGGAAGGTTCTGACCGGTTTATCCCTGTGGCGCAGACGGCAGACCGGATCATGACCTGTTTTCTGGAAGACCGGGGCGACCGGGTTGAGGTGCATGATCTTATTCACCGGCGGGAAGCGGAGGGATGGACGCTTCATAAGAGCGCTTATCTCAAGCTCAGGTTGGGAGAGCAGGACGTGCGCAAACGGTTGAAAGCGGCGGGATTTGAGATCGTGCAGGCTTCAACTGAGCAGGGGCAGGTTCAGATGCTGGCGCGGAAGGTAGCTGGTTAGTCCGTCTTGACTCTCTCATAACCAAATGAGAACATAAAGGGAACATTTGGTGCTAATCAATGCAATCCCTGAAGAAAACTGAGCTGGTGGCCGGTCTGCGTGCGCAGATTGCGGCCCTGGAAACCCCTCCCGCGAAAGAGGCTGAGCTGTGCTTTCGGCTCGGCCCGGAAGAGGTGGACGGGCAGTTGCCGGCTGGCGGGCTGGCCTGTCGTGGGGTGCATGAGGTGCGCGCTGCTTCTTATGGAGACATGGGGGCGGCGATCGGGTTTGGCGCCGGACTGGCCGCACGGGCGGCTCATGGCACCCCAAATACGGACAGGCTTATTGTCTGGTGTCAGCAGAATTGGGGGGCTTATGATTTGGGTGCTCTCTATGCCCCTGGTCTGGCTGCTTTTGGGATTGATCCCAGTCGTCTTCTGATTGTGAACCCGGCCAAAGAGCCCGACATGTTGTGGGCTTTGGAAGAATGTGTTCGGGCAGGGGTCTTTGCGGCGGTTGTGGGGGAGGTGCCTGCGACCTCCCGGCACTTTAACTTGCGCGCCAGCAGACGCCTTCATCTGGCAGCAGAAGATACAGGTACGCCGCTTATTCTCATGCGCGGGTTTGGCGAGTTGTCGAGCCCGAGTGCTGCCCTCACCCGTTGGTGTGTGTCTGCTGCCTCCACAGTGGATGAAGGCAGCTTGCATGCGATCAACAGGCCGGGCTGGCAGGTTGATCTGGAGAAATGCAAAGGCGGACGGCCTTTCATATCCCAGCTTTCCTGGGATGCCTGTGCTGGGGCCTTTGTCTCGTCTCAGGAGGTTGGGGTTCAACCTGAAGAGCCGTACGTCATGCCGTCAGTGAGTGTTCTTCAATTGGATGAAGCAAGCTAGTCAGTATCGATAGGGATATCTGTAGCGTGAGCGATACCAAGGCCAGAATGCGTCACGCCGGGAATTGTTGAGCGCGCGCGTCTTGGCATTCTGGGAACGGATTTCCCGCAAGCGTAGCAGACAGTCCGCATAGGCTTCTGTTTGCGGTTCGAAGCCAAGCGACGTGCATTCTGCTTCGTCCGCATTGCGAAGGGCGGTGGCTTGCGCCGCGCGTTGTTCAGGCGTTGTGCAGGCGCTTAAGGCGAGGATGCCGGTGGCGCATGCAATCAAGGCAATGTTTCGCATGGCTCACAATCCAATTCCGATGCCAACTCCCACGCCGAAGTTTGGATGGTTCGGTGTTTCTTGCGATGCGCGGATTTCTTTCAGCTTTAAGCGGCAGTTTCCGTAGGCCTCTGTTTCCGGCTCAAACCCCAGTTCCCGACAATGCTGATCGTCTATGCGGTCAAGCCGGGCCTGTTCTCTGGCGCGGTCTTCTGCGGTTGAGCAGGCGGTGAGCAACAGTGTGGCTGCACATAAGGCGAGCATGGAAAGAGAGGGGGATTTCAAACCGGTCATCTTGGTCTCCGTATGGCAACAAGGCCCATAAGCGAAATACGAGCGTTAAGCATACGCGAAAACTGACTCGCCTTAAGTCACGCTTTCCGGCACACTCATATGTTCTTATTTTGTTCTATTTGTATTTTCTTGGTTTCTCTATTGAAATCAATGGGTTGATGCCATGTCGCTTGGAAATTCAACAGAAAAGCGGATCTTGTCGCTCTGGCTTCCAGACTGGCCAATTTACCGATTGGCGCGTGCGAGCAAGCTTGATTCAAGCCAGCCGCTAGCCCTGCGCGCTGCGCGTCAGGGTGGGGAGCGTGTGGTGGCGCTTAACAAGGCGGCACGCGGGCTTGGCGTTTCCCGGGGGCAGTTGCTGGCGGACGCTCTGGCGGTGGCATCCGGACTTGTGGTGCATGGGGAGGACCCTCACGGCGATGCCCGCGCACTCAAGCAGCTGAGTGACTGGTGTGGACGCTATACGCCCTGGACGGCTCCAGACCCGCGCCCGGTGCATGAAGAGCCTGATGGGATCTTTCTCGATATTACCGGGTGTGCCCATCTTTTTGGTGGCGAAACGCGCCTGGTGGAGGATCTCACCACGCGCCTTGCAGCCTTTGGTCTGCCAGCGCGGGTGGGGGTGGCACCTTATCCTGGTGCTGCCTGGGCGCTTGCGCGATATGGAGCGCGAGCGGTGACGATTGTTGCGAGAGACAAGGTCCGTGCTGCCCTTGACCCTTTACCGCTGACCGCGCTTCGGCTCGACATGTCCATGGTGGATGATCTGGCTCGCCTGGGCATGAAGCAGATCAAAGATCTTCATACATTGCCGCGGGCACCGATGGTGGCACGGTTTGGCAAATTTCTGGCTGAGCGTTTTGATCAGGCTCTGGGGTGGGCAAGCGAGCCGATCTCCCCTGATATGCCCTTGGTGCCGTTTCGAACGCGTCTGCAGTTTGCGGAAGGTCTGATGACCCTCACAGACATTGAGCAGGCCATCCGTTTGTTGAGTGACGACATGGTGCCTTTGTTACGACAAGCTGACCAGGGCGCGCGGCGGTTGCAGCTTCATCTGTTTCGTACCGATGGATTGCGGATCGATATTGATGTGGGTACCAGCGTCCCCAGTGATGATGGGGCGCATATCGCCGCTCTTTTTTCTGAGCGTCTCACCGGGTTCGGTCGCGGGCTGGAAATTGGCTTGGGCATTGAAGCGATAGCGCTCAATGTCACAGCGGCAGATCCTATTGCCCACACTCAGGCAGACATTACCGAAGTAAAAAAGAGCCGTCTTAAGCAGCGTCCCGCAGACTTGGGGTTTCTGGTGGACCGGTTGGGCAATCGATTGGGGTTTGATCGGGTGGGGCGGGTGGAGCCCCGGGAAAGTCACATTCCTGAAAATGCTGTTGTGTTTATTCCAGCCGTGGCGGGCATTCGCCCGTTGGAAGAAGATCGCGAACCCCATGACTGGCGGGTGGAAGAGCGTCAGCGTGTCGGACGGCCGCTTCGCATGTTGGGTTGCGCGGAACTTGTTGAGGCGATTGCAGAGGTGCCCGATGGCCCTCCGCGTCAATTCCGGTGGCGGCGGGTCACCTATCATGTCGTGCGCTCAGAAGGACCGGAGCGGATTGCCCCTGAATGGTGGCGGCATCGCAAGCCTTCTCACGTGCGAGATTACTACCGGGTGGAGGACAAGGAAGGCCGTCGTTTCTGGCTCTATCGGGATGGGCTGTTTGGGCGCGAGACGGTGGCCCCGAAATGGTTTGTGCATGGGGTATTCGGGTGAGTGCATCTGTATACATACTGCGCTGTTCGAATGGCGCGTACTATGTTGGTCTTACACGGCTGTCTGTGGAAAAGAGGGTTGCGGAACACAATGCAGTGAAATTTGAAGGATACACGTCAACGCGACGCCCTGTTGTTCTGGTTTTTTCCGAGACGTTTGCGCGCATAACCGATGCAATCTCTTTTGAACGCCAGCTTAAAGGTTGGAGCCGGGCAAAGAAGGAAGCACTCATTGTCGGTGATTTCAATCTACTGAAATCTCTTTCAAAACGCGGTTCTGTCTCTTCTCAGCCTCATGCTGAGGAGCGCGCTTTAGCGCGCGTCTCGAAGCAGGGTGAGGGTCACGCATCCTTCGAGACGAGGTCTTCGACCTCTCCTCAGGATGAGGAAGGTGATTTTTGTCAACTGCAGGTTCCCCCCATCCAAACCTTCCCCCTCAAAGGGAAGGCTTAAGAGATGAGAAGGGATAAATGACTTTCTTCGCGGAGCTGGCCATCACCAGTAATTTCAGTTTTCTGCGCGGAGCCTCTCATGGGGATGAGCTTGCGGCGCAAGCAGTGGAACTTGGGCTTGACGCCATTGGCGTTGCAGACCGCAATACGTTCGCGGGGATAGTGCGCGCGCATAAAGCAGCGAAAGATCAGGATATCCGGTTTTTGCCCGGTGTGCGACTGATCACCCAGGATGGGTTTGAAATGGTGACCTATCCGACAGACCGGCCTGCCTATGCACGCCTTTGTCGGCTTCTCACATTGGGCAATCGTCGGGCTCCTAAGGGGGCGTGTTATCTCACGCTGCATGACATCGTTTCTTATGGGGCAGGGCAGTGCTTCATCGCGATGCCGCCACCCACGCCCGGCAAAGCCTTTGAAGCTTCCTTGGGGGAGCTATCGAAGCATTTTCCCGATCAGGTATGGCTTGGGGCGAACCGTCTCTATACCGGCGATGACAAAAGACGTCTGAAGGAACTAACGCGGCTTTCGACAGATGTGGGCGTGCCTCTCGTGGCGACGAATGATGTGCTTTATCACGTGCCTGAACGTCGGCGCTTGCAGGATGTCATGACGTGTATTCGTGAGCATTGCACCATTCATGAGGCAGGGTTTCGCTTAGAGGCGAATGCAGAGCGTCACTTGAAAGACGGGACTGAGATGTCCCGTATATTCCAAGGATATGAAGAGGCGATCTCTGAAACTGCCAGGATCGTGGAGCGCTGTACCTTCTCTCTTGACGAATTGGCGTATGAATATCCTGATGATGTGTTTGGCGATGCTTTGTCGCCACAAGCCTTGCTGGAAAAGTTGACCTGGGACGGGGTGGCCGAAAAATTCCCAGATGGCATAACCGACAAATTGCGGGACACACTGACCAAAGAACTTGAGCTCATTCATAAGCTTCAGTTCGCGCCTTATTTTTTGACGGTGTATGACATTGTTCGGTTTGCGGCTGCGCAACACATTCTTTGTCAGGGGCGGGGGTCTGCAGCCAACTCAGCCGTTTGCTATTGTCTTGGCATTACGGCGGTAGACCCGACCAAGGTGGACCTTTTGTTTGAGCGCTTCATTTCTGAGGAACGGAATGAGCCGCCCGACATTGATGTCGATTTTGAGCATGAACGGCGCGAAGAAGTTATCCAGTACATTTACAATAAGTATGGGCGGGACAGGGCAGGCCTTGCGGCCACAGTCATTACCTACCGCGCGCGCAGTGCTGTTCGAGAAGTCGGAAAGTCGATGGGGCTTTCTGAAGATGTGGTTGGTGCGATGGCGCGGATGACATGGGGGTGGTCGTCCAAAGGCGTGGCAGCAGATGAGGTGCGCCAGGCGGGGCTTGATCCGGACGACCCACTAATCGCGATGGCACTATCGCTTGCGGGGGAGTTGATCGGGTTTCCACGACACCTGTCTCAACATGTAGGCGGGTTTGTTATCACCCAAGGCCTGTTGGAAGAAGTTGTGCCCGTTCAAAATGCGGCGATGGATGATCGTACGATTGTCGAGTGGGACAAGGATGATCTCGATACGTTGGGCATCTTGAAAATTGATGTGCTGGCGCTGGGCATGCTGTCGTGCATTCGCAAAGCGTTTGATCTGTTGGATACGCATTACGGTATTCGCCATGGGTTGCGTACCGTGCCTCAGGATGACCCGGCGGTGTATGACATGCTGTGTCAGGCAGACTCCGTTGGGGTTTTCCAGGTGGAGAGCCGGGCGCAAATGTCCATGCTGCCGCGTCTGAAGCCCAGAACCTTTTATGATCTGGTGGTAGAGGTGGCGATCGTGCGGCCGGGACCTATTCAGGGCGATATGGTGCATCCTTATCTTCGTCGGCGAAATGGAGAGGAGCCGGTCGAGTTTCCGTCCGAGGAATTGAAGGAGGTGTTAGGGAAAACCATGGGGGTGCCGCTCTTCCAGGAGCAGGCCATGAAGATTGCCATCGTTGCGGCAGGCTTTTCGCCATCAGAGGCCGACGGATTGCGTCGCGCCATGGCGACGTTTAGGCGGAACGGCACGATCTATGATTTTGAACGCAAGTTTGTCGATGGCATGGTGGGGCGGGGCTATGAGCAGGATTTTGCTGAGCGCTGTTTCAAACAAATTGAAGGCTTTGGAGATTATGGCTTTCCCGAAAGCCACGCGGCGTCCTTCGCGCTTTTGGTTTACGTCTCTGCCTGGCTGAAGTGCCATTACCCTGATGTTTTTTGTGCAGCAATCCTTAACTCGCAACCCATGGGCTTTTATGCGCCCGCGCAATTGGTACGGGATGCAAAAGAGCATGGCGTTGAGGTTTGTCCGGCGGATGTGAATGCGTCTGATTGGGACTCAACGCTTGAGCCTTTAGCTGGAGCTGACCCCCTTCCTGAAAGAGAGAAGGGGGCGTCTTTCCGAAAGAGATGGCAAACAAAACCTCGACATGCATGTGCTGTACGGTTGGGACTGCGCCACATTAAGGGTTTCCGAGAGGAAGCAGCGGAGACCCTCGAAGATAAGAGATTGCGCGGGTATGACTCGGTGCGTGACCTGTGGCTCCGGACTGGCCTCACTCCCCGGGTGATTGAAGTTTTGGCGAATGCGGATGCGTTTCGCTCCATTGGTCTTGAACGTCGGGATGCGCTCTGGGGTGTGCGGGGTCTTGGCTGCTGGGGGCAACATAAGAAGGGTCGGAACGGGAAAACCCCTGCGGCGCTGCCTCTCTTTGAGCATTTAGAGCAGGCGGGTTTTCAAGAGGAGCCTGACGTGCATTTGCCCTCAATGCCACTTGGAGAGCAGGTGGTGCATGATTATGCAACCATGCGTCTCTCGTTGAAGGCGCATCCGGTCTCCTTCCTAAGGGACAGTTTAGATGCGCGGCGGGTTGTACCGAATGCGCGGCTGGACGATGAGGATATTCGCGATGGTGCGCGGGTTAATCTGGCGGGGCTTGTGCTGGTGCGACAGCGACCCGGCACGGCGAGTGGGGTTATCTTCGCAACCCTTGAGGATGAGACGGGCATTGCGAACATCATCATCTGGCCGAAAATTTTTGAGCGCTCCCGACGCACCGTTTTGCAGTCGCGGTTCTTGGCTGTGCGCGGGCGGGTGCAAAAGGCAGAAGGCGTGATCCATGTTGTGTCCGACTGGCTGGACGACTGGACCCATGAGCTGGCGGGTCTTACGGATGGACAATATGAGATTGGTGACAATGGCTTGGCGCACGCAGATGAGGTGAAGCGCCCTGGAGAAGACCCACGGGCGCGGACGCTCCAGAAGCATTATGAGCGGCAATTGCGGGCTGCGCGGTTGATGCCCCGGAGCCGTGATTT
>JAJFGY010000206.1 GCA_021775935.1 Alphaproteobacteria bacterium
AAATGGTGGCGGAGAGAGAGGGATTCGAACCCTCGAGACGGGATTACCGCCTACACGCTTTCCAAGCGTGCGCCTTCAGCCACTCGGCCACCTCTCCGCAGTCAGCGGCTTCCTAACCATCTGATTTGGCGCGCAATATACCCCAGGTCCTGCCGGAATCAACACTTGTCGGTGCTGTTCACGAAATCTACACACCGCGACATCTTGTCGTTTGTGTCCCAAGCAGTTACCGTTTCGTTAAGTCGTGACATGTTGCGGCGAGTAAATGGCTGGGGGGCCAAATAATAATGATCATTTTCAGGCTAATCGGACTTATCTTTATTGCCGCAGCGCTCATGGTTTTGGGTGCCGATGGCATTCAGACGCTCGAAGCCGGGGAAGTAAAAATCCGCTCCTTGGGTGAGTTATGGACATTGCTTCACTCGGCATCTCTCGATTCCACCAACGCGTGGGCGGCAGAAGCACTTCCGCCAATCGTGGCAGATCCAGGGCTCACGTCTCTTTTGACATTCCCATCTTGGGCAGTCTTCGGCGTGATCGGCATTCTCATTGCCTTCCTGTTCCGCCGTCGGGACTAATCCACACTAGAAAAGGTGGCCCTGCGAACACTTTGGGGGAAGTTTTCGCATTGTTGGACGCCTGCATAGCGGGGCATGCTGTTAAGCATCGCTCCGTTATGCATTTTTGGGGAACCCCTACGTGCGACTTACCTTGATATTTCTATGTGTGGCGTGTGCCCTGGCGACAATTGCTGCGGGGGCCTATGACCTCTTTGGCCCGCCTGCAAGCGACGGGCTTTTGCATACAGGTGGGGAGCTCTGGTTCACCCTGTCCCCTGATACGCTCAACCTCATGCAGGCTGTGACACAGCGTTACGTTTCACCTGCTCTGTGGGATCCGGCAATCGTCGCTGTTCTCAAACTGCCGGCGGTTGCTGTGCTTGGCCTTCTGACAGCCTTGCTCGCAGTCTATCCGCTGGTGCGCGCGCCTAATTCTCGTCCATCTTGAGAGCGGCGATAAACGCTTCTTGAGGGATGTCGACGCGGCCAAACTGGCGCATCTTTTTCTTACCCTCTTTTTGCTTATCCAAGAGCTTGCGCTTACGACTGACATCACCGCCATAACATTTGGCCGTCACATCTTTCCGCATCGCTGCAATGGTCTCACGGGCAACGATGCGGCCGCCGATGGCTGCCTGAACAGGTATCTTGAACAGATGGCGTGGGATGAGCTCTTTCAGTTTCTCACACATGGCTCGGCCGCGCTGCTCTGCCCTTGAGCGATGCACCACGGTAGCAAGTGCGTCCACCTGTTCCTCGTTAACGAGGACCGTCATTTTGACGAGGTCGCCCTCCTCATAGCTCTCGATCTGATAGTCAAAGCTCGCATAGCCACGGGTCACCGACTGCAACCGGTCATAATAATCGATCACCCCCTCATTGAGCGGCAGATGATAGACAATCATGGCGCGCGACCCTGCATAAGTCAGGTCGATCTGGGAGCCCCGGCGATCTTCACACAGCTTGAGCACAGCGCCCAGATACTCATCGGGCACCAGGATCGTTGCTTTGATCCACGGCTCCTCAATGTGGTCAATCTTCATCACATCGGGCATGTCTGCGGGATTGTGCATTTCTTCCATCGACCCATCGGTCATATGAAGGTGATAGATCACGCTTGGTGCTGTTGTGATGAGATCAATGTTGAACTCACGTTCAATCCGTTCTCGCACGATCTCCAGATGCAGCAGCCCCAGGAATCCGCAGCGGAAGCCGAAACCCAGTGCTGCACTGGTTTCCATCTCGAACTCAAAACTGGAATCGTTGAGCCTGAGCTTTGCCATGGCCTCGCGAAGATCTTCAAACTGTGCCGCATCCACAGGAAAGAGCCCGCAGAACACAACGGGTTGAGCGGGCTGAAATCCTCCAAGCGCGGTATCGCAAGGACGGCGTTCATCAGTGATTGTGTCACCGACCGCAGTGTCGGCGACTTCCTTGATGGACGCTGTGAAGAAGCCGATCTCGCCAGCCTGGAGTGCCGGAAGATTTTCCTTCTTCGGCCTGAAAATACCAACTTGTTCGATCGGGTACACATTCCCCGTCGACATCATCTTGATACGCTGGCCCTTTTTGAGCTCGCCATCAACGATACGAACCAGGACCACAACACCCAGATAAGCATCGTACCAGCTGTCTACCAGCATTGCTTTCAATGGTGCGGATCGATCCCCTTTCGGAGCGGGCAGTCTGGTTACAACTGCTTCGAGAACATCTTCGATCCCGAGGCCGGATTTAGCGGAAATCTCAACAGCATCACTTGCATCCAGGCCGATCACATCCTCGATCTGCTGGCGCACCCGGTCAGGCTCTGCGGCGGGCAGATCGATCTTGTTCAAGACCGGCACGATCTCGTGATCGACCTCCATCGCCGTATAGACGTTGGCCAGCGTCTGGGCTTCAACCCCCTGGCTCGCGTCCACGACCAGAAGGGACCCTTCGCAGGCTGCCAGCGACCGGTTGACCTCATAGGCGAAATCCACATGGCCCGGTGTGTCGATCAGGTTGAGCTGATAGGTGACCCCATCGTTCGCCTTATAGTCCAAGCGGACGGTCTGGGCCTTAATGGTGATGCCCCGCTCCCGCTCGATATCCATGCTGTCGAGCACCTGCTCCTTCATCTCACGCTGGGTGAGACCGCCGCAGGTCTGGATCAGACGGTCCGCAAGCGTGGACTTGCCGTGATCAATGTGGGCGATGATGGAGAAATTACGAATATGGGCGCGGTCTGTCATGGGCGCGATATATCACCGCTGGCGCCGCATTCCAACACCATAGAATGGCTAACGGGATTGCTCCTTCGCCGCCTACGCGGTCCCGTCCCCGCCGATCCAGTTTGCAGGGCGTTTCTCCATCCAGGCCTTTATGCCCTCTTTGTAGTCAGGATGCTTTGCCATGGCCTCCAGGAGGCTCTCTGCTTCCTCTACAGAGGCTCGGGCACTTCTGTGCTGGTCGGAGTAGATCTGCCACTTGGTCTCCCGCAGCGAGCCTGGAGCAGACTGAGTTAAGGTCTGCGCATACTCATAGACAGCAGGCATAAGCGCGTCAGGCTCGAGACATTTGTTCAGAAAACCCATTTCCAGGGCTTCTTCAGCCAGAAAAACCCGAGATGAGAGAAGAAGGTCATTGGCATGGGTCAGGCCGATGATCCGAGGCAAGACCCAAGAGAGGCCAAATTCTGCTGGAAAATTGAACCGGCCATGGGCGGTCGTGAACTTGGCACCTTTCGCGGCGAACCGCAGGTCTGCAAATGCAGCCAGCACCACCCCGATGCCCGCCGCGGCCCCATTGATGGCGGCAATCACCGGCTTGGAGAGGCCAAAATGATAAGCGAATGTCGCGTCGAACTCGTCGCGGACACCAAATCCCGGCCGGGCGATGTCATCGGTTGTGCCACTGTCATAGCGCCCCTTCTCCGAATGCCCTTCCAGCGCCGCCGTATCTGCGCCCGCGCAAAAAGCCCTACCCTCCGGATCGCCGGTCACGATAATCACCCGCACGCCGGGGTCCCGGTCGAGCTCGGTCAGTACATGCCGGTACTCGGTATGCATCCGCCCGGTCCAGGCATTGCGCCTGTGGGGGCGTGAGAGAAGAACGGTTGCGATCTGATCTTTCTGCTCAAGCTTGATCGTTTTGAGTTCCATCTCTCGGTCCCACCTTTTGGCTTTTCATGTGTTGTAGCGCACGCCGATCCGCGTCCAGGCGTTCCATGAACGCGCCTGCGATGATACCAGACGGCAGCGCAATGATCCCAATCCCGATCAGCGCAATGGCGCCCGCCAACAATCGGCCCATGCCTGTGAGTGGAAACGCATCGCCATACCCCACCGTTGTCAGGGTCACCACGGCCCACCAGAGTGAGCGGCTGATAGATCCGAAATGTTCCGGATTTGCACTACCCTCTGCGTAATAGATTGCGACGGCAGCAAAATAAACAGACGTGACTGATAGAAAGAAACTGATCAGAAGCTGTCGCCAGACCGATTGAACAACCTCCACCAACATTTGGGCTGCAGGGACAAAACGCGCGAGTTTCACCAGCCGCATCAATCGAATGGCTTTCAATCCTTCAACAGAGAAAGGAATTTCTATGCCTGCTGCAACGAGCGCGACAAGAAAGAGCTCTGGCGCAAAAGCCAGAAAGTCCACGACGAGCCAGAAGCGGCCAGCATAGGCGCAGCGCGGTCCGATCCCGGAAATGCCTTTGGTTTCACCTGCCGCCCAAAGTCTGAGCAAAAATTCAATTCCAAAGACACAGAGAATGATCAAGTTGGCTGTGTTGAGGGCGTTCGCCCAGGCGCCCGCCAAGGCTGGTTCTGTCTCAAGTGTAAACAGCACCACACTGGAGAAAATGAGTCCGACCAAAAGCCAATTGGTCGGTGACAGGCCCGGCCTGTCCCACGAGTCAATTGTGAGCTGGCGGTCT
>JAJFGY010000207.1 GCA_021775935.1 Alphaproteobacteria bacterium
GATCCTGATCTCTTGTTTTGCCGCTATCGTCCGGTTGAGCGCGTTCTCAACATCTCCGTACATTGAGATTTTATTCGCCCTACAGCTGCTGCATTCCATCACCTATGCACTGGGGTTTCTTGCCTGCACAAACTTCATTGCTAACCACACGCGTGAGGAAGTGGCCGCTGAAGCGCAGAGCCTCTTTGTTATGCTGCAACTCATTGTTGCAATTGTTGCTCTGGTCTCATTTGGCTGGTTGGCTGCTGCGTTTGGCCCTTATGCCTTCCTGGCATCAGCTGGGCTGGCAGCAATAGGGGCCCTACTCGTTGTGATCTCCATGATCATCAAGAAGTAGAGCCCCCTATCAGGTCGGGTACTAGCGCAATTCAGGCTTAGTCTTTTGCGTCAATGTCGCTGGCGTCGTGGCGCTCAGGAACCTGACTGCTTTCTTCACCCCAAACCCGGTTGACCTTCTGGCCGCGCTTAACCGCCGGGCGTGTGAAAATTTCGTCCGTCCACCGATTGACGTTCTTGTAGGACTGGACATCCAGGAATTCTTTTGATTCATAAAGAAGACCTTTAGCCAGCGCTCCGTACCATGGGCATGTCGCCATATCAGCAATGGAGTATTCATCACCTGCCAGAAACTGATTGTCCGCTAGATGTCGATCCAACACGTCCAACTGACGCTTCACTTCCATGGCAAAGCGATTGATGGGGTATTCATATTTTTCTGGCGCATAAGCATAGAAGTGACCAAAGCCACCACCGAGATAGGGGGCACTACCCATCAACCACATGAGCCATGACATGCACTCCGTCCGCTTCTTGTGGTCTTTGGGCAGAAAGGCATCAAACTTCTCCGCCAAATACCAAAGGATTGCACCGGACTCAAAAACCCGCGTTGGTGTTTCCGTGCTGTGATCAACAAGCGCTGGAATCTTGGAATTCGGGTTGGCATCAACAAAGCCACTACCGAACTGGTCGCCCTCGCCGATATTGATGAGCCAGGCATCATACTCAGCGCCCTTGTGGCCCAGCGCTAACAACTCCTCTAGCATCACGGTGACCTTAACGCCGTTGGGTGTTGCCAATGAGTAAAGCTGCAACGGGTGCTTTCCCACTGAGAGTTCTTTTTCGCTCGTTGGCCCAGCGATAGGCCGGTTAATGCTGGCGAAACGTCCGCCACTCTCTGAGTCCCACGTCCAGACTTTCGGTGGCACATAAGGTTCCGTGTTGCTCATGTGATGCGCTCCTATCCTGTAATTTGCGGCTTCGGCACTAAGTGCCCATCCGGTTCTCTGATTTCAATAGTTGGCAAAACCGTACCCGATCTTCCGCGGTAATCACACCACACACACGTTCATGTGATCGGTCGCCAATCGGTCGGATCCTAAGCGCCCTGTTTCAGCCGCTCGACGGCTTCGGTCGCCCGAGCCAAGGATCGCAGAACCCGTTCTGCAAGCAGGTCAAGATTGGTCCCTTCGGCCGATTTTTGTCCGGCTCTATACCGGGCCAGTACGCCTTGCACGATGCATGCCGTCTTCCAGTGATTGAAGGCGATGTAATAGTCTAGCAGCGACAGGTCACGCCCCGACTTCTCCGCATAGCGGGCTGCAATCTCCGTCCGCGTCGGGAAACCAGGTAAGGATGAGACTGCTTCGGGTGGTGGCGGCACACTGTCGGAGGGATCGGTGAACTGATTGAGGGTGTAGGCAAAATCAGCGATGGGATCGCCCAAAGTGCAAATCTCCCAATCAATCACCGCCGCGACTGTGTGGTCGGCACCAAACAAGACATTGTGCATGCCATAGTCACCATGCACGACACGGGGCGCGCCTTGGTCTGGAATGTTGGCCGTCAGAAATGCTTCCAGATCATGGGCTTGCTGGTCCTCGAGTTTTGAATCAGCAGCGGAAGCCGTCCAGGACCGATACCAGGCTTTCAGCTGGCGGGCGACATAGCCATCAGGTTTACCGAGTTCGCCCAGTCCAATCGCGGCAGGCTCCAAACTATGGAGGGCAACCTGCACATCAATCAGGGAATAAGCCGCGTTCCTGCGTGATGCTTCCGGCAGATGTTCCTCTGCATGCGATGCAGCGTGAAGTGAATGTCCGTCCACCCACCCCATAAGGTAGAAATTCGCCTCGGTGATGGTTTTGTCCGCGCAGAAACCCAGAGGGGCCGCTACCGGCACCGGTGTGGGATCAAGAGCGGAGATCACCGCCCACTCCCGGCCCATATCATGGGCCTTTGGAAGCAATTCCCCTTCAGGGGGACGGCGTATGACGGCCATTTTTCCGTCAACATCTTTCAGCTTGTAGGTCAGGTTTGAATGCCCACCTTCCAGCTGCACCCACTCAAAAGGCGGTGTCAGACCCGTCACGTTTTCGCGAACCCAGGCTTCGACAGCCTCGACCTTATAGCCAGGCAGGTTTCGGTCGTTTGCTTGCTCACTCATGGTCCAACTTCCCTTATATCAAATCACCACCGGCGGCAGACGCTGTGGTGCCGTATTTCTCATATGCCCGAATGACGTTTTTGCCGACGCGCCATTTATGCACTTCATCAGGCCCGTCCACCAGTCTCTGGCTGCGGATCGCCGTATACCAGGCGGCCAATGGTGTGTCGTGGCTGTAGCCAAGCGCCCCGTGGAGCTGAAGCGCAGTGTCGACCACCTTGTGCACCATGTGAGCAAGGAAGACTTTGGCAATGGAATTTTCCTGGCGCAGGTCCATACCCTTTTCTGCCTTGTAGGCAATGTGTAGGAGCATGAGACGCGCCATGTAGAGCTCGCTGGCGCATTCAGCCAACATCCACTGCACACCTTGCCGATCAGCGAGCCGCGAGCCAAATGTGTCGCGGCTTGTCACATGCTTCGCTGCCATGTCCAACGCACGCTGGGCGCGAGCGACATTGTGCATGCCATGGCGCAAGCGGCCATATGCCAAGCGGTGCTGCCCCATCTCAAAGCCACCACCGAGACCGCCGAGAACATTCTCCTTCGGCACCACCAGGTTCTTGATTTCAATTTCGGAATGGGTCGCCCCGATCTTTTCCATAAGCGGTGACTCGCCATGCATGGTCGGAATGTTGCGCACGATTTTGTAGCCAGGATTTGGCAGCTCGACGATGAAGGTTGTGAACTGACGGTGCCGTGGAGCTTCCGGATTGGTCTTTGCCATTACCACGGCAATGTCTGCCACATCAGCAGATGAGCTAAACCACTTCTCGCCGTTCAATACAAAATTGTCGCCATCAGCTACTGCAGTTGTCTGCATGCCGGTTGCGTCAGCGCCCGCCGCCTTTTCCGTCATGGAATAGCAGATGCGTTTTTCGCCATTAAGCAATGGCTTCAGAAACTTCTCTTTCTGATGTTCGGTACCATGGGTGAGCAAGGTCAGCATCGTTGCGTCATCAGGTCCCTGGGTGTTCATAGACAGCGCACCCAAAATGCTCTCTCCGAGTTCCATCTGAACCAATGCGTTGGCGAGTGGTTTCAGCCCCATGCCCCCATGTTCTTCTGGAATGAAAGGACACCAGAGGCCGGCCTCTCGTGCTTTGACTCGCAGGCCTGCCAACTTCTCATCGAATGTATCGGCGGTCAGGCCTTCTTCGGCTGGAATACAATGGTCACGCACAAATTTGCGCACAGTCTCACGTACAATTTTTGCGTCCTCAGGAATTTCAAAATCGATCATGGCCCCACCCCGTCTGTCTGTTTTTATGGTGACCTATGTTGGCACATATCTGAGCGACACGCAGCGCCCAACGACGCGCGCCAACAATCCTTGGATGACCTTGCGGCAAGCCACCGCAGCCGCGCGAAGATCGAGCGCAAGGAGCTTTGCCGATGGCGTAATTGGCCTTCGGACGGCGAAAAATTTCAGGTGATTGTGGTTCTGGGGATAATGGTGGGCGGTGACGGGATCGAACCGCCGACCCTCTCGGTGTAAACGAGATGCTCTCCCAGCTGAGCTAACCGCCCGCTCAGAAATGTCTGAAGCGCCGCCGACATTAGTCATGGAAATCCCCGCGTCAAGTAGCAA
>JAJFGY010000208.1 GCA_021775935.1 Alphaproteobacteria bacterium
TTGATCGCAACGACATCAATGTCTTTGCGGCCAGATTCTGCAATGGCCCGAAGGACCAGACGGCCAATACGGCCAAACCCATTAATCGCTACACGAACTGCCATGTTTTATATCTCCTTAGCCTCTGAGCTCCGTCCCGTCTTCGCGGTTAGAGTCGTTCTTTTGCGGTCGCCACTGCCGCTTCTGCTGTGATCTCAAAATGATTGTAAAGGTCGTCGATTGGCGCGCTGGCGCCAAAGCCGGTCATGCCGATGAAGGCGCCGTCCATGCCAATGTAGCGGTCCCAGCCAAACTGGATGGCCGCCTCGATGGCAATGCGAACTGTGCCCTCACCTAGGGTCTGCTTCTTATACGCAGGTGATTGCTGCTCGAAAAGTTCGAGGCAGGGAGCGGACACGACGCGCGCACCGATGCCCTCAGTCTGGAGCTGCTTCTGAGCAGCCATTGCGATGGCAACTTCCGACCCTGTTGCAATCAGCGTGACCTTGGCCTCACCCTTTGCAGGGCTCAGCTCATAAGCGCCACGGGCACAGAGGTTTTCTTCTGTGTGCTCGGTGCGGACCAAAGGCAGGCCTTGGCGGGTGAGGGCCAGGATGCTCGGTGTTTCTTTTGCTTCCAGCGAAAGCTGCCAGCACTCGGCTGTTTCAACAGCGTCGGCTGGGCGGAAGACATTGAGGTTCGGCATGGCGCGCAGTGCTGCGAGATGTTCAACCGGTTGGTGGGTTGGACCGTCCTCGCCAAGGCCGATGCTGTCATGGGTCATCACGTAGACAACGCGCTGGTTCATCAGCGCTGACAGGCGAATAGCTGGGCGGCAATAGTCGGTGAAGACCATGAAGGTGCCGGAATAAGGGATAAGTCCCCCATGGAGCACCATGCCGTTCATCGCCGCTGCCATGCCGTGCTCACGCACGCCGTAGTGAATAAAGCTGCCGCTGAAATCATCCGCGGTGACGGCTTTTTGTTCTTTCGAACGGGTGTTGTTTGAGCCGGTGAGGTCAGCTGACCCGCCAATTGTTTCTGGAACAACGGCGTTGATGACGTTCAGCGTCTCTTCTGAGGCTTTGCGTGTTGCCCAACCCGGCTTGTCCGTACTCAGCTGCTTCTTGAAGTCGGTAATGGCTTTGGTGAAGCCAGCAGGCAGGTCGCCAGCCAGGCGTCGGTCAAATTCGGCCCGCGTAACAGCGTCTACGGCGCTGTAGCGCTCTTCCCAGGATTTGCGTGGTTTGCAGCTCTTCAACCCTGCTACCCGCCAGGCGTCCAGAACATCTGAGGGAATATCAAAAGGTTCGTGTGGCCAGCCCAGTTCTTTGCGGGTCAATTCAATTTCTTCTGCGCCGAGCGCTGCCCCGTGAGAAGAAGACTTGCCACCTTTATTGGGAGATCCAAAACCGATGGTTGTCCGGCAGGCAATGAGGCTCGGCTTATCGGATTTTTGCGCTGCGGCAATTGCTTTTTCAATAGCCTCGGCGTCATGGCCGTCAATACGGACAGAATCCCATCCAGCAGCTTCAAAGCGCTTCAGGGCGTCACCGGACTCTGAGAGATTGAGGGGGCCGTCGATGGAAATTTCATTGTCATCATAGAGGACGATCAGGCGCGAGAGACCTAGATGGCCCGCAAGGCTGATGGCTTCATGGCTGATGCCTTCCATCAGGTCGCCGTCAGAGGCAATAACGTAGGTGTAGTGGTCTACGAGATCGGACCCAAAGCGTGCTTGCTGTAGTCGCTCTGCGAGCGCCATGCCAACAGCGGTTGAGATGCCTTGCCCTAGCGGGCCCGTTGTCGTTTCAACGCCAGCGGTGTGACCAAATTCGGGGTGCCCAGGGGTCTTTGAGCCCATTTGCCGGAAATTTTTGATCTCGTCGAGGGTCATTTCCTCGTAGCCCAGAAGATAGAGCAGGGAATAGACGAGCATGGAGCCGTGGCCGGCTGAGAGAACGAAGCGGTCGCGGTCTGGCCAGTTTGGCTGACGCGGATCGAACTTCATAAATTTGGTGAAGAGAACCGTTGCCATATCGGCTGCACCCATGGGCATGCCCGGATGACCACTTTTGGCTTTTTCAACAGCGTCCATCGAAAGGGCGCGGATGGCGTTCGCCATCATGTGATGGGATGCTTTTACGGCGGCGGATTCGCCCTCTGAGGAAACAGAGGCCGCTGCCGATTGCTCTGATGGCGTCATTTTAAAACTCTTGTTGCCGCGCGCGCCCCGTGCAGTTGACCAGGCAGCGCCGTTAAACCGGCGGGACTGTTGAGAAGTGAACCGTGCGGCCAGCCCCCTGAGCCACGCGAGAAATCCATCAATGTCTTCTAGGTGTCGATGGTTTCCAGTCACTTCTGCCCTGCTGGATCCTCGATCATCACGCATTCACAGGAATCGCTTATCGATCCTCGAAAAACCCTGTCCAGAGCGGCGCCACAATGACTATCTGCCTATGGAGAGTCAATGGGATTCGGGAGGATTTGGTTAGGCTCTGCAAGGGTTGGAAAGGACATTCTATTTTGTGGTGGAGCGGATTGTCCTGCCGGTCCTGAGTTGGCCTTTGTTTCTTGGGATGGGCCTAAAAATGGCCCGGAGCCCATTGAAAGCCTTTTGTGGATTTGGTCATTCTCAACGCCAAAAGGTCCGAAATTACCCGGGGCTGACGTGCGAGTTGACCGGGTTTAGGGCAGCCCCCTATCCTAAGGCGCGTGATTTGCGGTGTTTTCCGCCGTCCAACCCAGTCAAAAGGCATAGGTGATGAGCGAGCTTGATGAGGCGATGGGGGCATTTTCTGCTGCCCTTGATAAGTTGGAAGGCGCGCTCGGTGGACAAGAGGTGCGCACAGAAGCGCGTTCAGCACTGGAAAACCAGATCGCCAGCCTTAAGGAAGACAGGGCCCGGCTGGCTGAAGAACTTGATATAGCGCGGGCGGATGTTCGCAGGCTGGATGCCCTCAACGCGCGGGCCTCAAGCGAAATTGATGCCACATTGAAAGATATCGACCGGCTGCTCGCGTAGCGCCCTTCTGGAAAGGACCTGCCTGATGGGTCAAGTCAACGTCTCTATTAATGATCGCTCCTACACTGTCGCTTGTGGTGATGGAGAAGAGGACCATTTGCGGGAGCTCGCGCGTTATCTCGATGGGCATGTGTCGGATCTTGCCAAGACGGTAGGACAGGTTGGGGATGCTCGCCTGCTGCTGTTGGCGGGGCTTTTGGTGGCGGATGAATATGCTGACACGCTGAAACGGCTTGAAGCTCTCACGGCTGAAGTAGAGAGCTTGCGCCAGGCGCAGGAAAATGAGTCCGGACGTGGTGTGGCGGCTGAGGAGAAGCTGACCGCCTTTATCGGCCAGGCGGCTGCTCGCATCGAAAAGATGGCGGACACGCTCGAAGCTGTTTGAGGGTCAGCCGGCAGAATATTTTTGGTCTTTGGAAAGTTTTTGGCAGAAGCGTGTTAGAATTATCCCGGGTGCTGCCGGATGCGTTAGGAACGCTATTGCTCGGGGCCTTACGTTTCTCTAGGGAACTGTCCCTGGGGCGGGCCGTGGCCTGCTTCACACGGTGCCCACCTACACTTGTAGGTCTCCGAGAATCACTGTTCCGACGATCCGGTGGGCCCACCCAGTCCAGCCAAAGCCCCCTGCTTGCGCCCCTGTCGCGCCTCTGGCAGATGGGTTTGCCCGAACCCGCTACTATCAAGCCTGTTGAATTATATGTCTGACCGTCCTGTTTTCTCCCCTTCAAAGTCTGTGATCCGCCAGCAGGCTCTTGAAGGTCGCGCAGACACCCATAAAGCGCTGGGCGGCAGTGCTGCACAGGCTATTCTCGATCATTTTCTAGCAGACGTGCCTCGAACGTCCGGCGCGTCTGTCGCAGGATATTTTCCTATTCGCTCGGAAGCAGACCCGGTTCCGCTGATGGCTGAGCTTGCTACGCTCGGCCATACCTGCGCTCTGCCGCGCGTTATGACGTCAGAAAGCCCTTTGAGGTTTTTTCGCTGGGCGCCAGGCAGTGAGACCGAAGAAGGTGCGTTTGGTACCCGGGTGCCGCTCAAGAAATCAGAAGAGATCCTTCCAGACATTCTACTCGTCCCGCTTGTTGCTTTTGATCTGGTGGGCGGACGTCTGGGGTATGGCGGCGGATTTTATGATCGGACGTTGCGCGGTCTCAGGGCGAAACGCACATGCGTTGCCGTCGGCATTGCCTATTCAGCCCAGGAGCGAGACAGTCTGCCCCATGATGTGTATGACGAGCCCCTGGATTGGGTCGTAACAGAAAAGGGCAGTCGCCGTTTCGAAAGGACAAGTTTGTGAAATTATTGTTTCTCGGTGATTTGGTGGGGCGCGCTGGTCGAGACGCCGCCATTGCTGAACTGCCGCGGTTGCGCGCAGATCTGGACGCTGATTTTGTTGTGGTGAATGGGGAAAACGCTGCAGGTGGTTTTGGCATTACCGGATCTATCTGTGATGCAGTGTTTGATGCTGGTGCTGATGTCATCACGCTTGGCAACCATGCGTGGGATCAAAAAGAAGCACTCGTCCATATTGAACGCGAACCCCGGCTCATTCGCCCGCGCAATTATCCAGAAGGTACGCCAGGCAAGGGAAGCAATCTGTTTGAGACCTCTGATGGGCGGCGCGTCATGGTGGTGAACCTGCTCGGCAGCGTTTTCATGAACGCGCTGGATGATCCGTTTGCGAGCGTAGAGGATGCCTTGAATGAATGCCCGCTCGGCATGGTGGCAGATGCGGTGATTGTTGATATGCACGCAGAAGCCACGTCTGAAAAAATGGCGATGGGGCATTTCTGCGATGGGCGTGCAAGCCTTGTGGTCGGCACGCATTCCCATGTCCCGACAGCTGACGCGCAAATTTTTGATGGGGGCACTGCCTATCAAACCGACGCGGGCATGTGCGGTGACTATAATTCTGTCATCGGCATGGAAAAAGATGAGCCGATCAGCCGCTTTACAACCAAAATTCCTGGCGGGCGATTTACGCCAGCGAGCGGTCCAGCGACAGTCTGTGGCGTTTTTGTAGAAACGGACGATACAACCGGACTGGCTGTTCACGTGGAGCCGGTGCGTGTTGGTGGTCGACTGAAACGCGCGGGCGTTGCTTAGATAGTCGGGGGATGATGTTGTGGCGGGACGGGTATCGAACTGGACTGGCGATCTGAAGGTCCTGCGGCACGAACCTGTTTTATGGGCCCTTGTGATAATGACGCTGGTCTCTGCAGTGATCAGCTTTGTGTCTTTGCGGGCGCTTGGGGCCCTCGTTCCGGTTAGTCTGGCGATTGCCCTGGTGGTGTATTGCGTGCAGACCCGGTCTTTTCCTACGCCACCTCGTACCTTGCTCTTTGTCTTTTGTGTTTTTGTCTTGCTGGTGGGACTTGCAGCCTTTCGCTCTCTTGATGCTGATTATGCGTTGGGACGGTTTTTTAAGCTGGCGACCGCAGCGCTGATAGCGGTTCTGTTGTGGGCACTCGCGCGGCAGCTCTCTGTGCTCAGTGCGCTCAAAGGGGCGCTGCTTCTGTCCTGTCTGGTTGGATTGTGCTGGGGATTGGTTGAGGGCGTGAGCGACGGGGCGGTTTACGCAATGCTGCGTGATGTCTCTCTTAGTGAAGCTGCATATTCTTCAAATCGAGCCATGGTCGTTCTGGCGCTTCTTGTTTGGCCTGCAGCCCTTATCACCTCGCAACGATATGGCGCTGCTGCAGGGCCAGGGTTGGTTGCATTCTTGTTTGTTGTCGCCCTGACTGGTGAAAGCCAGGCCGTCCAGCTTTCTGTGTTTGCCTCAATGGGTGTGCTTGGCTCTGCACTTATAGTGCCGCGTGCAACGCTGTGGGGGCTTGGCATTTTAGGCTGTTTTGTCATCCTGTCGCTGCCGTTCCTGATCTCTCAGCTCGGCCCTATTTCTCTCGGGGAAGGTGTGGCCAATGCGGAGCTCACCATCCTGCCGCGGATGGAGATCTGGCACTTTGTAAGTGAGAAAATTTTGGCCCAGCCCTTGTTGGGATATGGGCTTGAGGCTGGGCGTTTCATGCCACTCGATGATATGACCCAGGTCTATTTCACTGATGTACATTTGCATCATCCGCACAATGGCGTGTTGCAGATCTGGTTTGAGATGGGTGTTCTTGGAGCGCTTGCCCTGGCTACTGCCTGGGGTCTCTTGATGCGGCAGGTGTCTTTGTTGAGCGAGAAAGATGCGCCCTTCGTTTTGGCTGGGCTCTGCTGTGCATTCATAATTGGGTCTGTCGCGCATGGTGTTTGGCAAAGCTGGTGGGTGGGGGCTCTTGCTTTGCTGCCCTTCTTCTATGCGGTCGCCTGCGCAGAACGGTCCGAGTAAAAAGTACCCCGCCCCATCGCAGGATGGTGCGATGAGGCGGGGCGTCGTGCACCGTCGGGGATCAGACGGTACTCAAGCTCTGACCCCATACGGGTGGCGGGTCAGGATCAGAGCTATCTCAGGTGGGCTGTCAAAGGGCTTCTAGAGTTTTTTGACCTCGGTGAGGAACTTGTCGACTTCCTGTCCAAGCACATCAGCCTGGTTGTTGAGCTCAGCGGAGCTTTGCAAAACCTGCCCTGCGGCTTCGCCGGTGTCGGCAGCAGCTTGTGTCACCGTGCCGATATTTGACGACACGTCCTGGGTGCCCGTTGCTGCTTCTTGGACATTGCGGCTGATTTCCGTCGTCGCCGCACTTTGCTCTTCTACTGAGGCTGCGATTGAAGAGGCGATCTCATTTATCTTTTGGATCGTCGTGCCGATTGACTCGATCGCTTCAACGGCGCCCTCAGTTTCCTGTTGGATTGTTCCAATCTGCGTGGCGATTTCTTCCGTCGCCTTGGCGGTTTGACTGGAAAGCTCTTTGACTTCCGCTGCCACAACCGCAAACCCTTTGCCTGCTTCGCCCGCACGTGCTGCTTCAATTGTTGCATTGAGTGCAAGCAGGTTCGTCTGACTTGCAATGTCTTGAATGAGGTTCACAACTTCGCCAATTTTCTCCGATGCAGCCACAAGACCTTGAACGGTGGCATTTGTTCGCTCTGCTTCGGCAACGGCTTCCTGTGCGATGCTGGAACTGTCTGAAACCTGTCGGGTGATTTCGCTGATGGAGTTCGACATTTCTTCTGCAGCGCTTGCGACGGTTTGTACATTGGCAGTGGTTTCTTCCGCTGCCGCTGCAACGGTGCTTGCTTGTTTGGTGCTTTGTTCAGCATTCTCCGCAAGTGTTTCGGCCATGTTCTTCATCGCGCCAGATTTGTCTGACACCTCAGAGACGATCGCCTTGACGTTGCTCTCGAAATCGGTGATCGCATTTTGCAGCTGTGTGACAACACTCCATGTGACCATTGCGCCGACATAGGAGCCGCCATTGTCGTAGACCGCTGATACGTTCAGATCGAGGGTCTCAGGTCCAAGCTTGATCTTTGCGCTGTGGGGGAGGTTTCTTGGATCAGCCAACACTCCGCGTTGATGCGAGGGCTGTTTGTGGAAGACATCAATACAGACACCCATCATGTTTTCAGGGTCGACTGACTCGGGCAGCAAGTCGCGCACAGTCTTCAACGTCTCGACGCTGGTCTTGTTGATGTAGTTGATTTTGAGATCGACCGGGTCTGCCATCATTACATTGATGGGCATGTTGTCGAGCATGGTCAGCAATGTTTCGCCGGTCATGCTCTGCGGCTCAGATTGTGCGGCTAGGTCGATGACTTCCGCTGTTGCGACAGCTGAGCTTCTCTTTTTAAACATTGCTCTGTTCCCCTCTCGGTCTCTAGATCCCATCTCAGCTCCTGGCCAGTTCATTGGCATCTGAGCGGTGGGCAGCCCCAATGGCTAACTCGGTCCCTTACATTTGGGTCTATGGCCCTTTAAGCGGGCTGGCTGCCTTGGGTGGTCGGCAAATGCACACTTAAAAGTTGTGTCTATATTTATATACAACCATCGATTAGTTAAAGAACAATGAAGGTTTTACCTAAGAAAACCGGTTTTGCGTTGGCGACCCTCCAGCCCCTATGGATTTTGGTAGGCTCGCTGCCTATAAAGGGCGCAAATTGGCGTCTACATTGAGGACGCCCTCTACACCCAAAAGTTGAAAGAGCGAACGCCATGGCGGGACATTCCAAATTCAAAAACATCATGCACCGCAAGGGCGCGCAGGATAAGAAACGCGCAAAGCTCTTCTCAAAGCTCGCCAAGGAAGTCACGGTCGCGGCAAAAATGGGAATGCCTGATCCAGACCATAATCCGCGCTTGCGCGCCGCTATCAACGCAGCCCGGGCGCAGTCCATGCCCAAAGACAATATTGATCGCGCGATCAAGAAAAGTACGGAGCAGGGCGGAGAGAATTACGAAGAAGTTCGGTATGAAGGCTTTGGCCCGGCGGGGGTTGGTGTGATCGTTGAGGCATTGACCGATAACCGCAACCGGACGGCCAGCGAGATCCGTACGATTTTTGCAAAAAACGGCGGCAATTTGGGTGAGACAGGGGCGGTTTCGTTCAGTTTTGAGCGCGTTGGCTCCATAGAGTATGCAGCAGATGCGGCAGACGCAGATGCAATGTTTGAAGCGGCCATTGAAGCCGGTGCTGATGATTGCACATCAGATGATGAGGGCCATACGCTGATTTGTGATGCTGAAAGCCTGCATGAGGTTGCTGGTGCTCTTGAGGCATCCTTTGGCGCGGCCAATGCTGCTACCATCATCTGGAAGCCCAGCAATACGATCCCGGTTGAGGCTGATCAGGGCGAGACGCTTCTGCGGCTGTTGGATTTGCTGGACGATAGTGATGATGTGCAGCAGGTTTATGCGAACTTCGAGATGTCCGATTCGGTGATGGAGCAGCTCTCCGCCTGATCGGTTAGCCCGGCGCGGGAGATTGCGCACTGGCTGCTATGTTTTGTCGCGTTTTCGGACGGAAATCCGCTCACTCATTCCCTGAAAACGCTCCAACCAGGCGAGATAATGACTGAGACTGTCAGATTGCTGGGATTGGATCCTGGATTGCGTGCCATGGGATGGGGTGTGATCGATGTGACCGGCAACCGGCTGGCGCATGTCGCGAACGGCACGCTTACATCCGATAGTAAACTTTCGCTGGCCGAACGACTTGTGCAGCTAGAAGAAGGTCTCATCGCCGTGATTACAGATCATGCACCTGCATCTGCCGCGGTTGAGACGGCCTTTGTTTCTAAGGATGCGGCAGCGGCGTTGAAGCTTGGCCAAGCGCGCGCGATCTCGCTTTTGGTGCCTGCACGGGCTGGGCTTGATGTGGCGGAATATGCACCCAACAAAATCAAGAAGACGGTCACGGGCTCAGGTCATGCGGACAAGCAGCAGATCAAGATGATGGTGGAGACCCTGCTCGCGCGGTGCAAAACAACGAGCGAACATGCTGCAGACGCGCTGGCCGTCGCGATCTGTCACGCACACTATCGCTCGGCCATCTCGTATGTTGAGACGGCAGATGCACGGGTGAAGCGGGCATGATTGGCAAGCTCACAGGCATTGTTGATGAGGTGGGAGAGGACTGGCTGATCCTGGACGTTGGTGGCGTTGGCTATCTGGTCTCCTGTTCCGGTTTCACACTGCGTCAGGTTCCCGCAAAGGGCGAGCCTCTCTCTTTGTTGATTGATACATATGTGCGCGAAGATCAGTTGCGGCTCTTTGGCTTTGCCACAAATGATGAGCGGGACTGGTTTCGTCTATTGCAGTCTGTTCAAGGGGTGGGCGCGCGCCATGCGATGGCGATGCTTGGCACAATAGGGCCAAGCGGTCTTGCTGATGCGATTGCTCTGGAAGATAAAAAGGCGGTGACCCAGGCACCCGGTGTGGGGCCTAAGCTTGCAGGTCGCATCGTGAGCGAGCTTCGAGATAAGGCGCCGGCACCTGACAAGTTGGCACCGGTTCTTGCTGCAAGTGATGGCGCCGTCGTTTCGGGCGCGGGTGGTGCGGTGAGAGACGCCGTCTCGGCGCTTGTCAATCTTGGCTACGCCCATGCGCAGGCGGCAACGGCAATTTCTGCCGCGACCAAACAATTGGAGGAAGGGGCGGGTCCTGAAGCCCTTATCCGTGTCGGCTTGAAGGAGTTGGCCCAATGAGTGATAGGCCAGTTGGGACGGACCGTCTTGTCGGGGCGACCCCGCGTGAAGAGGACTTGTCTCATGAAAAAGAGGGGGCAGAAACGCAATTGCGCCCTCAACGTTTGTCGGAATTTACCGGGCAGCGACAGGCACGGGAAAACCTCTCAATCTTTATTGAAGCTGCAGCCAAGCGCAAAGAGGCGCTCGACCATGTGCTTTTTGCAGGACCTCCTGGACTTGGCAAGACCACATTGGCGCAGATTGTGGCCCGGGAGCTCGGCGTCAACTTTCGCTCAACCTCCGGCCCCGTGATCGCAAAAGCGGGGGATCTGGCGGCACTTCTGACGAACCTTGAAGAGCGCGACGTACTCTTCATCGATGAGATCCACAGGCTTAACCCGGCGGTGGAAGAAATTCTCTATCCTGCTATGGAAGATTTTGAGCTCGACCTGATTATCGGCGAAGGGCCTGCGGCGCGGTCTGTGAAAATTGAACTTGCCCCTTTCACGCTGGTGGGAGCGACCACACGGACCGGCCTGCTTACGACACCATTGCGGGATCGCTTTGGTATTCCTGTGCGTCTCAACTTCTATGAAGTGGATGAGTTGGAATTGATCGTGCGGCGCGGCGCCGGTGTCATGGGCATGCAGATCACCGATGATGGGGCGCTTGAAATTGCCCGCCGGGCCCGGGGCACACCACGTATTGCCGGGCGGCTCCTGCGGCGGGTTCGTGACTTTGCGGTCGTTGAAGAAGCACCGCAGATTGATGCAGCGGTTGCCGACCGGGCGCTCACCCGGCTTGAGGTAGATCGGCTCGGGCTTGATGCGCTCGACCATCGCTATCTTACAGCGATTGCGCATAAGTTTTCCGGGGGGCCGGTGGGAATTGAAACGATTGCGGCAGCACTATCGGAGCCGCGGGATGCGATCGAAGAAATTGTCGAGCCCTATCTCATTCAAAACGGGCTTGTGCAGCGTACACCGCGGGGGCGCGTGCTGACGCCCGCTGCATTTCAGCATCTGGGCCTTCCGACGCCGCCCGGTGAGCCTGGCCAGGGTGGCCAAGGCGGCTTGTTTGAAGGAGGCAAGTAAATGAGTGGCGGCGACTGGCCTGATATTGCTGGCACCATTGTGGAAGGTGTTCACCATCTGCCTATCCGCGTCTATTACGAAGACACGGACTTTAGCGGCATCGTTTATCACGCAAACTATCTGAAATTTGCTGAGCGCAGCCGCTCGGATTTCCTTCGCCTTGTTGGTATCCACCACTCGGAAATTCTGGAACTTGATCCGCCGCTGGCCTTCGCCATTCAAAAAATGGATATGGAGTTTTTAGCACCTGCCCGGATTGACGATTTGTTGGAAGTCGAGAGCCGCTACATCACGGCTCGCGGCGCAAGGCTGGAAATAGAGCAGGTGATTAAACGCGACGGGGAGCCGATCTGGCGGGCTATTGTGAAGGCTGCCTGTATCGACACAGACGGTCGGCCTCGTCGCTTGACTGCCGCTATGCTGGAAGCTCTCGGGCCACATGTGGCAGCAGCATCACATCCACGTTAAGCCTTTGACATTTCGGGCGAAAAGGCCCGCGTGCCCCAGTTTTGACACATTCTCTCGTCTAATTTTGCCCCATTCTGGGGGTATTCGCTTCTCTTCGCGAGGCGCGCGCCCACTCATGCTTTGCGCGCCCTTATGAGTTGATGGGGTCTCAATGCAGTCCTTCACCGCATTTTCGGACAGGTCGTCCTGAAAATGCTTTGGCACCTGACGGAGAGCAGTTTTCATGGATCCCATACAAGTCGTCGACCTCGCCGCGCAGACCCTTTCGGCGATAGACCTTTCTTTTTCGACGCTGAGTTCCCCGACGCAAAATATTTTGGACTTCGCGTCCTCCTTGCACGTTACTGGGGCGCGCGCTGAAACTGACGTGACGCCTGCACCGGTTGGCGAGATCATCCAAGATGCAACCTTGGTGACGGACGCGACAGACTTCACCTTGTGGTCTTTGTTTGCACGGGCTGACTGGGTTGTGAAGTCGGTGATGATCGGGCTCATTGCGGCCTCGATCTGGAGCTGGGCCATCATGTTCGACAAGTGGTGGCGGTTGAGCTCTGTGCGGCGCAAGGCAGACAGTTTTGAAAACACGTTCTGGTCTGGCCGGTCTCTGGACGATCTCTACCAGGATCTGGGCAGTCGTCCGAACCATCCCATGTCGTCTCTCTTTGCCGCAGCTATGCGGGAGTGGAAACGATCGTCAGAGGCAGGCCCTAATCATTTTGCCGGTGTCAAAGAGCGTGTTGACCGGGTGATGTCGGTGACGCTGAACAAAGAAATGATGTCGCTTGAAACAAACCTCCTGTTTCTGGCGACGGTCGGGTCCATCGCGCCGTTCGTCGGGCTTTTCGGAACAGTTTGGGGGATCATGAACTCCTTCCAGTCCATTGCGATCAGCCGCGATACGAACCTTGCGGTCGTTGCGCCGGGGATTGCCGAAGCGTTATTTGCGACGGCTCTTGGGCTGCTTGCCGCTATTCCAGCTGTTATCGCCTACAACAAATTCTCAAGTGAGATTGGGCGCTTCGGATCGCGCCTTGATGGATTTGCGGACGAGTTCTCCGCCATCGTTTCTCGCCAACTTGATGAGCGGAGATAGAGATGGGGGCATCTCTCGGATCTAATGGCGGATCGGGTCGTCGCGGCAGCAGGCGCGGCGCGCGCATGCAGCCCATGAGTGAGATCAATGTGACACCGTTGGTGGATGTCATGTTGGTGCTTCTCATTGTTTTCATGGTGGCCGCTCCTCTGCTCACTGTTGGGGTGCCGGTCGATCTGCCTCAGACGCGTTCTGAACCGCTTCAGGGGGATGATGAGCCCCTGACGATCACCGTGCAGGGTGATGGCACGGTCTATCTGCAGGAGACAGTGGTTGAACCTGAAGAACTGGTCGCCAGGCTTCTGGCTATTGGTGAAAACGGCTATGAAGAGCGCATCTATGTGCGTGCTGATGCGGCTGTGGATTATGGGCAGGTGATGAAGGTCATGGGCCGAATTTCTTCTGCCGGTTTCTCTCGTGTTGGGCTCGTGACTGAAACGCCTCCCCAGTCTTCGTCTTCGTCTCAGGCCGGGCGGTAGGGGTCATGCGCGCAGGGCTTCTTTTTTCGGCAACGTTTCATGGGGGGCTTCTGGCTGCCATGTTTATTGCGTTGCCGGACACAGAGCCCCTACAGGTGGCTGCGAGCCGTGCGCTGCCGGTTGAGCTGGTCACCATTGATGAGTTTACTAACCTGCGTAACATTCCAAGACCTGAGCCGACGCCGGAACCCCCGGTGGAAGAAATTGATGAGCCGGAGCCTAAACCTGAGCCCATCGCTGAAGTGCCGCCGGAGCCTCTGCCCGAGCCAGAACCCGCTCCCGTTCCTGAGCCGGAGCCTGCCCCTGCGCCAGAACCTGAACCCTCTCCCGAACCTGCTCCTGAGCCCGAACCGGAACCTGAGCCCGAACCAAAACCTCAGCCAAAACCTCCAACGCCCCGGGCGGAGCCAAAGCCTGCTTTTGATCCGACCCAGATTGCCGCTCTTTTGGATAAGCTGCCCGAGGAGGAGCCGCGCCGTATTGAACCAGCGCAGCCTGAGCGTGTAACGCGGGCAGGGCCTGGAGCGGAGCTCACCATGTCGGAAATTGATGCGTTTAAGGTCCAGATGCGCCGGTGCTGGAGTGTTCCAGCCGGAGCTGCCAATGCGGGTAGCCTGGTGGTGCGGATCAGAGTGTTCCTGAGGCGCGATGGGTCCCTGTCGCGACCGCCGCAACTCATTAATAATTCACGGCTTTTGTCTGGTGACAGCTATTTTCGAGCCGCCTCTGACAGCGCCATGCGGGCCATTCGCCGCTGTGCGCCCTACACGATGCCAGCCGACAAATATCAGTCGTGGCAGGAAATTTACCTCAATTTCGATCCGCGAGAAATGTTGGGTGGTTGACGGATCTTGCCACATTGCGGTCACCTGAAAGGTGATAGTGAGGAAATACAAGATATGGTTCGGGAAGTATCGGGCTTTCGAGGGAGTTTCCAGAAGATGGGTTTGCGCTTAGGGATCGCTGTTTGTGCAGCTGTGATGGGGTTTGCGCTGGCCGCACCTCGTGTCGAGGCCGCGCTCGAGATCGATATCACGCAGGGCAATATCGATCCGCTGCCAATAGCGGTGGTGGATTTTTTAGGACCGGGTTCCCAGGAACGTCAGATCGGTTTGGACGTTGCGAAAGTCATTGGCGCTGATCTGGAGCGGTCGGGCCTATTTAGACCCTTGCCATCTGCGTCTTACATTGAGCGCATTCAGGATGTGAATGTTCAGCCACGCTTTGGCGACTGGCGGGTGATCAGTGCGCAGGCACTGGTTACCGGACAAACTGTTGTGGAACCTGACGGGCGTCTCAAAGTCGAATTCCGGCTTTGGGATATTTATTCAGAACAGCAGATCACGGGGCTTCAGTTTTATACGACACCGGACAATTGGCGCCGTGTCGCGCACATTATTGCAGATGCAATCTATGAGCGGCTCACGGGTGAGAAGGGCTATTTCGATACCCGTATTGTGCATGTGTCTGAAAGCGGCTCCAAGGGTCAACGGGTCAAGCGATTGGCGATTATGGATCAGGATGGTCACAATCCCCGCATGCTGACCAATGGAGCGGACCTTGTGCTAACGCCGCGCTTTAGCCCGTCAAACCAGGAAATCACCTATCTCTCTTATTATGGCAATCGGCCACGGGTCTATCTGCTTGATATTGAGACCGGCCAGCAGGAAGTCGTCGGTGATTTTCCAGGCATGACCTTTGCGCCACGGTTTTCGCCGGATGGGCAGAAGATCATCATGAGCCTTCAGCGCGGCGGCAATGCAGATATCTACGAAATGGATTTGCGGTCGCGCCAGACACGTCGGGTGACCAATACAGCGGCAATTGATACAGCGCCGTCTTATTCGCCTGATGGCAGCGCGATCACATTTGAGAGTGACCGCGGTGGCTCACAGCAGATTTATGTCATGAATGCAGATGGCTCTGGCGCCCGGCGTATCAGTTTTGGGACAGGGAATTATGCCACGCCGGTCTGGAGCCCCCGGGGTGATCTGATCGCGTTTACCAAGATGACCAAAGGGCGCTTTGTCATCGGGATCATGAAGCCTGATGGAACTGGCGAGCGTGTGCTCACTGAGGGCTATCACAATGAGGGACCTACCTGGTCCCCAAATGGCCGGGTGCTGATGTTCTTTCGGGAAACCCGCGGGGAGAATGGGGGACCGAGCCTCTGGTCGGTAGATCTTACCGGCTATAATGAGCGGCCGGTTTACACGCCAGCGTTTGCGTCTGATCCTGCCTGGTCGCCCAGACTCGACTAACAGGTCGGGGTGGCTGGACTGGGTCTGACTAAGGTCTGGCTTGACCTAAAGATGAACAGACTTGATTAGAATGCGGGTCGATTTCGCGTTAATGAATGAGGGATTGCTTGCGGGAAGTCCGGCAGGCAGATAGGTTTCTTCCCCATGGGCTAATTTGATGGGGCTTTGTGCGATGGGTCGGGGATCTTGAGAAGAAAACAATTTCACCCGGCACTGTCATGTAATGTTAAAGATCGCAGTGATAAATCAGCAGAGCTAAACAAACTGAAATTGGGCGGCAATGCTTAAGTAAAGCGCTGGCTTCGGTTGTACTGCGTAATAGATGTAAGGAGACATCATCCATGAAGATCCTGAATGCCGGCCTGCGGGTCGCAACAATGGCCGGCCTGATGGTGGTTGTGGCAGCGTGTAGTTCGACACCGGACGACAGCGCGTCAGCGACCTCAACGCCAACCGCTCCAGTGACCCAGACACAGCCCAGCGGACCCACACCAGGGTCTCAGCAGGATCTTGTGGTCAATGTTGGTGACCGCGTTTTCTTTGAAACGAACCGGTCTGACCTGACATCTGCTGCGCGGGCTACCCTGCAGCGCCAAGCAGCCTGGCTCAAACTTTATCCAGCGCTCTCCGTGGCCATGGAAGGTCATGCGGATGAACGCGGAACACGTGATTTCAACCTGGCTCTTGGTGCGCGCCGCGCAAATGCTGCGAAAAGCTACCTTGTGAGCCTGGGTGTTGATCCTTCCCGCGTGCGGACAATCTCCTACGGCAAGGAACGCCCTGTGGCGCTTTGCTCGAATGAAAGCTGCTGGAACCAGAACCGGCGTGCTGTCTCTGTTGTGAGCGGCGCTGGTTCTTAAACCTGGCATCAGACGTGATCTAACGCCCCCGAGGGATGACTTCGGGGGCGTTTTTGCATCTAGAGGGTCCCTCGGCCTCAATTTGGTCGAACTCTCTGCTATTGTTGGCATGGGTTCATCTGGTTCGGGGCTTGAAATGAGAAGGTTGGCGGCAATGAGAGCGCGGAGCTCAGAGAGCGCGGCACAATTTGAGGGACGGGTCAGACAGCCCACCCCACTTTCTGTCAGAAATTCGCTTAGGCGCCTGGCAATACATGTTGGCCTGGTAACACTTGTTGCGTTCACGTCAGGCACGATGGGTGCGCAGGCAGAACCAGACAATGTTGACACGCGGGCTCTCTACAATCGGCTAGAGAAGATTGAACGGGACCTGATCGATGTGCAGCGACAGACTTATCAGGCCTCTGGTCAGGTCTCCAGTCAGGCTGGGGCGCAGCCCGGGCAGCTGTCTGGCGGCGTGGGTTTTGGTCCTGATCCGCAAAGTGCTGCAGACCTTTCCCTGCGTCTGCAATCTGTTGAAACATCCCTGCGCGATCTCACGGGTCAGCTTGAAAAGCTCACCTATGATCTGACGCAAACCCAAGCCCAGTTTCGCCAGTTTGCCGAAGATGTTGAATTTCGGTTCCAGGAATTGGGCGCCTCAGGTGGTGCCGCGCGGTCTTCATCAGGCGCGCCTGTTCTTACGCCACCTTCTCCGCCCGCAGGCAGCCGGGTCAGTGATGCTGCGGCTGCAACGGTGGGAACGCTTGGCCAGGTACCGGCCTCTGCTCTGCCACAAGACCGACCCGATGGGCAGACACGGGTGAGCGTCAATCCCCGTGAGTTGGGAAATGCGTCGCAGCTTCCTGCTGAGAATTATCCATCTGCCGCCGGTGCAGGCAGTGACCGAGGACCGGAAGATGCCTATGAGGCTGCAATTAATCAGCTGAAGCGCGGGCAGTTTGATGTTGCCGAGGCAGATTTCTCAAATTTCCTGCAGCGCTACCCCACACACAATCTTGCTGGTAACGCTCAATATTGGCTGGGCGAGACCTTTTATGTGCGCGGAGCCTACCGGCAGGCTGCTGAAGCCTTTCTTACTGGCTATTCGACCTATTCCAGTTCAACCAAAGCGCCCGATAGTCTGTTGAAGCTTGGCATGACCCTGGCCGCACTTGGTCAGCAGGAGCAAGCCTGCGCGACGCTTGGCGAACTTAATCGCCGTTTTCCTTCCGCAACTCAGGCAGTCAAGCAGCGGGCGCAACTTGAACGCACCCGCGCTGGCTGCTGACGACACCTCATGGCCCCTGTACGGTCTCTCCGCGCGCTGACTGGCCCTGAGCTTGGCCGGTTGCTGCGGCCACTTGATCCTGCGCCACGACTTGGCGTGGCGGTGTCTGGTGGTGCGGATTCGACAGCGCTGATGCTGCTGCTTGCCGAATGGCGCGATTGGATGGAGGCACGCGGCAAAGGGTCGCCCAAGATCACCGTGCTCACAGTGGACCATGGATTGCGCCCGGAGGCTGCGGAAGAAGCGGCTCAAGTAGCAACCTGGGCGGCGGCTCTCTCGCTTCCTCACAAAGTCCTGACTTGGGAGGGCACAAAGCCGACGTCCAACCTGCAGGCGGAAGCCCGGACGGCGCGATATCGTCTGCTGACGGACTGGTGTCGGTCGGGTCAGGGCAGGGGAAGTAAGGCGCGCGCGGACCTCTTGACCGCCCATCATCTTGACGACCAGGCAGAGACCTTTCTTATCCGCCTTCAGCGGGGCAGTGGGGTGGATGGACTGTCGGCTATGGCACCGGTTCGGATACATCAAGGTGTCCGGCTTTTGCGCCCGCTGCTTGATGTGCCTCAGGAGAGACTGAAGACGACACTTCTAAAAGCGGGACATGCCTGGGTCGATGATCCGAGTAATACGGATGAACGCTTTCTTCGGGTTCAGGTGCGCAAAACCCTCCCGGTGCTGGAGGAGTTGGGGCTCACCCGAGACCGGCTTGTCTCAACCGCCAAAGCCATGGGTCGTGCCCGGGCGGGTCTTGAGTTTTCGACAGACGTGTTGGAGCGCAAGGCGGTTCGTTGGCAGCCCTTCGGGTTTGCCGATGTGGAAACCGCACGTTTGGCAGATGTGCCTGATGAGATTGCGCTTCGGCTTCTGGGCCGGCTCACGCAACGGGTGGGCGGTGCGGACTATCCGCCGCGCCTGGCCTCACTGGAAACCTTGCTTGAGGCGGTGCGGGGGGATGCGCTGGGGCGCGGACGGACACTTGGCGGTGTGAAATTCACCAGTCGGATGACCCACTTTCGGGTGTTGCGAGAGGCCTCAGCCGTTGGAGAGGGTTTGGAGTTGGTTTCTGGATCACCGCTTGTGTGGGATGGGCGGTTTGATGTGCGCCTTACCGGGCGAAAAACCAGCGGCACAGTGCGGGCATTGGGCCGCGCTGGCCTTCGCCAGGTGAAAGAAGAAGGGCTTCCGCTGCCCTCAGACGTGCCCAAACTGGCGCTTGAGACCCTTCCGGCGCTCTGGCGGGAGGATGAATTGCTTGTCCAACCGCAGCTCGCCTTTTTTGCCACTGGGGCGCCGTCTTTCCGAAGCCGCTTTATTGGACAGATTTAGCGCATCGGGGCTGCAAGCTAACGGGGCTTTTACCCGCGCTGTCTATGGTGGCTCTCGAACAATTGAGGAAGTGCGCCAAAGTGGGACGGATCACGAAATTTCGACCAGAAACAATGAAAAATGGGGCTCGTGAGACTTATCCCCGTCTAGTAATGTCTGGTTGGCACACCATCTTTCTTGTAGACTTAGAACAAATCCAAATAAGCCGGTAGAAACTTGGTCCCGCTCGTGGGGCCTGACTTCCAGACAGGAAACGAAGCCTTGTCCAATTTTAAGAATTTCGCTCTCTGGGCGGTTGTCGCGCTGCTGCTTGTCGCGCTGTTCAATCTGTTCCAAAGCCCCGTAGATCGGGCCACCACGAATGAGATCAGTTTTTCTGAACTGCTCAATGAAGTGGAAAGTGGCAACGTTGTTGATGTGACCATGTCTGGTGACACTGTCACAGGTCATCTATCCGACGGACAGAGCTTCTATACGTACAATCCAGGCGACCCGGCTCTGGTTGAGCGGCTGCGCGCACGGAATGTCGATATTAACGCGAAGCCCAAAGATGACGGCTCTCCCTCACTGCTGGGGATTCTGGTTTCCTGGTTCCCCATGTTGCTCCTGATCGGTGTGTGGATTTTCTTCATGCGTCAGATGCAGGGCGGTGGCGGCAAAGCCATGGGCTTTGGGAAATCAAAAGCCAAGCTGCTCACAGAGCGCCATGGTCGTGTGACGTTTGACGATGTTGCGGGCATTGATGAAGCAAAAGATGATCTGGAAGAGATTGTCGATTTCCTGCGCGATCCATCAAAATTCCAGCGCCTTGGCGGTCACATCCCTAAGGGCGTGCTGCTCGTTGGGCCTCCCGGTACCGGTAAAACACTTCTGGCCCGCGCCATTGCCGGCGAAGCCAATGTCCCGTTCTTCACGATTTCAGGGTCGGACTTTGTCGAAATGTTTGTTGGTGTCGGTGCAAGCCGTGTCCGCGACATGTTTGAACAGGCGAAAAAGAACGCACCCTGCATCATCTTCATCGACGAAATTGATGCGGTCGGGCGGCATCGTGGCGCCGGTCTTGGCGGTGGCAATGATGAGCGCGAACAGACACTCAACCAGCTGCTGGTGGAGATGGATGGTTTTGAGCCCAATGAAAGCATCATCCTGATTGCAGCGACCAACCGTCCTGATGTTCTGGACCCTGCGCTGTTGCGTCCCGGTCGCTTTGACCGTCAGGTTGTGGTGCCGAACCCGGACATTATTGGCCGCGAGAAAATTCTTAAAGTGCACATGAAGAAAGTGCCTGTGGGCCCAAATGTGGTGGTGAAGACGCTTGCGCGCGGTACTCCGGGCTTCTCTGGTGCGGACCTTGCGAACCTTGTGAACGAAGCGGCTCTTCTGGCGGCACGGCGCGGGCGACGTCTGGTCACGATGGCGGAATTTGAAGATGCCAAAGACAAGGTGATGATGGGGGCGGAGCGCCGCTCCATGGTTCAGTCGGAAGAAGAGCGTAGTCTGACTGCCTATCACGAAGGCGGCCACGCACTGGTGGCACTTCATATGGCAGCCTCTGATCCCATTCATAAAGCGACGATCATTCCACGTGGTCGCGCTTTGGGTATGGTGATGCGGTTGCCCGAAGCAGATCAGTTCTCTGTGACGCGCGAAAAGATGTATGCGGACTTGGCAGTTGCCATGGGTGGTCGTGTGGCCGAAGAAGTGATCCTGGGTCACGACAAGGTTACATCAGGTGCCTCTTCAGACATCTCGCAGGCCACGAAGATGGCCAAAGCCATGGTCACGCAATGGGGCATGAGCGATAAGCTTGGACCGCTTGCCTATCAGGACAATGAGGAAGAAGTGTTCCTCGGCCATTCTGTGGCACGCTCGCAGAACATGTCGGAAGACACGCAGCGCATGATCGACCAGGAAGTGAAACGCATTGTCGAAGACGGCTATGACAAAGCCAAAGAGATCCTGACCGAGCATATTGGCGACCTGCACAAGATCGCCAAAGGTCTGCTTGAATATGAAACGTTGTCAGGCGATGAGATTAAGGGTCTTCTGGTTGGCGAGACGCCGCACCGCGACAGTGGTGAGCCGCCAGAGCCGACAGGTGGACCAACCTCGTCCGTGCCGACAAGTGGCGGCATTGGCAGCATTGATCCGGAGCCACAGGGTCCGTAATCACTTGCCTACCTTTCAAAATGACAAAAGCCCCGCTCGTATGAGTGGGGCTTTTTCGCTAGTGTGACTGCAGTGATGATCTGCGATTTGGGGGTTAATGTCCTTTATCCGCGCATTTGGTTTAGTCGTGCTGCAGCTGGTTGTAGTGCCAACGGGCCTGCACGCTGATAGCGATGGCATGTTCGACAAGTTCTCGCTATTTGAAGGGACGTTCTTGGACCCGGTCCGATGCCACGTAGAGAATGGCGATCCAGTTCTAATCCTGCGTTATGAGGACAGCACTATGACATTGGTCTCGCCAGAGAACTTGTCGTGGGTGGTTTTGTTTTCTGCGGATAGTCCATCTACGTCTGTTGTGACGAAAGATGCCGAATGGGCCAATGCCAAAATCGTATCTGCGCAGTCAGAGAATCCAGCCATCGGCGGATATGTCTGGCGAGGAGCATTGATTGAACTTAGTGCCGATGACATCGAGGTGCCGGGGATTGTTCTCAGAGATTGTTTGATAGACCCTGCAGCCGAATTGGTGATTTCCCCATAGTTTTCAGGTGACCGCAATTAGCCCTCAAATCTTCGGTATTCTCAATATCACCTCGGATTCGTTCTCCGATGGGGGAAAGTATCTTGATCCCTCGGCAGCCATCGCTCATGGGCGTCAGTTGATCGCTGATGGAGCGCACGTGCTCGACATTGGGCCAGCCTCCTCGCATCCCGACAGTGCACCGGTGAGTGCGGATGAAGAGATTGCCCGGTTGCAAGCCGTTGTGCCCGTGTTGCAGGCAGAGGGTGCGGTGATCTCAGTCGACAGTTTTCAGACAGAGACCCAGCGCTGGGCGCTTGATCAAGGGGTGGCGTATCTCAACGACATTCAGGGCTTTTCTGATGAGAGCTTCTATCCGGAGCTTGCTGCGGCTCACGCAAAGCTTGTGGTGATGCATTCGATCCAGGGGCGGGGCCCTGCGACCCGGACAGCGCCACCGGCTGGGTCCATGGTGGATCATGTCACGCGGTTCTTCGAGAGCCGGTTTGGCGCGCTGGAGCGGGCGGGGGTTGCCCGTGACCGGCTGATCCTTGATCCAGGCATGGGTTTTTTTCTCGGCAATCAACCCGAGCCCTCTCTTGAGGTGATCCGTGGGCTTGGCACGCTGAAAGAGCGATTTGATGTGCCGCTCCTCGTGTCCGTGTCGCGCAAGAGCTTCCTTAGGAAGCTCGCAGGCACGGATGTGGGCAGTTCCGCAGCAGCCACGCTGAGTGCAGAACTGTTTGCAGCATCAGGTGGGGCAGACATGCTGCGCACCCATGAACCGCGCCAGTTGGCGGATTCACTTGCTATCTGGGGTTATCTGGCCGGGCGTTAACTCCGTAAGAAAAAGAAACAATTCGTTAACCGACTGTGCAGGGTATCGGCTATATAGTGCCGCCGTTGGGGACGTATTGGAGCCGTTTCGGCTTGGCCACTGTTCCAAAACAGGGTCCAAACCGGGCTCCAACTGTTTTGTTTGTCGCATTTCCGAACGGTGAGACCTAAGTCCACTTCACCTGGAAATGCTTAAGTTACTGGGACGAAGACACTAAATGTCGCGCAAATATTTTGGCACCGATGGTATTCGGGGCACCGCTAATCAACCAAACATGACGGCTGAAATGGCCTTGCGTGTGGGTATGGCCGCTGGGCGCGTTTTCACCCGCGGCGATCACCGTCACCGGGTGGTGATTGGTAAGGACACACGGCTTTCTGGCTACATGATTGAGAACGCGCTGGTTGCAGGGTTTACCTCTGTGGGCATGGATGTCTTCCAGTTCGGCCCGCTGCCAACACCGGCTGTTGCGATGCTCACACGTTCCATGCGCGCCGACCTTGGCGTTATGATTTCCGCGTCGCATAATTCCTATGAAGATAATGGCATCAAACTGTTTGGCCCTGATGGCTACAAACTGTCTGATCTTGTCGAGCATGAGATCGAGCGGCGGATGGATAATGGCATTATGGACCATCTAGTTGCGCCAGAGGCGATTGGTCGGGCCAAACGCATCGAGGATGCCCAGGCGCGCTACATTGAATTTGCCAAACGTACCTTCCCGAAACATTTGAGCCTTGATGGTTTGCGCATTGTTGTCGATTGCGCCCATGGCGCAGCGTACAAGGTTGCCCCCACAGCATTGTGGGAGCTCGGTGCAGAAGTTGTGACCGTGGGTGTTGATCCTGATGGCACCAACATTAACTCAGGGTGTGGATCAACAGCGCCTGAGCGCATGTGTGAACTTGTGCGTGAGCGGCGTGCCGATATCGGCATTGCTCTGGATGGGGACGCCGACCGCGTTATCGTCTGTGATGAGAATGGCGAGATTGTTGATGGTGATCAGATTATGGGTCTGGTGGCGCAGTCCTGGAAAGAAACAGAGATGCTTTCCGCGCCGGGTATTGTGTCGACGGTGATGTCGAACCTCGGGCTTGAGCGCTACCTTGAAGGCATCGGTCTGGAGCTTGCCCGCACGCAAGTGGGTGACCGCTACGTCGTCGAGCATATGCGCGCCAACGGCTTCAATGTGGGTGGCGAGCAGTCGGGCCATATTGTGCTCTCAGATTTTGCGACAACGGGGGACGGTCTGATCGCAGGCCTTCAGGTGTTGGCTGTATTGCAGTCGACCAACAAGCCTGTGAGTGAAGTCTGCAATCTGTTCGAGCCCCTTCCTCAGCTGTTGAAGAATGTGCGGTTCAAGTCAGGGGCGCCTCTTGAGAACGCAGTTGTGCAGGAAGCCATCAAAGACGGCGAGAGCCGCTTGGGCGCTTGCGGGCGCATTGTGGTGCGCAAGTCAGGGACAGAGCCTCTTATCCGGGTGATGGCGGAAGGCGATGACCAGGGACTTGTTGAGACTGTCGTGGGCGATATTGCCTCGGCGATCGAAAAAGCTGCAGCCTGACCTCCATGAACGATAATGGCGTGCCCCCCTCAGCCGCAATGGGGCGGGTGTTGATTGTTGCCGGGTCAGACAGCGGCGGCGGCGCGGGCATTCAAGCAGACATCAAGACGGTAACCGCCTTTGGTGCTTATGCGGCAACGGCGGTGAGCGCGATTACAGTGCAGAATACGCTCGGCGTCTCTGACGTGTTCCCACTCGAGCCAGATCTGATCGTTGCCCAAATGCGGGCAGTGCTGGATGATATTGGCGCGGATGTTGTGAAGACCGGCATGCTGCAGTCGACGGCGGTGATTGAAGCCGTCTCGCAGGAACTGGACACGCGCGAGGGTCTGAAGCTTGTTGTTGATCCGGTTATGGTGGCGACGAGTGGTGATGTTCTTCTGGAAGATGAGGCGATGATTGCGCTGCGGAACCTGCTGGTCCCGGCGGCGACGATCCTGACGCCCAATATGCCAGAAGCGGCCCGGCTTACCGGGCGAGCGGTTGAAACACTCGATGATCAAAAGCGCGCCGGGGATGCTCTGATGGGGCTCGGTCCGAGCGCTGTGCTCGTTAAGGGTGGCCACGGGCAGGGCCCGGATGTGCATGATGTGCTGGTGACCGAAGAGAGCATTGAAGTGATGTCGAGCCCACGAATCGACAGTGTTCATACCCATGGCACCGGCTGCACGCTGGCCTCAGCCATCGCTGCGCTGCTATCGCACGGCCTGGACATGCGCGAGGCGGTGTCGATTGCACGAGATTATGTGCATGAAGCGATCGTGACCGCGCCTGGTTTCGGCAAGGGCCACGGGCCGCTCAACCATATGCATCCGTTTCAGCGCGACGAATAATTTTTTTCGTGCGCCCGGAGGGAAATTCGCCGGGCACTTGTCCTGGTCTTGCCATGGCGGCTAAACAGACCGACTGGCGCGGGCCGGACTTTTTTCCAGCAGCATTGCCAATTTCTTCAGGCTCTCTTTCAGCGTCGCCCTATCTGGTGCTGCACCCAATGCCAGCCTTACATGGTTTGAGGGGCCTTCCACAGCGAAGTGCCGTGCGGGTGAGACGAGCACACCTTCTGTTTCTGTTGCGGTGGCGAATGCGTCAGACGTCCAAGCAGCTGGTAGCGGGAGCCACAGATGCGGGGCGTAGGCGTCTTCCTGCGTGACCCATGGACTGAGTATTTTGCGGGCGAGCTTTTGTCTCTTGATGATTTCTGCCCCTTGTGCGCGTGTCATTTTTTCTGCGCTTCCATCTTCAATCAGCGCCGTTGCGATTTCCGCCATTGCTTTTGGCGGGCCCATGCCAAGCAGATGCTGCATGTCGTTGGCAGCGTCCCGGTAGGTGTCCGGGCAAATCAAATACCCTACGCGCAAGCCTGGTGCCACGGTTTTGGACAGGGAGGCCACATAGAACGTCTGTTCGGGCGCGAGGGTATGCAAAGACGGTGGAACTGAAGGCACAAGCGGGTCGTAGAGCCCATCTTCGATGATCGCTACATTGTGCTTGAGGGCAGATTTCGCGATGGCCTTTCGGCGTTGAGGAGGCAGGGTCGTGCCCGTGGGGTTCTGCGCGGTGGGGGTGAGGAAAGCCGCTGCGGGTTTATGTTTGGCGCAGAGATCCTCAAAGGCTTGTGCGCGAATGCCGTCTTTGTCGGAGGGGATCGCCAGGACATGTCGGTCCGTCAGGCGGGCGAAATCGAGAAAGCCCGCAAACGTGACGGGTTCACAGAGAATGAGATCACCTGGTTTGGTCGCCACCATGAGGGCTGTGGTCAGCGCGTGCTGTCCCCCTGCGGTAACGATCAGGTCGTCTGGTGTGACGGTCACACCCCCGAGGCTCACATAGCTGGCCCCGGCTGCGCGGTCTCTCTCGGCACCGCCAAAGGGAATGTAGGACAGGAAATCAGCCGCTGTGCGTCGTGCAAGGGCTGCTGCCAGATCAACGCCTTGCCCCACATCTGCAGGCAGATTGATGCGCAGGTTGACCGTGCCGTCCGGGCTGCCGCTCGCGGGGGAGGCGACAAAGGAGCCTTTGCCGGTTATGGCGGTGATGTCACCGCGTCGTGTTGCCAAATCATAGGCACGGGTGATGGTGCCCGTGCTGACGCCAAGCTCATAGGCCAGTTCGCGTTGAGGAGGAAGTTGCGTGCCAATGGTGAGTGCGCCGCTTGAGATGGCATCGTGCAGGCCGTCTGCCAGTCGCTGATAGGCCGGGCCGGTTTTTGCGTCGAGGGCTTTTGTCCAAAATGTCATGGTGACAATATAATGATTGTATCTATTTTCTTCCATGCCTAAATGACATCGACCGATAGGCGCTAATGGAGAGAATGATGAGCGAGTTCACGATTTTTCAGGTTGATGCTTTCGCAGACAATGTGTTTGAGGGTAACCCCGCCGCCGTCGTTCCTCTGGAGAGTTGGCTGTCAGACGAGATGATGTTGGCGATTGCCGCAGAGAACAATCTCGCGGAAACAGCCTTCTTTGTGCCCGAAGGTGAGGGATATGGTCTGCGTTGGTTCACGCCCGCTGCTGAGGTACCGCTTTGTGGACACGCGACACTTGCCTCAGCACATGTGCTCTTCACGCATTTGGGGTTCGCCAAACCTGAGATCACATTCCAGACGAAAAGCGGGCCGCTGAGCGTTGGGCGAGAGGGTGATCTGTATGTGATGGATTTTCCCTCGAACATGCCCAAACCGACCATGGTGCCGGACGGCATTGCGGATGTGTTGGGTGCGCGACCCGCGATGGTCCTGAAATCGAAGTCAATCCTCGCGGTGTTTGAGGACATGCATCAGGTTGCGGCGTTGCAGCCCGACGTCGCGAAGCTCACCCGCTTTTGCAATGAAATGGGGATGGGGTTGATTGCAACGGCAACTGGCGATGAAGCGTCGGGCTGGGATTGCGCCTCGCGGTTCTTTGCAGCCCATGTGGGTATTCCAGAAGATCCGGTAACCGGCTCAGCCCACACAGTGATTGTGCCTTTCTGGGCGAAGCGCCTGGGCAAGGACGACATCACAGCGCGGCAAATATCCAAGCGCGGCGGCACACTCTTTTGCACTGTGAAGGGCGAGCGCCTGCTTATGCGAGGTCGCGCGGTGGATTACCTCAAAGGCACTATTTCCGTCTGAGTTCAGCGAGGCCAATGCCCCCCAGGATGACTGCCAGGCCAATAAGGGCGTGCAGCGTAATGGTCTCATCCAGAAAAACCGCGCCAATTGCCAGAGCGATGACGGGCACGAGATAGTTGGTCATGGCCATGAAAGAGGGACCGGCACTCTCGATAACCCGGAAATAGACGACTGTGGCGTATCCCACGGGTAATGCCCCCAGCACGATCACGGCAATCCAGGATTGCAGAGTGATGGCATCCACGTCGAGGGGCGCTTCTGCCCAGGCAAGGGGCAGCATGATGACCCCCGCAAGACCTGTTGTTATGCAGGCTTTTGAATAGAGAGGTGCAGGCGGCGCGCGTCGCGCAATGATTGCATTCATTGCAAAGAAAAAAGCTGCCGCAAGGACCAACATCTCGCCAAGCAAGGGTGTGCCCTCAACCGCGCTGTTCTCCAGGGCGCCCGGACCTACAACAATCACCAGGCCGATAAGGCCAATGGCAAAGCCGCCAATCCGTGTTGCGGCGAGCACTTCTCCGGGGACGAAAATGCGCGCGAGAATGAGCGTGATCAGAGGCATAACGCCCACCAGGATGGCCGACAAGCCAGAGGCGATGAGCGTGATGCCCCATGATAAAAGAAAGAAAGGGATGAGGTCCCCACAAAGTGCCAGCGCCGTCATCCATCCCCACATTTTGCGTGTGCGCGGCAAGGGTTCACGGTTGAGCATGACAAAGGGCGCGAGAACAGCGGCTGAGACGAGCATGCGGATTGAAACCGACCAGGCGGGTGTCATGGTCTCAACTGCAAGGTCTGTCAGCGCAAAGGCGCCGCTCCAAAGAATGGCGAGCAAAGCGAGGTCACGATAGTCCGCAGGGGTATGTTTGCGCAGTCTCACAAGACTGCCTTAAGGGCTGCGAACAGTTGATCCACGTCATCGTTGGTGGTGTAGAGGTGAGGTGTCACCCGCATAGAGGTGCCCCGAAGGCTCACATAAACATGTTCTTTCGCCAGCGCCTCTAGCAATCCGTCCGGGACACCGGCTGGAAAACGCACACCTAAAAAATGAGGGGCGCGAAGATGGGATGCGGACACAGTGAGCCCCATCTCTTGAGCACGCGCTGCAATGGCATCTGTCTTTGTCTGTAAGGTGGCGGCGATATTGTCTACGCGCCATTCTGAAATTTGCTCCAATGCCCGCTTGGTCATTGGCATGAGTTGAAAGTTGGCCCGTTCGCCCATGTCGAAGCGTCTGGCACCAGGTTGATAATCGTCTTCATAGTCGACGAGCCCTGCAAAATCCTCAGACCCTTTGCGGTTCAGCCAGTTTTCCTCAAGTGGTCTGCCATCCCGCCATCTGGGGGCGACATAGAGAAAGCCCATGGCGTAGGGGCCGAGCAGCCACTTATAGGTAGGGGCAACCATGAAATCTGGATTGATTTTGGCGAGGTTGAGTGGCATTGTGCCCAGTGATTGAGAAACATCGAGCACCAGCGCAGCGCCGACTTTTCTCGCCTTTTTGGAAATCGTCACAAGGTCGATAAGGGCGCCGTCAGTCCAATGGCAATGGGGCAGGGCGATCACGTCCGTTCGCTCTGAGATGGCATCCAGAATGGCAGGCGTCCAATCGGGGCCATCTGGCGTCATGGCGGGGGCGCTTACCGTTGCGATGTCGGCGCCCTGTTCCTGGGCGGCCCTTTCCCATGGATAAATGTTTGAGGGGAATTGTTCTGACAGGACCAGGATCTCCTGGCCCTCCCCAACGGGGATGTTCATCGCCGCGATGGTTATGCCATAGGACGCGGACGGGACGAAAGCGATGCTGTCTGCGTCTGCGCCAATGATGTCAGCAAACAGCGCGCGTGTTTGTTCTGACTGGGTGAAGAAGTCTTCCGGGAAGGTGCCCCAGGGCCGCCTCTTTTGCGCAATCGCCTGTTCGCCTGCTTTTGCGGCTGACTTCAGCAGGGGCGACATGTAGGCGCAGTTCAAATAGGCAACATCGTCTGGCATATCAAATAGGGCGCGCTGGTTGGGAATCATTAAGCCTGTCCACTGTTAGAGGAGGCTCAAACTAGGCGATCCTGTCTAAACGGCAAATCGTCATTTGACAGCGACCTCTGACGCGCCTATATCGGCGGTGGGCCACCTCTCCCCACCGAGAGGCGACTATCTGTGAGGATAGATACAGATAATGACTAAGACTGCTATGCCGGCAATGCGTCCGGCCAATCCAAATTTTTCTTCCGGGCCTTGCGCTAAGCGGCCGGGTTGGAACCTCCAAAATTTAGAAGATGCGTGTCTGGGCCGGAGCCATCGCTCCAAGCCCGGTAAAGCAAAGCTTGCTGAAGCCATTGACCTGACACGGTCCGTGCTTGGTGTGCCGGACGATTATAAGATCGGCATTGTCGCCGCTTCAGATACCGGGGCCATGGAAATGGCCATGTGGTCGCTCCTGGGCGAACGTGGTGTCGACATGATGGCCTGGGAAAGCTTCGGCTCCGGCTGGGTGACCGATGTTGCCAAACAGCTGAAGCTCGACGATGTTCGCAAGCTTGAAGCCGGATATGGCGAGCTGCCAGACCTTGATGCGGTCGATTTTGCCCGGGATGTGGTGTTCACCTGGAACGGCACAACCTCTGGTGTTCGGGTGCCAAATGGGGACTGGATCGACGGTGACCGCACGGGCCTTACGATTTGTGATGCCACGTCTGCCGCATTCGCCATGGACCTTCCCTGGACGAAGCTCGATGTTACGACATTCTCCTGGCAGAAGGTTATGGGCGGCGAAGCAGCCCACGGCATCCTCATCCTCAGCCC
>JAJFGY010000209.1 GCA_021775935.1 Alphaproteobacteria bacterium
CGGGGATAGGATTTGAACCTATGACCTTCAGGTTATGAGCCTGACGAGCTACCAGACTGCTCCACCCCGCGTCAGGTATCTCCACCGCTGGTGGAGAGCGCGCTTTATATCAGCTTTGTCAGATTTGTGAACCACCAAAGCCCCCTTTTCTCAGAAAAGAATTGGCAGAATTACTGGGGTTTCAGCCCATTCCACCCAAAGCTCCCCCAGGGTGCCAAAATTCAGGCTCCTGGCGCGATTATTCAAGCCAGGACCACCCACTGTCCATATCTCTCAATGACCAACAGATTGGAGAGGACCTATGGAAATCTCCGTGACGGACGAGAAAGACAACGTCCCTGGCACTCTCATAGAGGCACCTCTGCTGTGGGTTCTGCGCCCATGATTGGGGCCCGGTGGCAAACCGATAACCGAATTGCCCATCCGCCCATATTGAATGTGGATAGCCTGTCAATCAGCGGGTACCACAGACCATATCCAGCTTGCCGTTTGGTCCCACACGCCTGGCGCAAAGGCATAACGCCCTGCGATGACATAGGCGAGGACAGTCCAGCTGGGCCACTGCGAGATGAGTTGATAGTTGAAGAGGGACGCGCGCAATAGCCCATGGGTTGCATCATCGACCACCAGGATTTTATTTTCCGGTCGCAGGGATACAGCGAGCTCCCGAAAGATTGCGGCCTCCGCAATCGGGTCCACATTCAGGTCCGCGGCTCCAAAAATGCCAAGGAACGGCACACTGATCTGGGAAAGCGCCGCACGGGCATCTGACGTTTGATTTCTCTCAACGAATGCCAGACGGTCGGCACTCATTGACGCTCTCGGGATGCCGCGTGCCCGCCTTTGATGACCGTAAAAGGTACCCTGGTCTTCCCAATTCACCGCACCCCCAACCAGAATGCCGAACGCAGCCTCTGTGCCAGGCCCCAGAGCTTCTGGCACAACCCAGCCCGCTTGCGAGAACCCGAGAAAACCAACTTTGTGCGGATCGACGCCTGCCTGCGTTCGAACGGCTTTGAGGGCAACACCAGCCTCGTGCGCCCGGTCGTTCATGGATTGATCCAGCCAGTTGCCTTCGCTTGCGCCAACGCCCGGCTTGTCCCACGAAAAGACACCAATCCCCGCCTCAAGCAGCAGCCGCATCTGCACCAAATACCCATCACTGGAGAAGCGGTCTTGCGCGCCATCGCCATGAACGAAGACAGCAACAGGCGCATCATCTGTTCCACCAGGAAGGATCAGCGTCCCCACCATCACACCCTGATCGGTTGAGAATTCAACCTCAGCCTGGTCGTATTCAGACAGATCAAAGTCAGACAGCCCCCGCAGTAAAAGGAGGCCAAAAAGAAACGCGAGCCCGATGAGACTGAAGATTGTGGACAGAAAGAGTTTTCTCAAACCTGGCACCTGATCCGCAAGAGACGATGTCAAACACGCAGACTAGCGTTGGACGCCCGCTGCCGCCACATGCCTCTTGATAATAGTGCCAAGCGATTGCTTCTGTTTCCCGCCAGGCGATGCGCGGACATCTGCGATCCATTCATCATAGGCAGGCTCGAGAACAAGCCACTCCCGATCGAGAATGGAGAACCATGCTGTATCTCTGTCCCGTCCCTTGTAGATGTTGGCTTGCCTGAAAATACCCTCAAAGCGAAAGCCCAACCGTTCTGCAGCGCGCCGCGAAGCAGCATTGAGCACATCACACTTCCATTCATAACGCCGATAGCCCAGCTCAGAAAATGCGCGGCGCATCATCAGATACATCGCTTCTGTTGCCGCAGGCCGTTGCTGTAAGAGAGGCGAGAAGTTGAGATATCCAACTTCAATCGACCCGATGGTGGGCTTTATCCTCATGTAGCTGGCGATACCAACGGGCTTTCCCGTCTCCAGATTAATGATCGCATGGAACATTGTTCGCTCATGTGCACAGACACCCTGCATCCATGCCCCAAACTCATCAAAATCTCTAAAAGGGCCATGGGGAAGATAGGTCCAGTTACGTCCCTCACGGTCCAACGCAAAGGCATCGAAGAGATCACGTGAGTGTGCCTCCTCGCTCAATGGCTCAAGCCGACAGAAATGCCCGTCCATCTGAGTATGCGACGGAATAGAGGCAGGTGACCATTTGGGCAAAGCCCTTCCAATAGGTTGCCCTAACTCGTTCAGCTCACTTTCGCTGCTGTAGACTGCGCTGGCATCTTCCCCCATTCACCTCTTCCTTAAGTCATTCCGCCCAAGCCAATCATGCAGGAATTTGGCTCTGTCAAAATGACCATTTGAAAGATCGATGAAGGACCAATTGGCGTCTACTTTTGCGTGCCTGCCCGCATCTGCGCCTGCAGATCCCGTGTCAGTTCACCCTTACCGTCCGGTGCCCAGCCCGGAGGTTGGAGAAGATGCCCCATTGCGTTTTTCAAGGACCCAGATGACTTGATGTCACGGCCAAGCGCGATCCATTCATGAAACGTTGCTTTGATCGGATTGTGAGTGTCCAGCTGGTGTCGAATGCCATAAACAACTTCTTCATCTTCCACTTCATAGGTGCCGAACAAGCGATCCCAGATGATGAACGTCCCCCCGTAATTCCGATCACAATATTGCAGGTTCGATCCGTGATGCACCCGGTGATTTGACGGCGTATTCATCACCCACTCCAACGGACCAAGCTTTCCAATATGCCGGGTGTGCAGCCAGTATTGATACAGGTGGTTCAGAGACAGAAGTGCAATCACCATGATTGGATTAATGCCAATCAACAGTGCCGGGATCATGAAGACCGGCTCAATCCAGGCTTCGGCAAAAGAAGCGCGCAGTGCAGTCCCCACATTATATTGTTCACTGGAGTGATGGTTCACATGCGCAGCCCACCCAACACGAACTTCGTGTATGGCCCGGTGATACCAATAGAACAAAAAATCAACAAAGAGATAGGCGCCAAGGATCAGCGCAATACTGCTTGTCCAATCAAGATCGAAGAACGCAAAGGAATGAACCCAGTAGAAACCGACAAGTACCGTTCCGGCAGCCAGCGCGATGCTTGCTGCATAAAACAGGCCCATCGCGACTGAGCAGAAACTGTCTGACGCTTCATAATATTTGCGCCCCAAAATCCATGTCAGCGCTACTTCGCCCAACAACAGCACGAGTAGAATACCTATCTGATCCACATCGCGGATCGCCAACATTCCCTGCATGAAGTCCAACATGGCCAATTTCCTTTGCAAAACACCTGTTGCGCAAAAACTTATTACAAAACACTTGTTGTGTAAAGATCAAAAATCGGTTATTTTTTGCCAATGCCAAAAATAGTTGATCACGAAACCCGCAGGCAGGAGCTCATCAAGGCAAGCTGGAACGTCATTGCGGCGGAAGGTCTTGAGGGGGTGACCATGCGCAAGATCGCAGCTGAGGCCGGGTGCACCACGGGCAGGCTCACCCACTATTTCGCCGACAGAGAAGCCCTGATCCTGGCCTCCCTGCGGGCGTCTTATGACGTGACCGGCGAACGCGCACGCGAAACGATGGCCAAAAACGCAAGCACACAGGAGAAACTCCTGCAGTTTGTCGAAGAAATGCTGCCCGCTGACGACGAGCGGTTACGCGAATGGAAGGTCTGGATCGCCTTCTGGGGTGCAGCGACGGTCGATCCAATATTGGCCGCTGAGAATGATGCCCGCCATGAAGCCTGGGCCAGCGAACTTGCCGAATATGTTGGAGATGCGGCGCCCAAATCAAATGCTCGAGAAGAGGCAGACCTTCTCATCGGCCTGATCAATGGCGTGGGGCTGCACGCAGCAGTGAACCCTACCAAGAGCAATCTCAAACGGGCAAGGTCGCTGCTGCGCACCCACATTCAACAGCTTGTTGCCTGACCGCGCGCGCTCCCACCCTCTGAAACGTGAAAGGGACCGCTCCCAAAGGAACGGCCCCTAAACGTGAGCGCGCTAACTCGCTCGAGTGGCCACCTTAAAGGGGCCTAGCGTTTTAGGAGGTAAACGAAGGTTGCTCCATCATCCCCTGGACACGCTTGCTCTTCCGAGTTAGCGACGAAATCTCACTGGACATCGGATCACCTCCTTTCAATGGTTGAAAACAGTGTGAGCATGAACTGATTTGGCAGAATCCGTAAACCCCCAATTTGTAAAAAAATGGTCCGGCCCAGACACCACGAGCTGGCTCCTCTCATCATTCCGCCCTACTGCCATTGTTGCGCCTCTTCGAAGGAGACAAGACATGAGCGACCCATCACCAAGCCACCACCCCTTTATCCAGAGCTTTAGGGAGGTCTGGGCAAACCCGACCCTGGATGATCTCATGGCACCCTTGCGCGAAGACGTAACTCTCATCCAACCACTGGCACCGCCACTTCACGGCAAGAAAGCAGCACGAAAGGCATTCCAAAAAATCCTCACCCGATTTCCGGGCATGCAGGGGGACGTGCATGGCGGACTTGGCAGCGATGACCTCATCTTCATTGATTGGACAATGATCGTGCCCATTGGACGCAGCGAACAACGCCTCTCCGTGATCGACAAGGTCATCCTCGATGACGGGTTGGTAAAAGACCGCACAGCCGACTTTGACC
>JAJFGY010000210.1 GCA_021775935.1 Alphaproteobacteria bacterium
TGCTCGATTTCGATATGGTGCCAGATGACAATGGGGGCACCCGGATCGAACGGGCGATGATCAAGGCTGTTAATTTGACCCCGTACAATTATGCAAAGCACGGCATGAACATGACCAGCCTGGAGTCAATTTTCGCCCGAGATCCCCTCTAACGCTGCGGTAAGCGGAAGCCGCGTGACATCCGGATTTCCCATGCTAGGCTTATGCTTCATGGCATCAGCGGAGGATATCTTATGGGACGCGAACTACATGGAACGGTCGATCATCTTGACGGGATAAAAACGCCTGCGCCAACCATCAAAGGCTTTCATCATATTGCCTATCGGTGCCGCGATGCAGAAGAAACAAAGAAATTCTATGCCGATATTCTAGGGTTAGAGCCCGCAGCCGCGCTCGCCTTTGATAAAGACCCCGGTGGTGCTGATCGACCCTTCATGCATCTGTTCTTCAAGATGGCTGATGGCAATTACATCGCGTTTTTTGATGCGCCTAACAGCGCAGACGATGATCAGTTCAACATCAAGGATGGCATTGAAGATTATCACTTCGCCTTTGAGGTGGAGACGATGGAAGAGCAGCAGAAATTCATGGACCGCTTAGCGGAGGCGAAAGTGCCCTGCGCCGGCCCGATTGACCACGAGTTTTGCCACTCCATCTACTTCTTTGATCCGAGTGGGCTTGCTTGCGAAATCACCGTGCGTGACGCAAAGCACGATGCCATTCTTGCGGATGAAGCTGCAGGTATGGAAAAACACATTCGCGAATGGGAAGAGAAAACCCGCGCCATAAAGCAGGCGCGGCTTCAACTCTTTGCAGCGGACTAAGCTACACCCCAAACACTATCTAGGTGTCCTAGCTCACTCGTGCTTCAGGCCAGAGGCGCAGGAAGTTTTCTGCGTAGAACTTGCTCTGGACGTCCTCAGGACGGTCGGCGAGATAGCCTCCGAATTTCTTGAGCGGGTCGCGGCCACCTTCAACATGAGGATAGTCGCTGCTGAAAAGATAAAGATCGGAATTGGAGTCATCAATCAGGCGCGCCACATTTTCGTGCGGGAAGGGCGTAAAGCCCATCTGCTGCGTGAGCTGCTCTGATGGCTTGCGGTCGAAGCGAATGGATTCATCTACCCGGCTGTAGACTTTGGTGATGTCATCCAGGCGACGAAGCATCTCTGGCACCCAACCCGCTCCCAATTCAACAGCCGCGCCGCGCAGCATGGGATGGCGTTCGAACACACCGTCCATGATCATCATGCTGACAAATGTTTCTGGTGGCTGATGCATGACGGTCGCGTCTTTGCTGCGGACATTTTCGCCGCCGCCCATCCAGTCTCTCACTGCTTTGCGCCCATTATTGCCCCAGGATTTTGATGCCTGAAGGGGGGCACCGCCCACATGGAGCACAAAGGGGGTGCCACTTTCTGCCAATCGCGCCCAGAAGGGTTCCAGGTCCACATGTCCTGGTGCGAAGCCGATAGGTGAGCGATGGGGCACCCAGATGGCTTCCAGGCCATTTTTCAGCGCGAATTCAAGCTCTTCAATTGCAAGCGCTGGATCATCCAGCGGAATTGCGCCGACGCCCATAAGCCGAGCGTCATCTGCACAGAAGTCGATCATGTGTCGGTTGTGGGCGCGGGTTGCGCCATAGCGCAGTTCTGAGGATGTCTTTGAACTGGCATGGAAGGGCAACCTCAATGAGTGGGTTGCAAACACGAGCTGCTTTTTAAACCCCAGCATGTCCATGGCTGTCGTGCGGTCTGTTTTATCAAAGGCGCCCAACGCTTGAATTTCTTTGGATGTGTTGATGAGTGTATCGCCAAGATCAATCATGCCTTGCACGTGCTCGGCACTGTGCTTCCCGCCCTGATCCATAATCACGGCAACTTCCTCATCAGACACGAGGGAGGCGCTGTAGCTGACTTCGGGAATCTGGTCGCGGAGTTTGGGATCCGCATAAGCCTTCAGAAAGTTCGGCAGCTCCATGATGTGGCTGTCAGCATCATAAATCGGTCGGTCAGCAGGTGCGTAGGTCATTAAGATCTCCTCCAGTAGTGGGTACGAGAGCCGTCCTTCTCAAAAAGAACTGACTCGCAATTCTCAGAATTTTTCTTAAGACAAAGACGCGTCCCTCATCATTTTTTTGCGTCTTCTCTTTTGTTTTCCCAAATTCAATTCTTCGTCTGACAGGGCAGCGACATCAACGGAGACCTCTCTCCGACCTCCCCAACCACCGCTGGGGCATGCCGGGTGCGATCACGATGCGTTACCATTCGTCCATGCAAACGCCGGATCGCATTGCTCCCCGTTTTCTTGAACAGGAACGGTACAATGGCGTGCGCCAAACAGGCAAATCCGCCCAGGATCATCTCACCGGCGAAAGACAGTGAAACCAGCAGGTGCCGACCGTATGTCTCGCCAACGGTTGCTGGATGTTCGGTAAAAATCTTCATGAGCATTTGCCTCAGCAGTATCGGTCTGGCGGAAGCTTAGTGAAACGCAGAGGAAAATTCTTCCAAATACTCTAATTATTCACATATAATTGGTCTATTCATTCCTTAAATAGCGATTTTGGAGGACATTTTGGACGAAATTGACAGGCGCATTCTTGCGGCGCTGCAAGCTAATGCTGAAAAATCCGTCGCTGACATTGCGACGATCGCTGGCGTGTCCCAAACCCCTTGCTGGAAGCGGATAAAAAAAATGGAGGAAAGGGGGCTGATCAAAAAACGCGCAGTGCTGCTTGAACCTGCTGAAATCGGCCTGCGGCTCATAGGCTTCGTTCAGATCAAAGCAGAACAACATTCAGACGCCTGGCTGAAAAAATTCACGGCCGCCATTGCTGACATTCCCGAAATCATTGAATGCCATCGCATGACGGGCGACGTGGACTATCTTCTGAAAATCGTCGCGCCGGATATGGATGGGTATGATGTGGTTTATAGACGCCTCATCAGTTCTATCGACCTGTCGGATGTGAGTGTCAGCTTTTCAATGGAGAGATTGAAGGAGACCACAGAGCTGCCGCTTGCTCATGCGAACCTCAAATCAAAGGGTGCGAGACGCACCTGAGCACTTCGAGGTTGCAGAGTTTCTCGAGCGCTACAAGACTGCTGCTTGATATTGGTTCTTCAAACGGCTGACGAGCGCTTCCACGCTTTCAACGCGATCAACTGTGCCGACGCCGTGACCCGCAGACCATGTATTCGCCCAACGCTTCACACCTGATTGTGGGTCGGTGAAATCAACCTCCGGGTTCTCATTCAACGCATCGGGGTCCATGCCTGCAGCGATCAGAGACTGACGCAACCAGTTGGCATGAACGCCGGTCACTGCATTGGTAAGGATCAGGTCCTCGATCGTGCTGTTGACGAGCATTTGCCGATAATCATCGTGGGCGAGACTTTCATTTGTCGCGATAAAGTTGGTTCCCATATAGGCAAGGTCAGCGCCCAGAACCTCCGCTGCTTTGATCCCGCGTCCATCACCAATACCGCCGCCGAGCACAATTGTTCCGTCAAAGAAATCCCGGACGGCGGGCACGAAAGAAAACCCGGTCATATTGCCAGTATGGCCACCGGCACCCGCCGCAACGAGAACCAGACCATCAACACCGGCAGCGGCGGCTTTGCGTGCAAACCGCACAGAGTTCACATCCGCGAACACTGCGCCTCCATAACCATGAACACGCTCGACAATCTTTCTCGGGCTGCCAAGCGCCGTGATCACCAAAGGTACTTTGTATCTTTCA
>JAJFGY010000022.1 GCA_021775935.1 Alphaproteobacteria bacterium
CGCGCAAGATGCCGGTCATGTTCGCCAAACAATTCGCTCAACAGCTGGTTGTCATCGAAGTCGATAACGAGACTGCCCTTCTTTTCATCTGGGCGTCCTGCGGTTGATTGGGTCAAATTTGGCGGGCTCCTCGATTGGAATCAGTGGTGGCGGGAAACATCATACTTTACCACTCGTAGCAACTTGGTGGTCTTGTTGACCGTCTTGGGAAACGAGCAGTGCCGATAAGGAGTTGGCAAAACCCTTGTCAATTTTCACATCAGCAAAGCTTCCAAAAAGTGTTTCTGGCGCATCAACATGAACGGATTGAAGATAAGGCGAGCGCCCGACAAGCTGTCCGTCCTTCTTGCCTTTGCGATCCAGAAGCACGGCCATGGTACGTCCTTCGCAAGCCTTGTTGAACGCGACCTGATCCACATTCAGCTTTTCTTGAAGCCGGGCCAGACGTTCCGACTTAACGTCTTCGGGCACTTGAACAGCATCGCCTGCTGCGGGCGTACCTGGACGCGGAGAATATTTGAACGAATAAGCCTGGGCATAGCCAACTTCGCCAACAAGCGCCAACGTGTCTTCAAAATCCTGATCTGTTTCGCCGGGAAACCCGACAATGAAGTCTGACGACAGCGCAATATCGGGACGGGCGCTGCGAATGCGCTCGATGATGCGGAGATAAGAAGCAGCGTCATGCTGCCGGTTCATTGCCGTCAAGATATTATCCGAGCCTGATTGGACCGGCAGATGGAGATAGGGCATGAGGGCCTCTATTTCACCATGGGCGCGGATCAGTTCCTCATCCATGTCGCGAGGGTGGCTCGTTGTGTACCGCAGACGCTCAACACCCTCCATCTCCGCCAGCGTATAAATGAGCCGTCCAAGGGACCAGTCTTTGCCATCACGCCCTTCGCCATGATAGGCGTTGACGTTCTGGCCAAGGAGCGTGATTTCACGCACACCGCCAGCGACCAGGTTCTTTGTTTCCTGGATGATCTGATCTACCGGTCTCGAAAACTCAGCACCGCGCGTATAGGGCACCACACAGAAAGCACAAAACTTGTCGCAGCCTTCCTGCACGGTCAGAAAGGCTGTGCGGCCCCGGGCAATGGTCTTTTTCTGTTCCGGCGCGGGCAGGGCATCAAATTTATCTTCTACCGGGAAGTCGGTTTCGACAATACCGCGGGTTTCTCCCGGTGACCTATCGTCGGTTCGTTTCAGAAGATCGGGCAGGCGATGATAGCTTTGCGGACCAAACACAAGGTCAACGACCGGTGCACGGCGCACCATCTCTTCGCCTTCTGCCTGTGCCACGCAGCCTGCAACCCCAATGGTCATGGAGCCACCATTCTTCTCGCGCTCTTCTTTCAAGGCACGCAACCGACCCAGCTCTGAGTAAACTTTTTCAGCAGCTTTTTCGCGAATATGACACGTGTTGAGGATAACGAGATCAGCCGTAGCCGGATCCAACGTCTCCGCATACCCAGCTGGTGCCAGAACGTCCGCCATACGACCGCTGTCATAGACGTTCATCTGGCATCCATAGGTCTTGATGAAAACCGATTTAGATGCGGGTTGGTTTGATGTGCCCCCCGTTGGTTCAACGGTGGGGGCGGCAGTTGGCGCGACGGGCACCTCGACGCTCAAACTGTTGGTCGCTAGGTCTGCGGTCTCACTTGAATTATCGGGCACAGTCGGTGCTTTAAACTCCGCTTGGTTCTCAAAAATCCCAGGCACATCACCACGATCTGCCATAGTTCGTCATGGTTCGCCATGAACAGGACCGCCGCCGACACGGGCAGCATTCCCAACAATCGGTTCATATAGAGCCAATCGGCCCACATTACCATGATGGAAGCTTTAGAGGCAGGCCTATTCAGCGGCGACTGTTGAGCGGCTTTTTTCTGCAGACCCGCCGGAAGAGGGCGGATTTTCGTCTCCGCTGGACACCACTTGTTCGGGTGGATAGCCCGAAAGCGCCCGTTTCATGCCTTCACTCGATTGCGCCTCACAATAGGCGGCAAGCTTTTTACGGTTGCCCTGGGCGTCCAAAGTCACCGGTTCGTGGAATTCAACAACGACCTCAAATGGCCCCAGTCCAAATGCTTCCCATAGATGAGGCCCCAAATCCATATCCCCATACCAGGCAAAATATGGCCGAAATTGGCGGCCCATGGGCATGCCGCAGAGCTTTGTGTAGGTAATAGACACTGGCTGGACGTTCACAGGCTTGGCGTCCTCGCCAGAGCCAACGGCCAACTGAGCAACCCCCATCAACGCACTTTTAAAAGGCAGCACCCGGTTTCCATCGCTCGACGTGCCTTCAGGAAAGAGAACAAGCGTGTCGCCACCGGCGATCCGGTCATGAATTTCGTTCGCGGTGTGCACGGCTTTCGTCCGGCGCTCGCGGTCTACAAAAACCGTTTCCTGCAATCTGGCCAACGTCCCAAAAAAGGGCCATGCGGCGACTTCCTTCTTGGCAACAAAGGAGAGCGGCGTGACAGAGCCCAATACAGGAATGTCGAGGTAGGAATTATGGTTGGAGGCAATCAGGCAGGGCCCGTCTTTAAAGGGTGTTCCCCGCACGGTGACCGAGATGCCGATGATCCCACAGAGAATGCGGTGAAACCTGACAGGCAGGCGTTTGGCATAAGGCCGTCCGAGCTTCAGACCCACCCATTGCACGGGCGTGATTACCAAGGCAGACATGACGAAGAGAAACAGTTTGCTCCCAGCGCGCATATTCTTCACGAGATCATTCCTCCCGACCGAGCACGCAATGCAGCTCTTTCGCCGCCTACTTTGTGCTCGGCGCCTTTTTTGAATCGGCGAGCGGGATGCCATACAGCTCAAGCCGGTGATCGACCAGATTGAACCCCAGCTCCCGCGCAACGATCTGCTGAAGTCGCTCGATTTCATCATTGTGAAATTCGATGACTTCCCCCGTCTGCAAGTTAATCAGATGATCATGATGCTCTTCTGTGACTTGCTCATAGCGCGACCGGCCATCACGAAAGTCATGACGCTCCAGAATGCCCGCCTCTTCGAACAGACGCACTGTACGATAGACGGTGGCTATTGAGATCTTATTGTCGATGGCAGCGGAGCGGCGATAGACTTCTTCCACATCGGGATGGTCATCTGCCAGAGAGAGAATGCGCGCAATCACCCGGCGCTGCTCGGTCATCCGCATGCCCTTTTTGACACACAGATCCTCGATGCGCTGAGGATCATCGTCTGCAGATTTGACGCGTTCTGTTTCAGGCATCTCTTCTTATTCCGGCCACCACTGTTAAAGACGGGTGAAGTTTAGTCTTTCGGGTCTTCATTGTCACCTGAGGACATACTTCATTGTGAGGGAATCGACGGGCTCCCCACCCGGTCGTTTGTAATAGCCCGGACGACGGCCTACCACCTCAAATCCTGCATGCTGGTAGAGTTTCATGGCAGGCTCATTGTCTGAGGCCACATCAAGGAAAACCACCTCAATGGCCTCTTCCAGCATTATCCCCAAAAGAAATGTGCCAATACCCTGCGCTTGTGCATCTGGCACGACACCAACGCTCAGGATTTCTCCCTCGCCGGCTACAATGCGCATGAGGATAAAACCAACGGGTTGGTCTGTCGGCTCTGCCACCGCAATCACACCCGTGGTGCCCGGCGTGTTCAAGAGTGACGCCATGCTATCGGGCGACCAGCCATCATCGAAACATTGCCTATGAAGCGCTGACAATATTTCAACATGGGCGACCATGACGCGTTCGGCCCGCAGCGCGGCGCTCACGGGAGAGGCGCTTGCGGCGCACCGAGTGGCGCTTTGGGAAGTTTTGCATCCGGCGCGCGCAGGTAAAGGGGACCAGGCAGCTTGCCCGGTTCTGGCTCCCTCGTCGCTGCGATCTCTGCAACCACCCGCGCATCAGGCAAAGGCGACGCTGTTGAGAGAGCGCTCTCGCGTCCGGCTTTTTCTGAATGATCGTGCAGCAGACCTGCGCCCGTTCCGACACACAATAGCTCTCGGTCTGGCACATGGGCAGCGAGCGCGCCCAACGACACCAAACCGGGCTCAGTCAATGCGGACCCGTCTCTTGCAAAACACTGAAGATATATCTCGTTTCGACGGGCATCAAAGACGGCGGCTATTGCTGTCCCTTCATTTGCCTCTGCTCTTGCTGGCCACGCAATCGCCTCAAGCGTTGTTACACCGATCAGCGGTTTAGCAGAGGCAAGAGCGAGCCCTCTGGCGGTCGCCATGCCGACCCGCAAACCCGTAAAGGTGCCGGGCCCGACGGTAACTGCAAAGGCGTCGAGATCATCAAACGCGAAATCTGCCTCGGCCTGCACTTCTTCGATCATCGGCACCAGTGCTTCTGCATGACCCTTGGGCATGGGCAACATGCGGTGCGCGACGACAGCGCCGTCGCGCCAAAGAGCAACTGAACAGGCAGCCTGTCCTGTATCAATGGCCAAGATGTTCATCTTGTCAGGGTCATGATGTGCGTTTCAGCGTTTGCAGGTCAAACGATGGAACAGGCATCGTCGAAGGAAAGTCGCGGCGAGCGCTCGAACATTTCACGACTGGCGTCTCCATAGCCAATATTGCAAAGGAAGTTCGCCTTCACCTTGCCGCCCGGGAAGAATGCTTCATTGACCATGTCGGGCACGAAACCGGACATGGGCCCGCAATCAAGACCAAGGGAGCGGGCAGCAATCATGAAGTAAGCGCCCTGCAGGCTGGAGTTGCGGAAGGCTGTCTCCTGGATGAGCGGATCGTTGCCGGCAAACCAGTTGCGCGCGTCTGGATTGTGGGGGAAAAGCTCAGGGATCTTCTCAAAAAATTCCAGGTCATAGCCAATGATCGCACAAGCGGGTGCCTCTTTTGTCTTGCCTTGATTTTGCGGCAAGAGCGCTGGCATCAGCTTTTCTTTGGCTTCGTCAGAGCGGATAAAGACAATACGGGCGGGCGAACAATTGGCGCTGGTCGGCCCCATCTTCATGAGGTCGTAGAGCTCCTTCAATGTTTCGTCAGAAACCGGTTTATCCGTCCACGCATTAAATGATCGCGCGTCTCGGAAAATCGTGTCCTGGGCTGCCCCGTCTAACGTCCCCATGTCTTTTCCTTGTCTAGATTCCAATTGGCGCGTCGAAAGATCAGACCGCGCGGACTTCTTCGATTTCCGGCACGAAATGCTTCAGCATGTTTTCAACACCATGCTTCAATGTTTGGGTTGAGGCTGGGCACCCGGCACAGGCGCCCACCATGTTGAGATAAACAATGCCTTTGTCGAAACCCTGAAACGTAATGTCGCCGCCATCCTGCGCCACGACCGGTCGCACGCGCGTGTCGAGCAGTTCCTTTATCTGCCCGACAATTTCAGAATCGTCTTCCGTGACAGCGTTTGGGTCTTGCGCATCGACATTGTCCGTCATGATCGGTGCACCAGAAGTGAAGTGCTGCATGATCGCGCCGAGGAGCGCCGGCTTAATGTGCTGCCACTCGACGTCGCCTTTGGTGATGGTGATGAAGTCGGCGCCAAAAAAGACACCGGCGACACCTTCAACCTCAAACACGGCTTTGGCGAGGGGTGAGCGCTCAGCGGCGGCTGCATTGGGGAAGTCGGCCGCATGGCCATCGCCCAGAACATCCTGGCCTGGCAAAAATTTCAGTGTCGCGGGGTTCGGCGTCGATTCCGTCTGAATAAACATGCGCCTGCTCCTTAAATGGGATGGTCCCGATAACCTCTTGGATGGAATGGGTTTTTGGACCTTATCTAGGCTCTAAATGGCGGAAATGGAGAGGCGTTTCAAGCCCAACGATCGTGCTCAGGTATTTCCGCATTGAAAAAGGGCAGAAACGCGCAAAAACTCATGCCAGATCGTGGATTTCGTCTTCTGTGAGCGTGCCGGGCACCAGTGTTACGGGGATGGAAAAACCAGCATCTGGTCCACTTGCCGCCATCTGCACCAGGGGTCCAGGCCCTTCTTTCCCTGTTCCCGCCGCCAAGACCAGAATGGAAATCGCCGGATCTTCCTTAATCATCGCCTTTACGATTTCGGGTTTTTTGCCTTCGCGGATTTCCAGCTCCGGCATCAGGCCTGAGACTTCGTTCACTCGGGCCGCATGACGGTGGAGGATCTTCTCCGCTTCTTCACGGGCCTCTTCCTTCATCAGGTTTTCAACACCGAGCCAATGTTCAAATCCGCCGGGCTCAAGTGCTGCCAACAGCACAAGCCCACCTTTGGTGTGACGCGCACGGCGCGCCGCAAAATGGATCGCCACTTCGCATTCCGGGGTTTCGTCAACGACGACCAGGAACTTCCGCCTCGAGATGGGGGCAGCGTCCGTGTCTTTCGCCATTCTCGTGTCTTCTGCTGTCATGGGAGACATGCTGCCACCCTTTCGGGCGGCGCGTCTATGGCCAAAAACGCACCGACGCAGCGTTACTTCAACAGAATGTTCGTGATTTCGCGAAGCTGGGTGCGGGCACGGAGCAGATAAAAGCCTTGAGCGGCCAGATGGCTCGGCAAAAGCTGTGCGTCGGGTGAGCCATTGACCACCACCATGGGAGAGAGGGCGGCCGCCTTCAGCATGCTGTCGAGCATCTGTTCCCAGGCAGTTTTTAACTCGCGTTCGGTGATCAGCGCATCAAAATCTTTGCCCAACGCATCGAGCAGAAGATAGTAGGCGTAGAGCTGACCCTTCACATTGTAAAATTGGTCGTCGGCTGTGCTGTCGATGAAACGGCTTGAATTTTCCACCACCGCCTGGTCAAGGACTGCGGAGGAAGAGCCAATATCCAGTGCAATGCGATCGAGTGTTGCCATGAGATTATCGCCGCGGCGTTCGAAGACAGCTTCGCCTGCGGCAAGCCGCACATTATAGGCAAGCAGAGCTTTGCGGGCTTCGCGGTATTGCGCTTCTGAGGATGCCCGGGGCATCAGCGAGACTGACGGGTCCCAGACCCAGACGTCGCCGGCATATTGCAACAGGCCCGAGGCTGATTGCAGATCAGGGTCTGCCTGACTGGAGCCGCGCGTGCGGCCCAGCTGATCTGTTAGCTCAAAGGTAAAGCGGGCAAGAGCTGAGACAACACCCTGCTGATAGTTCGGCATGTTGTCGAGGAAGGCTGACGGCACAAACCAGGGGTCATTCGACGTCCAGCGCTTGTCATTCACTTCGCGGTCAATGAGAGCTGCAACCATCGCCACGGCGTGAGAACCACCGGGAAGCATATGCTCCGCAGCCGGACGGAAATCCGGATCATCCTCAATGTCGTTGATCCAAAGACTGCCGCCCACATAATAGAGAGCCAAGAAGATCAAGAAGCCGATGCCGGTTTTACGTGCAGCCCCGCCCTTAAAGAAGCGACCGAGATTGCCCAGGCTCAACGAGGGGAAGGGCCCGCCCTTGCGATACATCCAGCGATGTTTGAGGCGGTCTTTGTATCCGCCAAGCGTGTCGCGCAGGCCCATTTCGTGTCCTTTTTTACTTAATCGTCTAGTGAAATGTGGGCGCTTTAACCGGTGTGTTCAAGTGGCGCTCGTGGACAACAGGGTGTGCGTCAACGCTTAGTTTCCATTCACAATGGGTTTGACCAGCTCGTCCACGGCTTTGACCTGACCCAGGAACTTTGGCAGCGCGTCGAATGGAAGTGCGCTCGGACCATCGCATTTCGCCTGGTCTGGATCTTCATGCGCTTCGAGGAAAAGGGCAGCAACACCCACCGCGACACCGGCACGGGCCAGATCATAAATCTGTTCGCGTCGTCCCCCAGAGGCTTTTGAGCCCGGCGCCCGGGTTTGAAGCGCGTGGGTCACATCAAAGACGATGGGCACATTATTGTTTTCGTTTTTGATGACGCCAAAGCCCAGCATGTCGACCACGAGATTGTCATAGCCGAAACTCGAGCCTCGCTCGCAGACCATGATCTGATCATTCCCGCAGGCCTTAATCTTATCGACAATGTTGGGGATCTGCTGTGGGCTCAAAAATTGGGGCTTCTTCACATTTATCGGCAGACCCGCTTCCGCAATTGCGCGCACAAGATCGGTCTGGCGCGCCAGGAAAGCCGGCAGCTGCAAAACATCCAACACGTCTGCGGCGGGTTTTACCTGCTCAATTTCATGGATGTCGGAAATGACCGGCACGTTGAAGGTCGCTTTGATTTCCTGAAAGATCTTCAATCCTTCATCAAGTCCCGGGCCCCGGAAAGAATCCACCGACGAGCGGTTGGCCTTATCGAAAGAAGCCTTGAAGATGAGGGGCAGCTCAAGCTTTGCGGCTTGTTCAACAAAAACCTCTGCCGCCTGCATCGCCATGTCACGGTCTTCAATGACATTGATGCCACCGATCAATGTGAGCGGCTTGCTGTTGCCGATTTCGATATTTCCAACGGTAACGGAACTCATCGAT
>JAJFGY010000211.1 GCA_021775935.1 Alphaproteobacteria bacterium
CGTAGCTCATCGATTTTTAGTGTCTGCGAGATGGGCTCTTCCTTGGGAGCGGCATCTGCTTCCTCAGTGGAAGCGATTACCTCTGCGGCCTCGGTTGCTGCCGCGTTTTTTCGCTTCGATGTGATGTGATAGGCGAGATATCCGGTTCCTGCTGCAAGGGTGACGAAAGGCAGCATCGGAATACCTGGCAGCAGCGCCATGACGGCCAAGACGAATGATGACATACCAAGAGCGTTTGGATAACCAGACAATTGCTGGAACATCGCTTTGTCGGCAGCGCCCTCAACGCCAGCTTTGGAGACGAGCAGGCCTGCAGCTGTGGAGACAATCAAGGCAGGAATCTGACTAACAAGGCCATCCCCGATTGTCAAAAGCGTGTAGCCTGCGCTGGCGTCTGCAAAGGTCATGTCCATTTGACCGACACCGACAATGATACCACCAATGATATTGATGAACGTGATGAGCAGACCGGCAACAGCGTCACCTCGCACAAATTTCGAAGCACCATCCATGGAGCCGAAGAATGCGGCTTCATTTTCAAGGTCCTTACGACGTGTGCGTGCTTGATCTTCATCTATGAGGCCTGAGGAAAGGTCAGCGTCAATGGCCATCTGCTTGCCAGGCATGGCGTCCAGGGTGAAGCGGGCGGCAACTTCTGCGATCCGACCAGAACCCTTTGTGATCACAACAAAGTTCACGATCACCAAGATTGCAAACACAATGATGCCGATAACAAAGTTACCCTGCATCACAAAGTTACCAAACGCCTCGATCACTTTGCCAGCGGCGGCGGTGCCTTCATGTCCGTTGGAGAGGATGAGACGTGTAGAGGCGAGGTTGAGTGCAAGTCGGATCATCGTCGCGATGAGGAGAACTGTTGGAAAAGCACTGAATTCAAGTGGCTTTTGAATGAACAGGGCAGTCATCAGCACGAGAACGGAAAAGGTAATCGAGATTGCAAGCGAGAAATCCAGCATGAAAGCTGGCATGGGCAGGATGAGGACAACAATAATTGTGAGAACGCCTGCGGCGAGCGCAAGGTCACTGCGCCTACCGATTTCAGCAAAGAGTCGCTGTGGCGTAAGGCCGGCAAACGGTCCTGCCTTAGTCGTCCCCACTTCACTCATACTTCTTTTCCCCAAATACTCTTATGACACAAATGTATGATCTGTTAGCCAGCGAGCCGGGCTTCGCCTGGCTGCGGTACAGATACGCCTTCGTCAGAATATTGCTTCAGCTTGTTGCGCAATGTACGGATCGAGATGCCCAAAATGTTGGCGGCATGTGTTCTGTTGCCAATGCAATGATCGAGCGTGTTCAAAATCAAGTCTTGTTCAACGGCCGCAACGGTTTGCCCAACATAGGTTCGTGAAACGGCGTCTGCCGTCGCTGCCACATGGGCGGCGAGACTATCGACAGGTGCTTGTGCAGCGTCCAGCCGCGAGCCGTCAGGCAGGCGAATGGAGGCGACATCGATTTCGGCTCCCATTGCCAGCAATACAGCTCTGTGAATGGTGTTTTCGAGTTCTCGAACGTTGCCGGTCCAGCGTTGTTTGGCAAGATGCCGGCGTGCGTCTACTGCAATTGGCTTGGCCTGTAGACCGTTGATCGCTGCGTATTTCTTGGCGAAATGCTCAGCCAGCGCGACGATATCTGCGGGGCGCTCGCGCAGCGCAGGCAAGGCCAGATTGACGACATTCAAACGATAGAACAGGTCTTCGCGGAAGCTTCCTTCCCGAATGGCGTCCTGTAAGTCCCGGTTTGATGTCGCAAGGATACGAATGTCAACTTTGATAGGTGTCTTGCCGCCCACGCGGTCAATTTCTTTTTCCTGAATTGCGCGCAGGAGTTTTGACTGCAGACGAATGTCCATCTCGCTGATTTCGTCGAGCATCAGCGTCCCGCCGTCAGCTTCTTCAAACTTCCCGATGCGACGGGCAACGGCGCCCGTGAATGCGCCTTTTTCGTGTCCGAAGAGCTCAGACTCCAGGAGGTTTTCTGGAATAGCGGCGCAGTTTACGGAGATGAATGGCTTGTCAGCCCGGTTTGACTTCCGGTGGACGTAACGGGCCATCACTTCCTTGCCGGTGCCAGATTCCCCGGTGATGAAGATGCTGGCTTCGGACTTGGCAACCTGATCAGCAAATGCGATGGCCTCAGCCATCTTCTCGTCCTGGAAGATGAGTTGATGAGTGTCATCTGCAACAGCAGAGAGTACTGCAGCAATCAGCTCAGCATCAGGTGGAAGAGGGATGTATTCTTTCGCGCCAGCCTGAATGGCCATGACTGCAGCTTTGGCGTCCGTCCCCGTACCACAGGCTACGATTGGCAAGCAGATATGTTCGCTTTCCAGTTGGGAGATGAGCCGCGCAATGTCGATGCCCACATCGACCATCAATAGGTCGGCGCCTCGTCCGGCTCTCAGAATTTCGACGGCCTGCTCACCGCGCTCAGCGTGTGTCACTTTCGCGCCCTTTTCCATCGCCATCTTGGTGGCTGTGGAAAGTTGGCCGTTCAGTGTTCCAACGATAAGAAGTCTCATAGGAGCAGTTCCTTCTCTTCAACTAAATACGTTCACCTGCTCCGCGGGTGGGAGCATGGCATTTACAAGGGATTGAAGTCGGCGAGGATTTTCCCTCCGACTGATGGCGGTTGCACTGGCGAGATAGACGCCAAGATATACATTGCGTTCATGGGACAGGCGGTCGAGTTTTGCGGCCAGTGGTGCAAGCACCATGTTGCCCAGGATCGCCCCATAGAATGTAGTAATGAGGGCGACGGCCATTGCCGGGCCAATCTGAGCTGGATCGTCCAAGACGGAGAGCATCTGAACCAATCCGACCAGCGTCCCAATCAGGCCCATAGCAGGCGCAATTTCAGCTGCGCGTCTTAGAACGGCGGAAGACTTGGCTGCGCGATCCTGTGCTGCCGCGCGTTCTGCATTTAGAAGGCGCTCAATGTCTTCAGGCGCTGCCCCGTCGATAACCATGGCGAGCGCGCGCATCAGGAATGGATTGGACCGAAATTCTTTCATACGGCGTTCAAGGGTATGAACACCATCTTTGCGAGCACTTTCAGCAAGCTGAAGGAGTTTTTCGATTGAGGCGCGTGTGTTGGACGACCCGCCCGTCAATGTTCTACCCGCAGCGCGCAGCGCTTCTGCTACTTCGCTTGCTCTGAACGAAATGAGCGTTACCGCAGCCGTGCCGCCAAAAACGATCAGAAGCGCACGTCCGTTTAGAAACGCTTGAGCGTCGCCCCCCAGAGCGATCGCGAGCGCAACCAAGCTGAGCCCGGCGACAAGTCCTATGATCGTTGCGTTGTTCATCGGTTACTCCGGTGCGCCTTAGTTGGCGCCGCCTTTAATAATTTCTGTCATGGTCACGCCCAGTTGCTCTTCGACAATCACGACCTCGCCACGGGCCACAAGACGGTTGTTGACATAGATGTCGATTGCTTCGCCGACCTTTCGGTCTAGCTCGACCGTTGTGCCGGCTTCGAGTTTCAATAGATCACTGATCTCGACATCGGTCTTGCCGAGCACAGCAGAGACGTTTACCGGGACATCGAACACTGCTTCCAGATCGGCAGCTGTTCGAGCTTCCCCTTCATCGGTTGAAGCGAGGGAGCCATCAGACTCTTCGCCCATGGGAATGTTGGCCTCGTCGGTGAGGTCAGGCAGATCCATGCCATCTTCGTGTTCAGCCATCATGGGTCTCCATATTTGCCGGAGCGTTCGTTCCGTGCGTCAGGGTTTCGATGTATCGGTTGATGATTTCCGCCGCGTGTTGATCTAGGTCCGCGCGGCTGCGGACGACGCCACCATCGGACCATTCAATTTCGCAGTCGCCCAGAGCAATTGTTGGGTCGCCGACGACCATCATTTTTTCGGCCATCCCTCGCTCTGCAGCTGCTTGCTGCATTGACGTTTGGATGTCGTTTACAAGAGCGTCATTGATCCGGACAACCAATCTTGGCTCGCGGTTCAGGTGCTTTAGGCACTCTTGGATGACAGCTTCTATTTCTGTTGCAGGCTGGAGAGCGAGCAGGGCATCTGCCAACTTCCGTGCAACATTCAGGGCCAGCTCAGCTGCCTCTACCTGCACTTCATTCTTTACGCTGCTTAGGTTGTTAAGTGCCTGGGAGGCCGTGTCGGCGATCCGCGCAAGCGCCGCCGCGTTTGCTTCCTGGGTCTTTGCCTCAACTGACCCAAGGGCCTCTGCATTTCCCTCAGCTCGAGCTTCTGCTTTGAGGTCGTCAATCTCTTGCTCACTAAAGCGGGATTTTCGGACTGGCGCGCTGGATTGTCCGTCAACGCCAGCGGTGGCGTCATCGTCGAACATTTCGTTAAAGGTGAATTTGATTGCTTCTGCCATGAGGTTCTGGAGTGCGTCTAGTAGACGAGCTCATCGTCCCCCTTGCTATCGGCCAACATAATTTCGCCGCGTGCAGCGAGGTCTTTGGCAATATTGACCATCAGCATTTGCGACTCATCGACATCCCGAAGGCGGACAGGACCCATTACTTCCATGTCTTCCTTGAGAATTTTCCCGGCACGCTCTGACATGTTTGAGAAGAAAAGATCGCGAAGGCCGTCTGATGCACCCTTCAGGGCGAGGCCGAGCTTGTCTTTGTCGAACGCTCTGAGCAGGGTTTGGATGCTGCCAGGGTCCAGTTGGTTGAGATCTTCAAATGTGAACATCAAGGCTTTGATTTTTTCGGCTGCCTCGCGGTTACGCTCCTCAAGGGATGCCATGAAGCGGCCCTCGGTTTGCCGATCAAAATTATTGAAGATTTCAGCCATCATTTCATGGCTGTCACGGCGATTTGTGCGCGACAGGTTGGACATGAATTCGGCCCGGAGGGTCTGCTCGACTTTCTCCAGAATGTCTTTTTGGACTGTTTCCATGCGCAACATCCGATTGATGACTTCAAGGGCGAAGTCTTCGGGAAGGCACCCCAGTACTCTGGCGGCGTGATCGGATTTGATCTTCGACAAAACGACGGCAACGGTTTGTGGGTACTCGTTTTTTAGATAGTTCGCGAGAACCTGTTCGTTCACATTTCCAAGCTTCTCCCACATGGTCCGACCAGCCGGGCCGCGGATTTCATCCATGACCTGATTGACGCGATCATCAGAAAGAAAGCGATTGAGCAGGCGTTGCGTGGCTTCGTAGGAGCCAACAATAGCGCCCGATCCAGAGAGTTTACTTGCAAACTCGACCAGGAGTTTCTCAACAAGCTTGGAGCTGACTTGGCCCAAATTGGACATGGTCACCGAGATTTCTCGGATTTCGTCCTCATCGAATAGGTCCCAAATACCGGTCGCATGGTCGTCGGTGAGCGACAACATAAAGATCGCCGCCTTTTCAGGGCCGGAGATGGACTTGATGTCTTCCTTAATTTTTTCAGCTGTATCAGCCATGCTGGACGACCTCTCTTATCCTTCGTGCAACCATGACCGGAGAATGGACATGGTTTCATCTGGGTGGTTTACGACGAGTTCGCCGACTTTATTGACGGAGGACTCTTTGACTTTGCCTTCGACCTGAGCGATGTCGATCATCTGTTCGACGGCGGATTTAACCTCACCGTCTTCGCCTTGTTCGGTGCCATCGGGTGCAGGGAGTTGAGCCTGGCCGTCTATGCCCGGTAGGGCTACCGAGCCCAGTTCGCCGCCACCTCCGACACCAGCGCCTGCACCGGCTAGTGCCAGCTGATCACCAGCAGCGACGGGATTGAGAATTCCCCGGATGAGAGGACGAACGACAAGCATCAAGACGAGCAGTGAGATAAGCGCGAGCACACCTGTCTCACCCATGCGGAAATAGTCGGCTTTCGTCAGGCCTAAGAAGGGCTCTTCGATTTCTTCCAGAGGCTCAGGCGCAAGCTTTGCTGCAAACTGGATGTTTACAACTTCTATAAGGTCACCACGTGCCTGGTCGTAGCCAATTGCTGAGCGCACAAGGGCAAGGATCTTATTCACTTCTTCCTCAGCACGAGGTGTGTAGGTGGTTGTACCGTTTTCGTCGACGCCATAAATGCCATCGACAGCAACAGCAACTGACAGGCGTTTTACAGAACCTGCTTCAATGATTTCTGTTTGCGTCGTGCGCGAAATTTCATAGTTGACGGTTTCTTCGAGCCTGTTTGATTGATCCTGTGATCCATTAGCTCCACCATCCGCTTCGCCAGCACCCGGCACAGCATTGCCAACAGTCACAGCGTCATTTGGGAGGCCGTCAGAACTTGAATTGGACTCTTCGACTGTTTGCGTGGAGCGGACGACCTGGCCTTCTGGGTCGAATGTATCTGATGTTCGCGTAATGCGATTGAAATCAAGTTCAGCGGTGACCTGAATGCGCGCATTGTCTGGGCCAACGATGCTTTCGACGATTGCCTCAATCTGTGATTGAAGGCGGCGTTCATAGGCGACGTTGCGTTCGTCGATGGAAGAAGAGAGTAACCCTTCTTCTTCGCCGTCAGCGCCGCTTGCCAGAAGCGTACCCTTTTCGTCGACTATTGAGACGTTGCCAGGTGTCAGGCCTTCAATTGCGGAGGCAGCAAGATGTTGGATGGAGCGGATTTGAGCCCGGGAAAGGGGTTCGCCGGCAATACGGACGATGATAGAGGCGCTTGGGTCTCTGCGTTCGCGTGAGAACACTTCGCGCTCGGGGAGAACCAGATGAACCCGCGCAGCTTTTACACGGTCGATAGCTTTAATCGTCCGCGCGAGTTCACCTTCAAGGGCACGCAGGTAATTCAGGTTTTGTACAAAGCTTGTGGTGCCAAGCGCATCAGCATTGTCGAAAATTTCATAGCCAACAGACCCACCAGTAGGCAGGCCGCGTTCAGCCATGGACATACGAAGGCGCAGCGAGCGGTCCTGGGGAACGAAAATCTTGGTGCCGTCGCCTTTTAGTTCGTAAGGCACAGCTTGAGCGTCAAGCTCAGAAATAATCTGGGCGGCGTCTTCCTGAGTAAGGTCCGCATAGAGAAGGGACATCGGAGATTCGCTGACACGCAAACCGACATACGCAAAAAAAGCGAACAATCCGGCGGCAACGAGACCGAGGGAAATAATCCGCGCCGGTCCTAACGTCTTCAGAAATTCAGTGAAGCTGTTCACGCACCCACCATCCAATGTCGCCCTTGCGTGCCGGTTCCTGTTCTTGGGCCGGTATCGCGTTTGGTCGACGGGGAGTGGCTACATCCTGTGGCTATCTCAACGGCAAATTGGTCCTGATATGGACCTTGCCCCCGTGTCAGTAGGCAAAATTTACCCTGTTAGCCTAAACAGAGGTTTAACGCGGGTTCATTCAGTGAAAAAAAGCGCGTCTGCTTGTGGATAAGTCCCCGCAGATGGCAGAAAGGCGCCGATGTCGTTCAGACATCAGCGCCTTGCGGCAGATAAGTACGCAGCTACTTTTTCTATCTCACTGCCGGTATTGCTGAACCCGCGTCGCGCGGAGACCGGCAAGGCCGTGCTTTTCGATGGAGCGCTGCCAGCTCAAGAATTCCTCAACAGTCAGGGTGTACCGACTGCAGGCTTCCTCGAGGCTTAGAAGTCCACCGCGCACAGCGGCGACGACTTCAGCCTTACGCCGAATAACCCACCGTTTTGTGTTTGGTGGTGGCAGGTCAGCTATGGTCAGGGGACTTCCGTCCGGTCCTATCACATAGTTAACCCGAGTTGACTGGTGCTCGCTCATTGCCGTCCCGATCCTTGTACTCACGACTGGGGTTAGACTATCGAAGCGACTTTAAAAAAGGGCTAAGTGTCAGGGTAAATTTTCAGTGAAATCAATGGGTTAAGTGTGTCAGAGCGGCACACTTTTGGGTCTAAATGGCCTCCTCCTCGGCTTGGGAGACTGCCGTGACGCTTGTGAGGCTCACAGGAAGGCCATCGACCATCAAAATCGGTGGGCTGGCAGTGAAATCAACCGAGTCAACCGTTCCGAAGGTCCGCACGTCGGTGTTGACGGGCTCGCCGTCTGCGTCAATTGCGGTGACGGCAAGGAAATATGTGCCATCGGCTACGGTGCCGCCTTCGTCCGTTGATCCATCCCAGCTGAAATCGTGTGTGCCTGCTTCTTCAGACCGTGTTTCCTTGTAGACGGCTGCGCCGGTTGAATCGACAATCGAGATTGTGACCTCTGGTGATTTTTCAGCCACTGAGAAACGCCAATCCGCGCTCTCGCCTTCTTTCAGTGTTCTTGCCGTGGAGAGCGCTTCTATATCTTTGCCGATATATTGAACCGCATTGTCGGATGATTGCGAATTGGTGAGCGCAATCAGCTCTTCAAGATTTGAGTTTGTCGCGATCGTCTGTTCAACGGATGTGAACTGAACTAATTGGGACGTCATCTCACTCGTGTCCATTGGATCAAGTGGGTCCTGGTTCTGCAATTGGGTCGTGAGCAATGACAGAAACAGATCAAAGTTTTCATCAGCCGCTTGTTTTGCTGACGCGGCCGCGGAGGTGTCCGTCGTTGGCGCCTGCGCAACTGGTACAGTATTCGATACAGCTTCTAACATGCGGTCTGTCCTTTTGAATTCTAGATGCTGACGTCGATACCGCCACGTGCGCCTGCTTCGATCTGGCGGGAGGCCAATGCGGTGATGAGAGTGTCTTCATCATCTGTTTCAGCGCCGCTTGCGTCGTCACCATTCGCCAGTTGATCGGCGCTGCTATCGGCAGCATTGTCAGCACCGCCGTTTTTCAAACTGAAGTTCAATGTGTCACTGTCGGCATCAAGTCCTGCATCTTTCAGTGCTTGCTCAAGGGCTTTTGCATCTTTTTGCAGAAGATCGAGGGTCTCAGCTTTTTCGACAGTAAGATGAGCGGTCACCCGTCCATCTTGCGCAAGCTCAAGCTTCACATCGACCCGGCCCATTTCAGCAGGGTCAAGACGGATTTGGAAAGTTGAAACACCCTTTGCCACGTGCTTTGAAATTTGCATGGCTATGGCGGTGTTGGGCACCTGAGTTGCCTGAGCCTGGCCGGGAAGGGCCCCAAACCGAACGAGAACCGGGTTGCTGTTCTGAGGCGTGCCTGCAGGCGCTGCCTGGTTCGGTGCATTTAGATTGAGCAGGTCCAGATTAAGATCGGATGGTAGTGAGCTTAGATTGAGACCAGCGGATGCCAAAGCTTGCATTGGTGTCACGGGCGTCACGGCGGCTGGCGATGCGGTTGGGGCCGTTGGGACAGATTGTCCAGCTGTAGGTGCCTGTGTCGCGGCTGCGGTTTTGTTCTTACCTGCCATTGCTTCTGCAGCCTGATGGCCGAGGCCTTTGCCACCATCAGCGTCACCGTCAACATCGCTTTGCAAGCCACCTTCCAAGGGGTTTGGCAGCCCTGTCGTCTGATCTTGGGTTCCTGCAGTGGTCTGTGCAGTGTTCTGAGCGGTTTGCGAAGTTGCCGTCTGTGTTGGGCGTGCAGCCTGTTGCGCATTGGCACCTGCGGCGGTTTCTGCATTTGCGCTGGACGCGCGGTCCGCTGAATTTGCCGCCTGAATGGCAATATCGTCGGCGTCAGTTTTGCCTGTGGCACTTGTTTCTATTGAACCGTCTTCATGTGTGTCGGTATCAACTGCGGCGGCAAGCGCCTGCGTGTCAGTTCCGTTTGCGTCATTGGCTGTTTGGTTTGTTGTTGAGGCAGTTGCATCAGTGGCGTTGGCGTTTGTGGCATCTTCAGCTTCGCCTACTGCAATCGTTGGCTCGGTATTGAGAGCCGGATCATCCCCGGCAGATAGAGCATTGTCGGTCGCCAGGAGCGCATCTGCATCCGTCTCAGCGGAGGAAAGGTCCAAATCAGCGTCATCAGAGGATGCCTGGTTCTCTTCATTGTTCTCCTCATCAGCGCTATCTCGTGCCTCAGCGTCGCGATCTTCAGCGTCGGCTCTCCGATCTTCTTCTGCGGAAGCGGCTTTTTCGGCATCTGTGTGGCGCTCTTCTGCGCGGCGATCCTCTGCGTGGGTTTCACGGGCATGGGCATCGCGGTCGTCAGCTCGGGCGTCTGCTTGCGATGACGTATAGGAGTTCGTCTCCGCCAAATGCGAAGAAAACGCGTCTGAGGAAAACGCGTCTGGTCCGGCTTGACCGAGCTTCGGTGCAAACTGATTGGTATTGTTGTTGGTTACTTCCATGCCTAAGGCCCTGCTCGTCGTACAAAGGTGCACGCCATATAAGCAATCGCCGCGCCAGAGCGGTTCTCTTTCAAAACCTCAATGATTTCAGATATTTAGGGCGGTGGCCGGTGGTCGATTAGACGCTTTGACCCCGTTTTCCCCGGCAAGAATTGCCCGGTTTGAAGAGATTTGCCGGGTGGGGTGGGCCGTGCGGATTGCGCTTGCGCGCCGAGCGCCTATATTGCGCCTCATGTCAGCAGCATTTGATCAACATACCGGCCTGAACAGTCTGGATCTGCCCGGTCGCCCGGAGGATACCCGTGTGGTTGTCGCCATGTCGGGAGGGGTCGACTCGTCTGTGACAGCAGCTGTCCTGAAGGAGCAGGGATATGATGTCGTGGGCATTACCCTGCAGCTCTATGACCATGGCGAGGCGGTGCGCCGGGTGGGGGCCTGCTGCGCTGGCCAAGATATTCACGATGCCAGGCAGGTCGCCGACAAGTTGAGCATTCCTCACTACGTTCTGGACTATGAGCACACGTTCCGCGAGAGCGTCATGGATGATTTTGCCGATAGCTATCTGGCCGGTGAGACCCCGATACCCTGTGTGCGGTGTAATGAGCGGGTGAAGTTTCGCGACATGCTGGCGACAGCCAAGGATCTAGGCGCCGCTGCGCTGGCTACGGGGCATTATGTCATTTCCAGGCCGGGCATTGCCGGACGTGATCTTTATGGTGGGGCGGATCCAGACAAGGATCAGTCTTACTTCCTCTTCACGACCCGGCGTGATCAGCTGGACTTCCTGCGCTTTCCATTGGGAGGCATGTCGAAGGCCGAGACCCGGGCGATTGCGGAGCGGCTTGGGCTCGCCGTAGCGACAAAACCAGACAGCCAGGACATTTGTTTTGTGCCCAATGGCAAATATACCGATGTGATTGAACGGCTTCGCCCAGGTGCTGCTGCGCCGGGCGATATCGTCGATCTTGACGGTCAGGTGCTTGGCCGCCACGAGGGTATTATTCGGTACACGATCGGGCAGCGTCGCGGCCTGGGCATTGCCACGGGTGATCCGTTGTTTGTGGTGAAGCTTGACGCCGAAAAGAAACAGGTTGTTGTGGGGCCGCGTCCGGCTCTTTTAACAGAACGCATTGAGCTTTCTGAAGTGAACTGGCTGGGGGATACACCTTTCGATCAGCTTCCGGCAGAGGGATTGCCTATTCTCGCGAAGGTTCGTTCAACCAGACCCCCGCTGCCTGCGCGGTTGGTCGCGCGGCCAGACGGTTGGGCTGAAATCCACCTGGAAGAAGGCGAAGACGGCGTCGCGCCTGGTCAGGCCTGTGTTTTCTACCAACGTGATGACAGGGGATCCAGGGTATTGGGCGGCGGCTGGATCCGCGCGGCCTACAACCTTTTGGGTAATGCGGTGAAGAGCCGCTCGAGTGCGGACTCAGCTCAATTTGCCGGATAGGGCGCCGCAATCCTGCCGTTTTTTGACTGTTTTGTGTCCGCGTTGTTTTCTGCCGGGCGTTTCTCGTCTAAAACAATGAGGCATTCATCTTGAGCGGTATCAAAGCTCAGGAGGCAAGAATGTGGTTCTCTATGAAGGCAATCGGAGAGACGGCTCCGCGCGTTTTGAACAGTAATTCCGTCCGACTGGGAGTGTTCCATTGACTGCATCTGCGCGTCTCGACAGAAGCTCGGTTTTGAAAGCCTATGCTCGCTGGGCCCCTGTCTATGATTTTACGTTCGGGGCAATCGCAGCCTTTGGGCGTAAAGCGGCTGTCAATGCAATCAATTCGCGCAAAGGTGCGTTGCTTGAAGTTGGAGTGGGGACAGGCATTACGCTGCCTACCTACGGTCCACAGCTCCGCATTACAGGGATCGACCTCTCTCCTGAAATGCTTGAAAAAGCGCGAGACAAAGTTCGTGAGCACCGGCTGACGAATGTGGATGGCATTTTTGAGATGGATGCCAGCGCTATGGAATTTGATGATGGCAAGTTCGACACGGTTGTTGCCATGTATGTGATGACGGTTGTGCCCGATCCGCAGCAGGTGATGCAGGAGCTGGAGCGGGTATGTGCTCCTGGCGGGGAAGTGGTGATCGTCAACCATTTTGCGCAGGACCATGGCATTCGCGGCACGGTTGAGAACTGGATGACGCCCTTTGCGAAGCTTTTGGGTTGGCACCCGGACTTTGTCATTGAGACGATTACCGGAATTACCGATCTGGAGCTTATTGAGGCACGGCCCATGCACCCAATGGGGCTTTTCACCATGTTGCGGTTCAAAAAGCCGGACGCTGAAACAGCCTGACTATGGGTCAAATTGAGGCTCAGGTCCCACCTGACGGTCTTCCTTGACAGAGAGGCCTCTGGCCCCTTATATCCCCTGACTTTCCGGGCGGTTTCGACCGTTCGCCAGCTATTTTTAGCAGGCCTCCAGGAGCCCCTGGTGCGGAACCCCTTTGGGGCGGAGTAGCTCAGCTGGTTAGAGCAGCGGAATCATAATCCGCGTGTCGGGAGTTCAAGTCTCTCCTCCGCTACCATAACATTTTCAATGGCTTAGCGCGAAAACTGGCGGCTTTCGGGCCCAAAAACTACCCATTGATGGTTCACAGAGAACCGCAGAAAACTGCGGGCTGCTACTGGCTGCGACAGGGAACTCGGTAGTTTTTCGGTAGTTTTTGCCTCCCATGCGAGTCTGGCGCCTGCGACCCAATGGGGTCGGGCGTTTCATTGTTTTGTGGTGTGAAAAGGGAAGGCGTCGGCGACGCAAAACGTCAGAGGCGCGCCGTAATGGCACTCATATCCTGATCATGCTGGTCAGCAGCTTCGGCTTGTAACCGCTCTTGTGTGCGGTGGTAGGTCGCCATTTCAAGCTCCAGCTGAGTGATGGTGGCGCTGTAGGTCTCATGGGCCTCGGTCAGCAACACGTCGCGACGGCGGATCTCACCTTCCAGCCATGAGACAAGGTCAGGCAATTCATCCACCAGAAACTTGGCGTCAGCCGTGATTTGAGGATCGCCACTGGCATCGTGGTTGCGGATGCGATCGATCGATGAGCGCAGACCTTCCTTGTTAAACCGTGGGTGGACCTTAGGCCGATCAGGCATCTGCATTGTCTTTTTTCAGATT
>JAJFGY010000212.1 GCA_021775935.1 Alphaproteobacteria bacterium
CTCATCTTTGGTAATGTAAGCAACCCGGCAGCATCCCTTGATAAGCCGCTCCAAACTCTTGGCGCGCAATTCCAGAGTAGCGCCGCCAGGTTCCTTTTTGAGCGCTTCGACAACCAACGGGAGAAGCACTTTGGTTGGTACGCAATGCTCCCTTCTGTAATGCCCCTTCAACAGCTTCCTAACTTTCATCCCTCTAACTCCAAGATTTTTGCCAACTCCATATATAAATCAGCATCTGCTGACAGTTAATGTCAGGATGCATCATCACCTTTAGTGCGCTCAAGAAAAATACTCCCTATCTTCTTCCAGCGCACAAGAGAGTGCGCGATGACAAAATAGGAGGAGACGCTCATGGCCGACGAAAACCCCAGCATCATGTCTCACGTGTCCGTGGGCACGAACAAGTTTGATGAAGCCACCGCCTTTTACGACACGGTTATGGCAACGATTGGTGCAAAACGCATCATGGAACATCCCGGTGCTGTCGCTTATGGCAAACTGTTCCCGGAGTTCTGGGTGCAGACGCCGCACAATGGCAAAACAGCCCAGACTGCCAATGGTGTGCATTTCAGCTTTTTCGCTGCCTCAAACGCCCAGGTGGATGAATTTTACAAAGCCGCTCTCGCTGCCGGTGCAAAAGATGACGGCGCGCCCGGCCTTCGCAGCGATTATGGCGCCGGCTATTACGGCTGTTTTCTCTATGACCTGGATGGCCACAAGATTGAAGCCATGTATTGGGACGAGAGTGCTGGGTAACTCCGTTCCCCACATTTAGTGTCATGCTCGGGCTTGACCCGAGGGTTCAGGGGCTACAAGCGCCACTTCTGTAGGGAACCCTGGATTGCCGGAACAAGTCCGGCAATGACACTTGCGTGGTGGATGGTGAATGCGCCTTCGCTCGGCCCTTACTCATCGCGCCAGTGGTCTTTGTCTTTCTTGGCGCGTTTGATCATTTTACCAAAATTGCGGTCCTTTGACCGGCGCTGAGCCAGATTCGCCGTATTGTGCATTTCCTCCGCCGCGAGTTTTCGCCAGCGCTTCAGGCGCGCGGCCTCCAGCGTGCCTGTTTCGATTGCTTCACGCACCGCGCAGCCCGGCTCTTGCGCATGCTGGCAATCGCTGAACTTGCAGCCCGCCGCGATCTCCACAATGTCGGCAAAAACTTCCTTGATGCCATCTTCAACTTCTGTGAGCTGAAGTTCGCGCATGCCCGGCGTATCGATAAGCCAGCCGCCGTCCGGCAACCTATGAAGTGTTCGACCGGTTGTCGTATGGCGCCCTTTGGAATCATCTACCCGCACATCCCGGGTTGCGATGTCATTGGTGCCGATGAGCGTGTTGATAAGGGTCGACTTGCCCACACCCGATGACCCGACAAAAGCGACGGTCTGCCCCAGGCCACACCAGGGCTCAAGGCACTTTGTGGACGTCGCCTCGCGGGCATCGACCAGCTCAACCACAAGATTGGCATGCAGTCCCGAAACGGCCTGGCGAAACTCTTCTGGGTCATCGACCAGGTCTGCTTTGGTCAAGATGATGACCGGCGTAACCTGTGCCTCATGGGCCAGAGACATGTAGCGTTCCAGACGCGCGAGATTGAAGTCGAAATTGCACGACGCAACAATGAAGAGTGTGTCGACATTGGCAGCGATCAGCTGTTCACCGCGATGAGAGCCAACAGCCTTCCGCTTAAAGATACTTTTACGGTCCAGAAGGGTCTTGGGCCGATAGGTCTCAGGTTCCAGCAGCAGCCAGTCACCGACTGTTGCCTGCGCGCCCTCTCCATCCTTAGAGATGTAGGGCACCGTCATGCGATCGAGATCCACACCGATGACATGGATCTGCCCCCTATGAACAGATTTCACACGGGCGGGGATGAAGGCGTCCATATCGCCTTCTTCAAGTTGGCTTGTAAAAAAATTGCTCCAGCCATAATCAGCCAGCTCAGAGATTTGAATTGTCATTTTGGTTCACCAGTTTCCGCCCGCGGCAGAACGTGCGCGGCGGAGAAAAACAATCCGAAACGGCGTCTCTTTTCAGAGATGGCAGAGTTCGGAAATCGAACCGGTGCAGGGCAAAGACGAGCGCACACCATTTCAGCACGCGCAGGCCCCTGGGACCTCGTCGCCAAAAAGTTGAAACTCCTCTGCGCTAATTTCTCGCACCGGTGTGCTGGGAAACAACGACAATCATAAAAATCCCTTCTGCCTTTTAGGCGATGTATAGACCTGAACAAATTGAATACTCGGCTTAGATTGACACCGCAACTGTCATCCCGGATTTAATCCGGGACCCCTACAGAGCTGACGAGCCCAATAGACCCCGGGCCAAGCCCGGGGTGACATTTGGAGCACTCCTTAGAATGCTCAGTGACAATTCGCTGACCTACTCAGCTGCTGTTCCTGAAAGAGCGAAGATCGCGTCTTTGCCATCTCCGCCATTGATCTCTTTCAGGTACCGAATACCTTCTTCGGCAATATCGTCGCCGACCATGCGATCGCCTTCGCTGTAGAGCTCCTGCATGTCTACATAGGCGGCGTAATGCGGTGCGGTGCGTTCTGTGATGATGCCGGCCTTCAGCAACGTCTTAATCAAAGTGCGGAAGATGCTGGTGGACTTGCGCATCTGGCGGCGCGCTTCTTTGTCGCCCATGGCTTCCATGAGGGCGCTCTGTACCCACTGCCACTCAAGACCAATCTTGGCATACATGTCTTTCTTCTGCTCAGGGCCGCTGGAATTGCGGAAGAGCATCATAAAGACCTCCAACGCCCAATCCTCAATCATGTCCCGCTCAGCTTCAGGCAGGTTTGGCACGGTGCGATCGGCCCAAATTTTCCCGAATTTATGGTGGAACGCTTCATCGGTCATAACGAGCTGCATGAGGCGGGTGAGAAGCGGGTCCTGCGCGTTTGAATAGAAGCTCGCGAAGGTTCCCATGGCGAGACCTTCAAGCACCATCTGCATGCCGACCAGTTTTTTCCAAACCACGGGCGTACCCACAAGCTCGACCAGGAGTTTCTCCAGCACTTCGCCACAGGGTGTTGGCGTGCCCCAGCGCGCCTTGATGTACTGTGAAAAGCCTGTCACGTGGCGCGCTTCTTCACGGGTTTGATTGGCCGCATATTCCTGCGCGCCCGGATCTTTCATAATGTGACAGAGAGAGGCAGACAGGTTTAAGGCGCCCTGCTCCCCGTGCAGAATGGACGACATCGTCCAACGCACACTTTCGTTGACGAGGAAGACTTTCTGATCCTGGTTCAACTTGTCTGACACCGCTGTGCGCAGTTCCAGGTTCATGTCTTCAGATATCAACATGTCCTTCTCCAAATCCCAGGGGGAGGAGAAGTCGATATATTTTGGATCAAGCGGGTCCCAGAAATGATCGTGGGTCGCGGAGATGATTTTGTCGAACGCGGTCGACCGACTGCCATATCGATCAACTTCCATCATTGCGGGAAAGTCATCAGGCGCCACGGCATCATAAGCCGGGTCAATGGTCATGCTTTTTTGGGTATCAGACATCGAACGTTTCCTCCTCCAAGAACAACATTCAGAAATGACGATAGCGTCATCTTAGGCCTGAATTTCCCCGATAACCAAATTTAGGGCTGCGGCTGTGCAGGGGGTACCGGCGATGCCCCATTTTCTGCGGTTGTCGGTGGTGGTGCTTCCGGTGCCATTGTGTCGCCGAACTCAAAGATTCGGCGCAGGAAGCCTGGAGCCAATGCCGCCAACGGATTGACCGTGATGACCGGCTTGTCGGTTGTGCCTCGCATGGCATATGTCGCTGCGAAAATTCCCTCACCATCACGACCCACGAGAATGTCGCCGAGAATTGGCACCGCCCCCAACGCAGAGTTGAGTGTGTAGGCAGGAACGATGGTGCCGTTCAGATCAAAAACACCTGCTGCACGGCCTACCTGCCCTTTGATGGTGAGACCTATTGCCGGTCCGCTCATTCGCGCGTCGAGAACGTTGAAGCGCTCTGTCGTCATCTGAAACGGCATGTCGAGTTTTACAAATCGAATGCCTTCTCCCTGCAGCGTGTCACCAATGCCGGTCAATGAGCCTACGGTCAGCAAGTTTGCCAACAGCGGCGCGTTCACAATGCGAAAATCATCAACCTCAACGTGCCCGTTCAGGGGACCACCGGGAACCATGTCGTCAAACGTTCCTGTGAGATTGAGCAAGCCGCCGCGCATGCTCTCATAGAAATCAATTCCGCGGAGCACACTGCCTGCATCGTTTGACTTGGCCGCCAGAACTCTGCGCCCCTCTGGCGTGGGGGTGATTGTCGCCAACAGCTTGGTGTTTTCCCCAAAGTCACCTGAGACCACCAGTCGCTGGGTCTCTCCCTTCAGGATCAAAACGTCCACATCAACATTTGACGCGCGCACATCGCCATGGGCAAGAGTGGACGGGAAGCGCGCTGTGAGCGAGATATTCGTCTCTTCTTCCACCGCGATGGCTGGAAGTTCAGCGATCTCTATCCCATCGGTTTCCTGCAGCACAGCGACAGGTTCAGCAGCGCTGACGGGTGCTGCCTTGCCGGAGAACAGGTTGGTCAGGACGCCCCGCGCATCAAACTTCGGTCCTTCTGCATGCATTTCCAACACACCATTTTCCAGACGCGTTGCGTGGAAGCGGGCCTCGGTCTCTGATCCAAGGCGAGCACGGGGCAGCACCACTTCCAGCACATCCCCCTTATCATCGAGCAGAACTGTTCCGTTCAGATCAATTTCTGCCCCGACGATAGCAATCGCGTTGAGCCGGACCTTTCCCTCAGGTTCAAAGACAAGATTGAAGCGCCCCTGAGCCTGAGAGCCCGCAGGCTTTGACCACAAGATCGTTTCTTGTTTCAAGACCGCGTCTGTCAGTTCGACGGCCACCGTGCCATCGATAAGATCGGGGCCTGAGCCTCTGACAGTAACGTCTGATATGACCGGTCCATTGACGATCGAGCTGATCTTCAGCCCCAGCGCATCGCGCTCAGCATCATTGGTGGTGCTTCTAAGCCGAAATACGCTTGATGGCTCACTTCCGCTCTCAAACGTTTCCGTCCAGGCCAAGTTTACCGGAACACCGTTCAGGGTGATCGGCCCCTCTGCCTCCAGGCCCTGACGTTCAACCTGGATGATCAGTTCGCCGCCATCAATGGACACGCCATCAATCACATTGGGCAGGCCCACGTCCCGGGCGACCGCCCTGCCCGAAAAGCCGACATCGTCCATTGTGACGTCTTTGGCCAGTGGCAGGGTCAGTGACGCCTGCACCTCCCCATGTCCTGCAACAATGGCGGGGTCCATGCCGAAGCGGGAGATGAACCCTAAAGGTTCGTGGTCGAGCAGAGCCAGCACGGCTGAGGTAGAACCCGCCACATTCATTTCAATTTCGCCCGGCCCGCCAATAATGTGAAGCGCTGTGGCGGCGAAGTGCCCGGAATTGATCTGCAGTCGGTCATTTGCCACATCAATATAGGCGCGGTCCACCCAGGCATCGAACCGGTCACCCTTCAGAACGCCGCGACCGCTTACACGGCGCAGAGGCGGCAGGTCGCCCAGATATTGAACGGTTGCGCCAGACATTTTGAATTCAAGGTCAAGTGCCTGATCCGGCAATTTCTCGTGCCTGTCAGCGGCCGCAATCATGCCGCCTGCTAAATCCAAGTTGATCCTGGCACTTTCAATGGTTCCCGAACTCACATTTTCGGCAAACCATTCGCGCGCACCCTTTGCGAGCGGTTTTGGCCAGATGTCCTTCAGCCGGTTTGCCTCAATATTGGAGGCCTCCCCTTGTGCAAAGATGACGGGAGATTCTGGGTGGTCGGCAATGCGGCCAGACAATGCCAAGGTGCCCTCTCCAACCCGAACTGTGAGCGAGCTGATATCTGCCGCGAGATTGTCAAAGTCCAACCGGCCACTAAACGCGATTGCATCCACATCTGCGATGCCATCTGTGAACCCTTCAATGTCAAGCAGAAGGTCCGTCGCATTTAGAGCGACGGTTGCTCCGGAAATATGGAATCCCTCCGGCTGATCATAGACAGCGTTGCCACTCAACGTGCCGGCATTGTTGCCAGCCTTAAAATCCAGACGCTTGAGAAGCAACACGTTCTCTGCGGGATCAAGGGTCAGTTCTGCTGTGGCGCCATCGATCTCAATTGGGGCACGCCCATCAGGGAGGACGGCTGTTCCCGCGCCAACAGTGAGATCAAGCTCAGCGCCCAACCAAACACCGTTCTTGCCAATTGTAATTGTGCCGCCGCCAGACACCGGCGCGTCGAGTAATGAAAGATCAGAGAACATGGCGGCATTTCGTGCAAGAGCAGCTGGTACAAAACCGCTCCCCTTTGCCTGAAAGACAACCTCATCTGCGCCAGCAGGCGCATTGCCCAACATTTCCAGATCCAGAACCGCTTCACCTGCAACAAGTTCTGCATCGAGAAAGGCCGAAACACCGTCGGTACTTCTGCTCAAGACGAGCGTGGCGTCATCGGTCTTCCACTCCACATCGTTTACTTTGTCGATAAAGCGGAGGGAGGCATTGCGCATGCCAAACGACTGCAACTCTCCCAGCAGCCCATCATCTGCCGGAGGTGCCGCCAATTGGGTCATGAGCTCTTCGAGACCGATCAGCGCTTCGGTGTCATCGGGATTGTCAGCCAGCGCCAATTGCACACCGGTATCTGGCCTGCGCACGACAGCGGCACTTACGCCCACCAGCTCAACATTTTGCAGGGCCACGCTGCCGCCAAGTAAAGATCTTGCGCGCAGGTCAATGCGAATTTCAGGAATGCTGACAACCGGGTCTCCGGCTGCATCGGACAGCTCCGCCCCCAACAGACTGATAACCAACTGCCGGTCTTCGGGGACCCACAGGAGCATGGTGTCCTGGAGTGTCAGTGAGCCCTGCTGCAATTCAGCATTGGCCTGTTCCAGGATGGTCTCATTCAGGAAGCTCAGCGGCACCGGTCCAGCGGCCAGACGCCAGACCAAAAGCCCCAGCAGAACCGTCACGGCAGTCACAAGGACGCCGAGCGCTTCCAATCCATATTTGACCACCGGTCGGATCACTTCTTCTGCTGCCTTTATCCTATGCAAGTCGCCCGCAGACTTGGTTGCTCGCGATCTCTGAGCACCGAAACTCTGCCCGCCCCCTTCGAACATCCCGGGTCTAAGGTCCCTATCGACTCTCCGCCTAGATGTCTCATAAATGTGGCACCAAGGTGTTGAAATATCTCAAATTCAGCTAGTTTCTGGCGAGAAAACCCATCGTGTGGAGCAGAAGAGGTCTGATGACTGAAAATCTCGCTCGTTTAACAAGAAAGACCCTTTGATATGGCAAAAGAGCTTAAGGAAGGCCTGAAGGCCCCTGCCTTTTCCTTGCCCACAGACAGCGGCGGCAAAATCCGGCTGGCAGACCTGAAAGGTCAAAACGTTGTGCTCTACTTCTATCCAAAGGACATGACGCCAGGCTGCACCACGGAAGCCATCGATTTTTCGGGTCACAAAGCGGCCTTCGAGAAGGCAAACACAGTTGTTATCGGGGTCTCCAAGGACAGCGTTGAGCGGCACGACAAATTCAAAGCCAAACATGACCTGACGATCACGCTGGCATCAGACGAAAGCGGCGCCATGCTCGAAAAATATGGCGTGTGGCAGGAGAAAAAGCTCTACGGAAAAGTCTTCATGGGCATCGTCCGCTCCACAATCCTGATAGATGCCGAGGGCAAAATCGCTCGAATTTGGCCAAAAGTGCGGGTCAAAGGCCATGCAGACGACGTTCTTGAGGCGGCCCAGGCACTTTGACCGACCGGGAATTCACGCCGCCCAAGACCGCATCCATTGGCGAGGCTGCAATTGCGGTCCTGCAAACAGGGGATGCGTCTGCTAAAGCCGCTCTTGCCCAGGAAGTTGGTGCTGCGTGGTTGGCAGGCGCCCTCTCCCACAATTTTGGCAGGCCAGATGGGGCAAATGCGGCACAGGTGCCCGACCGCCCGGCACGTCCTGCGCGACCAGAACTTCTCCTGCCTCGCGATATGCCGAGGCGCCGGGCCGGCGGAGAAAAAGGTCGCTTCGCACTGTTGCACTCTCTTGCGCATATTGAACTGAATGCGATCGATCTCGCCTTCGACATGGTGGCGCGTTTTGGCCCGGGGCAGCCCCGCGAATTTGTCTCTGATTGGGTCCAGGTTGGAGCGGAAGAAGGCAAGCATTTCAACCTCTTAAACGCTCGTCTTCAGGTCCTGTCGGGCACCTATGGCGACCTGCCAGCCCATGACGGGCTTTGGGATGCCGCCTTCTCGACACGAAACGATTTTTTGGCCCGGCTTGCCGTCGTGCCCATGGTGCTGGAAGCCCGTGGATTGGACGTGACCCCTGCGATGATCGAGAAACTCATCCGGGTTGGCGATCAGGAAAGTGCTGATATTCTGACCATCATCTATGAAGATGAAAAAGGGCATGTTGCGGCGGGAAGCCGCTGGTTTTCCTCAGAAATCAGCGCTCGGGGGCTTGATGCCGAAGCGACCTTTCACGATCTGGTCCGCCGTTACTTCAGGGGTGATTTGAAACGCCCCTTCAACGATGCCGCCCGTGCCGCTGCGGGGCTCGATCCAGCGCTTTATGAACCCCTCGCCGATCGGCCAAAAGACCCGCGTGTGGAGACCTGAGACCCGTCCGGGGGCAGAGCCACCTCGACCGGATAGTCCCAAGGTTGAGAATCTCAATTTCGCTGAAGGATTTGGAGGCGGAAATCACATTTTTGTCGCGTTGGCTTTAAGGTTAATACGATATGTTAAGGTCCGTCTGTTGAAATCTTTGTCAATATAGGATGAAATCACGTCCTAGTTTGCCTGTGGGTTACGAGGGGTTGTAGAGGGGCATGATTGACACCATCGCAAGATTGATGGATCGGGCGCGCGTAGTAGTCGCCCACCTGTATGCCGAGCGTCAGATATATCTGCGAAGCCATGGGCATGTGCAGTTCATCTCACTTTCACCGATCGCGCAGATCGGCATGGCGGCCATCGCGGTCGGCTTTTTGTCGTGGGTCGCTTTCACATCCGTGAACGTCGTTTTTAAAGAACAGATCATCGCGTCGAAAGACCGGCAGTTCGTCAAAGTTCAGGCCGCCTACGAAGAACGCATCGCGCAGATGCAGGCCTCTTATGATGACCTGAACGGCCAATTGATCCTGGCGCAGGAGCGCTTCATTGCGACCACCCAGGAACTTGAAGCCAAGCACGAGCAAATCGCCGATGTTCTAAGCCATCGTGAGGCGGCGGTTCAAACACTCAATACATTGCGGGCGCGCATCGCAGAGACCCAACAGAGCGGGTCGAGCAATGGACGCAGCAACAACGTGATGATGTCACTATCCGAAGCACCGGGCGCGCCACGTGTCTCTCGCTCCGAGACTGTCACAACCCTTGGCACCAGCGACCAATCAACAAGTCTTTTTAGCGTTCTCTCAGGCGATACACCGATGATGTTTGGTGGCCTCCTGCGCGGGTCTGTTTTTGGCAGTGATCCGAGTTTCGATCTGGACACCCGTCTCTCCAGCCTTGATCAATCGCAGCAGAGCCTGATCAATGCCATGGAAGAAACAACCGATAGTGAGATCCGCGAACTAGAGCATGTCATTGCGATGACCGGCGTCACGTCTCCGGAAGAATTCATGGAACGGGTTGACGCTGACGGTGTTGCAAGCGGTGGTCCCTACATTGACCTTGTCGGCGGTGACGGCCTGGCAGGCGGTGGCACAGCAACATCGTTCAATCGACAGATCCAGCGTGTTGCCCAAAATCTCGATCGGCTTGCCGCGTTGAATTTTACTGTGGGCCTTTTGCCGTTGGCTTCACCGCTGGAGAATTACCGGATTACGAGTAATTTCGGCCCGCGGATGGACCCGTTCAAAGGCCGTATGGCCTTCCATTCCGGGTATGATATGGCCGCGCCTTACAACACTCTTGTTTACGCACCTGCCCCCGGTGTGGTCACCTATGCAGAAAGGCGCGGACCCTATGGCCGCATGGTCGAAATTGACCATGGGAATGGATTTCGCACTCGCTACGCTCACCTCAACAAGATCAGCGTCACTGCTGGTCAAGAAGTGGGTTTTCAGGATTTGATCGGAAAAGTTGGATCTTCTGGTCGATCAAGTGGTCCGCACCTTCACTATGAAGTGTGGTTCGACGACCAGATCAGGGATCCATCAAAGTTCATTGAGGCAGGTAGGTATGTTTTCACGCACGAAGGATAATGA
>JAJFGY010000213.1 GCA_021775935.1 Alphaproteobacteria bacterium
TGCGACCTTGGTGCTGCGGAGAAAAGGGGCAGGTCGTCAATCAGGGTTGCTGCCCCTCTGCTTTCAGACCCTTCTTCAAGAGCTGCCAGCACGGCATGGGCGCGCTCAATGACGGCGGGAGGTAGGCCTGCGAGTTTTGCCACCTGGATGCCGTAGGAGCGATCGGCTGCACCTGATGCCACTTCGTGGAGGAAGACCACATCCCCCTGCCACTCCTTCACCTTCATCGTCGCATTGGCGAGATGGGGCAGTTTTTCGTTCAGCGCCGTAAGCTCGTGATAGTGGGTGGCAAAGAGGGATCGGCATTTGTTCACTTCATGGAGATGCTCCACCGCTGCCCAGGCGATGGAGAGACCGTCAAACGTTGCTGTGCCCCGCCCGATCTCATCCAGGATGACGAGTGCGTGGGCGCCTGCCTGGTTGAGGATCGCTGCGGTCTCAATCATTTCCACCATGAAGGTAGAACGGCCCCGAGCCAGATCATCTGCCGCGCCGACGCGTGAGAAGAGCCGGTCAACTACGCCAATTGAGGCATTTGTAGCCGGCACGAAGCTCCCCATCTGGGCCAAAATTGCGATCAGGGCGTTTTGACGGAGATAGGTCGACTTACCGGCCATGTTGGGACCGGTCAGCAGCCAAAGACGCCGGGCCGCGTCGCGGTCAGCTGAAAGGTCGCAATTGTTTGAGACAAAAGGTCCCTCACCTGCTTTTTCGAGCGCTGCTTCGACCACCGGGTGCCGCCCGCCTTCAATTTCAAATGCAAGCGAGCCATCCACATGGGGCCGGGTCCAGCGCTGCTCTTGGGCAAGCTCTGCCAAGCCCGCAGCCACGTCGAGCACCGCAAGAGCGTCAGCAGCCGCTGCAATCGCCTTTGTGTTTTCCAAAGTGCGCTCTGCGAGCTTTGCAAAAACTTCCAGCTCCATCTCAAGCGCCTGGGCGCCGGCGCGAGATTGTTTCTCTGCAAGCTCCGAGAGTTCCAGCGTGGTGAAACGCACAGCGTTCGCCATCGTCTGGCGGTGAATGTAGGTCTCGTTCAGAGGCGCTGACATGAGCGCGTCAGCGTGGCGGGGGGCAACCTCAATGAAATAGCCGAGCACATTATTGTGCTTGATCTTCATTGCCGTGATGGCGGTCTCATCAGCATATTTGGATTGCAGGCCTGCGATCACCCGCCTGCTTTCATCTCGCAAGAGCCGCGTTTCATCCAGGGGCGGATGAAAACCTTTGGCAACGAAGCCCCCATCACGGGCCATGAGGGGCAGTTCGAGGCCGAGCGCGCGCGCCAGTTCGTCTTTCAGCGCAGCAGCGCAGGCATCCAGCGCTTTACGTGACCGCTCGATTTCCTCCGGCAGTCCTTCAATGTCCGTCTTGCTGAGATGAAGGCGGCTTGCGATTTCGTGCGCCTGCGTCAGACCATCCCGAATGGCGGCAAGGTCTCTTGGGCCGCCCCGTCCGACGGACAGCCGCGACAGAGACCGCGCCATATCCGGCGCTGCAGCGAGATCACGACGCAACGCACTTTGCAGATCGCCTGCATCCAACAGAAAGCTGATCGCGTCCTGGCGCGCCCGGATGGCTGCAACATCGGTGAGAGGGGCAGCTAAGCGGCTTCCCAGCTCCCGCGCCCCGGCACCTGTCACCGTGCGATCAATCGTGGCAAGGAGCGAGCCCTGCTTTTCCCCGGCGAGGGTCTTTGTGAGTTCCAGGTTGGCGCGGGTGGCGGCATCCATTGCCATGGCAACACCCTGCCCCAGATGGGTTGGGGGTTTGAGCGCCGGCATCTGCCCCACTTGCGTGAGATCGAGATAATCAACAAGCGCACCTGCGGCTCCAAGCTCTGCACGGGAGAACGTACCAAAGGCATCCAGAGCGCCGACATTCAATGTTTCTTTGAGGCGTCTTTCAGCGCGGGTGGAGTCAAAACGCTCGCCGGGCAAAGGTGTTACAGCATTCTGCATCGACACCGTGAAGGCGATCTGCTCGTCGGCTAACAATGCCTGGGGCACAATCAGTTCACTGGCCTCAAGCCGCGCGAGCTCTGCGCCTAAATTTTCGGCACTTACTTCCGTAACCGAAAAATCACCGGTTGAAACGTCTGCGTAGGCCAAACCCAACGCGCCGCCCGCAGCCGTGCGCGCGATCGCGGCAAGATAGTTGTGCGCGCGGGCATCCAAAAGTGTCTCTTCGGTCAGGGTTCCCGGTGTCACCAGGCGGACGACCTCGCGGCGGACAACGGATTTGGAGCCCCGCTTTTTGGCCTCCGCCGGATCTTCGGTCTGCTCACACACAGCAACCCGGAAGCCCTTGCGGATCAGGCGTTCGAGATAGGCGTCGGCTGCATGAACGGGCACGCCACACATGGGAATGTCTTCGCCCAGATGTTTGCCACGTTTGGTGAGCGTGATGTCGAGGGCTGCTGCGGCCTTCACCGCATCGTCAAAGAAAAGCTCATAGAAGTCGCCCATGCGATAGAAGAGCACACTGTCTTGCTGGCTGGCCTTCAATTCCAGATATTGCGCCATCATGGGCGTGACGGCGTCTTCAGATTTCTTGGACGGCTTTTTGGTTTTTTCAGGGGTGCTCATGGGAGGGCAAGCTATCAGATGTGGGCATTATCGGAAACGTGCCCAGAAACGAGAAAGAGGGAAATCCATAATGTGGACATATTCGGACGCTTTAGTGCGGCCATGAAAGTTTCCGCCCGATTTTCTTTACCCCTCATTGCGAGCCTCCTGGCCTACGGCCCTGCTTTTGCCGACGAAGCTCCTTTGGTGCTCGATCTGAGCCCCACACATGCGTTGGAGTACGACTCTAATGCGTATCAGGGTCTGGAGAGAGGGGTGGCAGCGCCCAAAGACGGCCCGGAAGAGACAACTCTTCTTGACCGAAACGGGGTGGACCCGGACATCAGTGCAAGCGCCAGCGGTGTGGGTGCCAGGCAGCGCATCGGCCTTGGCTCCCAGCAGCTGCCTGAAGACCAGATCAATATTGAACCCTATGTGGAATTGGGCGCTGATGTTGAAAAGCGGGAAAACTCGCCAGTGGTATCGCGTTCGGGCCTTGCGGCGGATACAAATGCCTCGCTTGGCGCTGGCACAACAGTCAACGTCAATAATCAGATTGATCTGAAACTCGGCTATACGCGCAAGGAACCCCTTAGCGGCGGCAACCGTGAGATCGCAGACGAAAACGCCGTTGAAACAGGCGTCTCCATTAAGTTCTGAGATCAACCTGCTGCGGGCCTTCGCCAATATTGGTAGCGATAGAGCTCCACTCCAAATCCAATCTTTCGATAGAGCGCGTGACCCGGTGCATTGTCAGCAACCACCTGCAGGCAGGATGTCTCAGCGCCGCAGGTATAGGCCCAGGCCATAAGAGCGCCGACGACATCTCGCGCCAGGCCCCGTCCGCGATGATCCGGGTCGGTCACCACAGATTCAATAATCAGAATGCCATCTACAATGGCGCCATAGGCGAGAGAAACACCCACGCCGTCACGGGGGATACGCGCAAATCTGACTGGAACCTTGAGATTTTTTAGCATTAAGCGGTAAGCGCGCTCTTGAGCAGGGCCCGACGGAGACAGCCTGAGCTTGTCTGCGATCCATTGTGCAGATGGTCTAGAGTATGACTCTACTGACGCACCCTGAGGGGGCGCTGCTTCGCTCAAATCGGCCCGCAGGGTGCATGTCTCCCCCTCTGGAAAGAAGCCTGCGCCTGTCAGCTCTTCTTCAAAGGCAGGCTGGAAAGAAAGGGTGCGAAAAAGCAGCGGCATCCCTCGCTCGGCGTAATGGGTGCCGGCGGCGCGCAATACCTCTTTGACAGATAGTGCGGCAGATGTGGCGTTGACTGAATTTGTCCGCCGCGTCTCACCTCCCGAAGACCTGAAGACCCAGCCCTCTCTCTCCTGGCTTTCAGCCGACGGCCACGCGGCCCAACACGCGTTTTCAACGCGCCAGAAAAAGTGGTTTGTCATATGGGGAGCCCGCAAAACAAGAGGGTAATGGCTGCTTGCCAGACCGACAAGGCCGATTTCAGCCCAAAACCTCCCCTTTCTGCGCGAAAATGCGAATCAGGGCTAGCCAGCCCACGCAATATGCGGTACGCCTACGCGCCGTTTGAGATCATTTATTGCGTGGAAGGCCCGAAATGGGAAAGAAAAGACAGCTTAGTGACGAAGAAGCCCTGCGATTCCACTCGCGCGGCAAACCGGGCAAGCTGGAAATTATCCCCACCAAACCCATGGCGACCCAACGCGATCTCTCGCTGGCTTATTCGCCCGGTGTGGCGGTGCCCGTACGCGCTATCGCAGAGTCCCCTGACTGTGCCTATGACTATACGGCCAAAGGCAATATGGTCGCCGTCATTTCCAACGGCACGGCGATCTTGGGGCTGGGTGATCTGGGCGCTCTCGCCTCCAAGCCTGTGATGGAAGGCAAGGCCGTCCTCTTCAAACGATTTGCCGACGTGGATTCCATCGACCTGGAAGTTGATACCACAGACGTGGATGAGTTTGTGGGCGCTGTGCGCTATCTCGGCCCCACTTTCGGCGGCATCAATCTCGAAGATATCAAGGCACCAGACTGTTTCATCATTGAAGAGCGCCTGCGAGAAATGATGAACATTCCTGTCTTCCATGATGACCAGCACGGTACGGCGATCATCACGGCAGCAGGCCTCATCAACGCCCTGCATCTGACAGGCCGCGACATTAGAGACATTAAAGTTGTGGTGAACGGTGCGGGCTCTGCGGGCATTGCCTGCCTTGAACTCATCAAAGCCATGGGTCTGCCCCACGATAACGCGCTTCTTTGCGACACAAAGGGTGTGATTTATCAGGGCCGCGCGGAAGGCATGAACCAGTGGAAGAGCGCGCACGCCGCCGTCACGGATGATCGCACTTTGGAAGATGCGGTGCGAGGCGCAGATGTATTCCTGGGTCTTTCAGTCCAGGGCGCGTTGACGGGGGCCATGGTTGCCAGCATGGCCGACCAGCCGATTATTTTTGCGATGGCCAACCCTGATCCAGAAATCACACCGGAAGAAGTTGCCGCCGTTCGCGACGATGCCATCGTTGCCACCGGACGCTCGGACTATCCCAACCAGGTGAACAATGTTCTGGGGTTCCCTTACATTTTCCGCGGTGCATTGGATGTGCGTGCAACCACGATCAATGAAGAAATGAAAATTGCCTGCGCTGAAGCGCTTGCAGCACTTGCCCGCGAAGACGTGCCGGACGAAGTTGCCGCTGCCTATCAAGGTGAGCGCCCCCGCTTTGGACCGGGCTACATTATTCCCGTACCTTTTGATCCGCGGTTGATCTGCGAGATCCCACCTGCGGTTGCCCGCGCGGCCATGGATAGCGGTGTCGCGCGCAAACCCATCGTCGATATGGAGGGGTATAAGCACGAATTGTCAGCGCGTCTTGACCCGACAGCCAGCTCGCTTCAGGTGATTTATGAAAATGTGCGCCGCGACCCTAAACGTGTTGTCTTTGCCGAGGGTGAAGACGAACGGGTGATCCGTGCAGCGCTGAGCTTCCGCGACAATGGCCTTGGCACCCCCATTCTGATCGGGCGCGAAGAAGTTATTCGCACGACCATGAAGTCCATCGGGCTCGATGCCTCCACAGACCTTCAGATCATCAACTCCCGCCTGTCCGACCGGGCACCGGTCTATGGCGAGTTCCTCTATAAGAAGTTGCAGCGCAAGGGCTACCTGCTGCGCGACTGCACGCGCATGGCGAACAATGATCGCAATGTGTTCGGCGCTGCCATGGTAGAGATGGGCGACGCCGATGCGATGGTCACAGGCGTTACGCGGAACTATGCCGTGGCACTCTCGGAAGTACGCCGGGTTATTGATCCGCTGCCAGGAAAATGTGTCATGGGTCTGTCCATGATCATCTCACGGGGCAGGACCGTTCTCATTGGCGACACGAATGTACATGATATGCCGGAAGCAGAAGAGCTTGCCGACATTGCCGTGCAGTCTGCTGAAGTCGCGCGCCGTTTGGGCTACGAGCCCCGCGTTGCCCTGCTTGCCTATTCGACCTTTGGTCATCCAACAGGAGAGCGCTCCACAAAATGCCGCGAAGCGGTCGAAATTTTGGATGGGCGCAGCGTCGACTTTGAATATGACGGCGAGATGGCAGCAGACGTTGCCTTAAACCGCGATGCCATGGCCATGTACCCGTTCTGTCGTCTGACAGAGCCCGCCAATGTACTCATCATGCCGGCCATTCACTCCGCCTCAATCTCAACCAAGATGCTGCAGGAACTGGGTGGGGCTGATCTTGTGGGACCGCTTCTGACTGGTCTCTCTAAGCCTGTACAGATCGTCAATATGGGGGCTACAGTTTCTGATCTGGTCAATATGGCCGCCATTGCAGCCTATGATCTTGATCAGACCGCAAAGGTTGTTCGGTAACTCCGCTAAAACACTTGAGTTGCGCGGGCGCTTGCGGTGTCATGGGACACATAGAAGATAGAGGAGTGTTTCCATGCGTTTGATTGCCGCCACCGCTGCCCTGCTGATTACCTTTGCTGCCGGACCCACACATGCCGGAGAGACACCTGCCCCTGAAGGTGCTGAGGTCTACATCATCTCACCTGAAGATGGCGCGACAGTCAGCAGTCCGCTAAGTGTCGTGTTCGGTCTCAAAGGTATGGGGGTTGCCCCGGCCGGAATTGAAAAAGAGAAAACGGGCCACCATCACCTGCTCATCAACACACCGATGCTGGAAGGTGAGGATCTCGACTTCTCCATTCCTGCAGATGAAAACCATATCCACTTTGGTGGCGGTCAAACCGAAACAGTGGTTGAGCTTGATCCTGGCACGCACACGCTACAGCTTCTCATCGGCGATCAGAACCACGTGCCGCACGATCCACCCATCTTCTCCGACGTGGTGACCGTTACGGTTGAGTAACGCGCGGTCTATTTCTTTTTGAACTTGGATGAATAGCGGTCGTTGATTTCTGAGACCGGAAACAGGATCAGTACGTCTGTCGTGCCAAATTGTGTGTCGACTACAGCCCCATCGCCAATGAAACAACCTGCGCGAATATAGCCTTTGATCATGGGTGGCATCGCTCTGAGGGCCGGGCGCAGTTCAACACTGTCTTTGGGCAGCCGGTTCATTTCCACATATTGCTCATCGCGGGCCCGGACGTACCATTCCTCTGGCGTCTTATGCTCGTGATAGAGGTAGGAGAGCGGCATATCGAGTACGGTCGGGTCTGTTGTCTCAAAGGATGCACAGCCCAGCATCACGTCCATATTGTAGTGCGCGACATAGTGCATGATGCCATGCCACAGAAGCTCAACGGTTGGCTTGTTGCGATAGGGTTCCAGGACACAGGATCGTCCGAGTTCCAAAAAACGAACATCAGGCCCCGCTCGCTCTAACAGTGGCGCGATGTCAAATTCACTGGCTGTATAAAAACCGCCATTTGTCTCTGCCACATCCTGTCGCAGCAAGCGATAACACCCAACGACAGCATCAAGTGGGGGTGTTTCTTCCAAACCTTCTGGAACAAGATTATGATCAATGACCAGAAGATGATCGCAGAACGTATCAAAGCGATCTGCATCCAGCTTGCTCTCCAACGTTTTCGCATCGGCTTCAGCAGACATTTCTTCATAAAAGACATGGTAGCGCAGCGCCTGAGCTGCCCTGATTTCTTCCTCAGAACTGGCCAGCCGCACTTCGAGATTTTTCCGGCGCCCAAAGCTGAGCGGACCTGCTGGAAAGCGCTCGCTCTGCCCTGCGGCGGCCGCGTTTTTTGCCGCGGTCGTTTTTGTTTTTGTTGTGCTGTCGGTCATACGTGCGTCGGGTTCCATACTTCTGGCGAGGAAAGGTCTCCCCGGCCACCAGCTCCTCTCATCCTTGCCCGTTCAGCCAAGGTTTCGCAAGCCTCATCGCCTTGTGGGCCTGTATTATGACCGCAGTGTGGCTCATTCAACTCATTGATTTTCCTGAGGTTTTCCGATTGACCGCAACGGATTATGCCCATCGAGCAGTTTTTTGTGACCGAGCCAAACCAGCAACAATAGGCCGGGGACGGCGGCCAGTGTCGTGATCAGAAAAAAGGGCACCCAGCCAACCGATGCTGCGACAAAGCCAGCACTGGCCGACAGGACTGTCCTCCCCACAGCGGCCAAAGCGGAAAGCAATGCAAACTGGGTTGCCGTAAACTCGCGGGCGGAGCAAAGGCCGGAGAGATAGGCTACAAAAATCACTGTGCCTGCACCGCCGGTAAACGCTTCAATGCCGACAGTGACCCCAAGAGCACCTGGATCAGGTCCAACCCATGCCAGCCAACAAAAGGCCAAGTTCGAGAGCATCTGCAAGATGCCCGCTGTCCACAGGGCTATCCGCATACTGATGATACGTCCGAGGACCCCACCGGCAAAGCCACCTATGAGGGCCGCCGGCAGGCCAACACCGTTTGCAACATAAGCGTAAATGGCTTTCTCAAAACCAATATCAATTGCAAACGGGGCGACCATCGCACCGGCAAACGCATCTCCGAACTTGAACAAGAGCACGAAGGAGAGGATCAGAAACCAGCCGGGTTTGGTTATGAACTCAGCAAAGGGACTGACAACGGCGTGATTGAACCGCTCGCCCCAAGAAAGGGCCTTGCGCTGATCTTCCACTCTCGCACTGTCGGCAGGCTCTTTTGCAAAGAGGGAGGCTGCAAGCCCGACGCTCATGAGCACCGCCATTAGGCCATAGGCCCAGGACCAAAGTGCGGATGAGGCAACACCCAATGCTTCAAAAACTCCAAGCGCTGCAACCGACCCTGCGCCTGCGACCAATAAGGCAACCCTATAGGCAGCAACATAGTTCGCCATGCCCGCTGCGTATTCTGTTTCGCCCAGGGTTTCGACGCGGAATGCATCAACCACAATATCTTGTGTGGCAGAGAGCACAGCAACAATGACCGCAGCAAGCGCCATCAATAATGGTGTGGAAACAGGGTCGACTAAACCCATCGCCCCAATGGCCACCAGAAGAGCCAGTTGCGTGGCAACAAGCCAGCCGCGTCTGCGACCAAGCCAGCGCGTCAGAAACGGTACGGGGGCCGCATCGATCAGGGGCGCCCAGAGGAACTTCAGGACGTAGGGCAAGCCGACAAGAGAAAAGAGCCCGATGGTGCCGAGATCCACCCCTTCGTCTGCCATCCAGAGTGAGAGGGTTGAACCGGTCAGTGCCAGAGGCAGACCTGAAGAAAACCCGAGCAGCAGAATGATCAGGACATTGCGTTCAGTGTAGACACGCCATGCGGCTGACCAGCGTTGTCGTACCGACTTGCCTTCGGGGTTTTCTACGTTCTCACTAATCGAATCGGCCTCGCCCTGTTCACCCCTTGTTTGCTAGCATGGAGAAACCAGACGCCCAACAGAATTGGAGTGCAGCATGCGCGACCAGCCCCTGCTTCGCCCTGCAACAGACGAAGATGCCACGTTACTGACCGCCCTGGCGCTCCGGTCCAAAGCCCATTGGGGGTATGACACTGCCTTCATGGAGGCCTGTGTTGATGAATTGACCATCACACC
>JAJFGY010000214.1 GCA_021775935.1 Alphaproteobacteria bacterium
TCTTCTCCTGGTGCTGTTTCTGCTGCCGGGGAGGGCGCAGGCAGAGGACACTGCAGTTCGGTGGCAAAGCGAAGGAGCTCTGTTTCTCGCGGGCGCCGACATTGTTGTCTCGGACGATGTGGAGAGTGATCTTCGGGCATCTGGCGACTCTATTGTCATTGCAGATGATGTAACCGTGGAGGGTGACGCCTGGCTTGCCGGGCGTCGCATTGTTGTTGATGGCGTGGTTGACGGAGACCTGGATATCCGTGGTCAATCTGTTCTGCTGAATGGACCGATTGAAGGGGACGTCTCCATCTGGGCCGTTGATCTTGTACTCGGTCCTGACACGGCGATTGAGGGAAACCTCTCTTACTATGCGCGCGCCGCTGCGGACATTGCGAATGATGCCCGTGTTGAGGGGGAAACTGAGAGCCACTTTTTTTCCGAGGGCGGACAGGCCGCTCCCGAGGTTTCTGATGACTGGCGAGGTCGTTGGCAGGACGAACGAGATGACGCCGTTGTTCTTGAGCTAACCTTGCCAGGCGCACTCATCCTGGCGCTGTTTGCCGGGGCTCTCGTCTTTGTCGCCCCTCTGTGGTCTGAGAATGTCGGGGCTGTTGCGGTTGGTAGTCCAGCTCTTGCTGTGTTTTACGGTCTGGTCTGGATGCTGGGATTGCCATTGGTGGCAGTCCTTGCGGCGTTCACAATTGTGGGGTTGCCCTTCGCTTTCCTGCTTATCGTGCTCTATGGCATCGTTTTTTGCGTGGGCATGGTGACGGCCGCGATCATTATTGGTGGCTTTCTGGTTGATCTTACCGGATTGGAATTTGGTGATGGATCGGGACGACGTCTGGCGCTCGTTGTTGTGGGCTCAATAGTGTTGTGGGCAGGCGCAGGCGTACCGGTGCTCGGCGGCTTCTTCTGGTTTGCCTCGATCGCGCTGGGCATTGGCGGTGTGTTGATTGCAGGCCGCGTGCGCTACGAAGCGCTTTGAAAGATCTCTTCGAAAGTCCGCTTCATCGCGATATCGACCTCTGCAGACGAGGCGATATGACCCAGATCCTCTAAACTTGTCACCCCATGCTCTGAGACCCCGCAGGGCACAATCCCAGAAAAATGCTCCAAGTCCGGGTCGATATTGAGGCTGACACCATGAAAAGTCACCCATTTGCGAACACGTACACCGATGGCCGCGATCTTGTCTTCTCTGGTGGGGCCCAAATCGGGCCGGCTCACCCAGACGCCGACACGGTCCTCCCGGCGCTCGCCCTTCACGTTAAAAGCGGCAAGGGTCTGTATAAGCCATTCCTCCAGATTGTGGACAAAGCCGCGCACGTCGGGACCGCGTGCCTTCAGGTCGAGCATGACGTATCCAACCCGCTGCCCAGGTCCGTGGTAGGTGTATTGGCCGCCGCGACCCGTCTCAAACACAGGGAAGCGGTCAGGTGTCAGCAGGTCCTCTGATTTGGCGCTGGTCCCAGCTGTGTAGGTTGGCGGGTGCTCCAGCAGCCAAACACATTCGGTGGCGGTTCCCTCAGCAATTTCGGCCGCACGGTTCTCCATAAATGCAAGCGCCTGAGCATAGGGGACCACAGTGTCAGAGATGATCCACTCAAGAGGCCGAGCCGTCACCTTTGTCGTCACCTTTTTGGCTGTATTCTGGGAATTAACCATGCGCTAACTCTAGCATGAAAAGCTGCCTCTTGATCTAAACCTGACCGGGTGACCGGTCGTTTGCTTGTCTGAGTGGGAATCGTATCAGTGAACGCTGTCGAGAAAGTTTATGTTGAGCTGTCAGTCGTCATAGGGCGATCGAAAATGCCAATCAACCAGCTTTTGAAGATGGGGCGGGGCGCTGTTATCGAACTGGATGCCCACCAGGATGACGAAGTCTGGCTGATGGCCAACAATGTGGCGATTGCGCGGGGCGAGATCATTGTCAATGAAGACAGGATTTCCGTTTCCGTGACCGAGAAAATCAGCCAATCCTCCTAAACGATGAGTGGATGTCTTGCGTTCTGACGCGATTTTTGGCCAAATTCGTGTTATATAACTACACTATATTAGTGTTGTATAATCTATTTCACGTTTCTTAGTTGAAATTTGGAAAATTCCAGCCTATCTCTGTGGACAATAAGCCCCACCTTATGGGTGGTTGTATGAGAGGTAGACCATATGCTGCCCATCGTTTTCGATGTTAGCGCTGGCTCGATTGTTCTTGTGGGCGAGGGGGACCTGGCTCAGCGACGGTTAGAGCTGTTGGACACGGCAAAAGCTTCTGTTCAGGTCTATAGCCGTTCATCATCGGGGGAACTGGCGGAGCTTGCAGGAGATCGGTTGGTTGGTGGTCGCCCGGTAGATGCAGATCTCTCGCGTGCCTCACTGGTCTTTGGTGCAGGGCTTTCAGAAGCCGAGGGAGCGGATCTCGCACAGCGTGCGCGTTCGCATGGTGCCCTGGTCAATATCGAGGATGTGAAGCCTCTGTGCGACTTCCACGTGCCTTCTATGGTGCGTAGGGGAGATCTTACTGTCACAATTTCAACAGGTGGGAAGTCACCTGGGTTGGCACGCAGACTGAGACGCTATTTGGAGACACTGTTTGGTGCTGAATGGGCTGGGCGTCTGGATACGGTTGCGGAGTTACGTCAGGGCTGGCGAGCCGAGGGCCTGCCTCTTGATGAGGTTTCACGAAAGACTGATCTATTCATCGATAAACAAGGATGGCTGTCATGAGCGTAGCAGAGCTGAAAGAACCTCAAGGACGCCCCGCAATGATGGACACGGAAACGGTGTCATCGGCACGGTTGTTGGAGCTGCGTGAAAAACACGCAGGCCTTGTGGGCGGGCCATTGCTTGAAGCCCTGATCAAGCATGAATTCCCTGGCGAGATTGCTGTGGTGTCGTCGTTTGGGGCGGAGTCGGCTGTTCTGCTGCATATGGTGGCAGACATTGACCCAACCGTTCCCGTCATCTTTCTAAACACCGGTAAGCTTTTTGGGGAGACCCTGCGCTACCGAGACAGGCTCCAGGAGAAGCTTGGTCTGACTGATTTACGTGCGATTGGTCCGCTGCCATCAGATCTGGAGGCTAAAGACCCCAATGGTGGCCTCTGGAACCAGGACCCTGACGGGTGCTGCTTTGTGCGAAAGGTCTTGCCGCTTGAGCGAGCGCTGTCCTCCTTCAAAGCTTCGATAACAGGGCGGAAGAGATTTCAAACCTCGACACGAACGATGATGGACCCGATTGAAGAAGAGGTGGTGCGCGCTGTTGAGGGTCTTGAGCCAAGAGCTGAAACCCGCTTTAAAATCAATCCGCTTTCCTTTTGGGGAGAGGACGAACTCAATCAATATCTGACCGAACACCGGTTGCCTAAGCACCCGCTTGTAAAAGACGGTTACCGTTCAATTGGCTGCATGCCCTGTACTGACAAGGTTCC
>JAJFGY010000215.1 GCA_021775935.1 Alphaproteobacteria bacterium
GCTGTATGCGGGATTTCATCCACAAATGCCACATCGTCGGGCATCCACCATTTGGCGATTTTACCCTCCATATAGCCCAGCACGCTTTCCTTTGTGAGATTGCTTCCCTCTTTTGCGATCACAATCAGCAAAGGACGCTCATCCCACTTAGGATGAAGGATGCCGATCACAGCCGCTTCCACCACATCTGGGTGTCCAATGGCGGTATTTTCCAGCTCGATTGAAGAAATCCATTCGCCGCCAGACTTGATCACGTCCTTTGCCCGGTCGGTGATCTGCATGAAACCAAGCGGGTCCAGTGTTGCGACATCGCCGGTATCAAACCAGCCATCCTTGTCCAGAATTTCGCCTCCCTCACCTTTCAGGTAGGCGCCAGCGACTGCAGGACCGCGTACCATCAAGTGACCAAAAGCCACGCCATCGCTTGGCAATTCATTGCCATCATCGTCTGTGATCTTCATCTCAACGGTGTAGATGGCCCGACCCTGTTTCACCTTAATGTCGAGCTGCTCTTCAAACGGCAGTGTTTCCATGCCTGCCTTGAAGGAGCCCAGCGTGCCCATCGGGCTCATTTCTGTCATGCCCCAGGCGTGCATCACCGTGACATCATAATCGCGCTCAAAAGTCTCGATCATTGAACGAGGCGCGGCAGAACCCCCGATAATCACTTTGGTCAGGTCAGGCAGCTTGGCTTTGTTTGCTTCCAAATGCCCCAACAACATGAGCCACACTGTAGGCACCGCCGCTGTGACGGTAACCCGTTCCTCGCTGAGCAGCTCATAAATGCTCTCGCCATCCATATTAGCACCGGGCATCACAATCTTCGCACCACTTGCTGGCGCTGAAAAAGCGATCGCCCATGCATTGGCATGGAACATCGGGACAACTGGCAGGACCGTGTCGACAGAACGCATGCCCATCGCATCGGCCCCATTGGCGGCAAGCGCGTGCAGCACATTGGAACGGTGTGAGTAAAGAACACCCTTGGGATTGCCCGTTGTGCCACTGGTGTAGCAAAGGCCGCAGGCGTCATTCTCATCAACGTCTGCCCAGTCAAAATTGCCATCTTCTGCTTCGACAATTTCTTCGTAGCAGTGGACGTTCTTGAGCGACGTCTCCGGCATGTGCTCCTTGTCGGTCAGGATCACATATCCCTTCACGTTTGGCAGCGTGTCGGCGACGGCTTCAATCACCGGTACGAATGTCGTATCGAAGAAGATGAACTGGTCTTCGGCGTGATTGATGATGTAGGTGAGCTGCTCTGCAAAGAGGCGCGGGTTGAGCGTGTGACACACAGCGCCCATTCCCATAATGCCGTACCAGGCTTCCATATGCCGGTGGGTGTTCCAAGCCATGGTCGCAATCACATCACCCTGCTTCATTCCGAGCTTTTGGAGCGCCTGGGCACATTTGCGGGCCCGCAGGTGGATATCTGCGTAGTTGCACCGGTGGATCGGCCCTTCGACGGTCCGGGTGACAATTTCGCGCTCGGCGTGAAACCTGTTCGCGTGATCAATAATGCTCATGACCGTAAGCGGCCAGTCCTGCATCAGCCCCTGCATGGCTTTCTCCCTCTAAAAAGTCGGCTTTTCGCCGTTTGGAGGGAGTTTAGAGACTATCGCGGTCCCAAACAACGCTTGGGATTAAAGGGCCAATTGCGGGTTGCAGACGAGGGCAAGAAGGCTAGTCTCTTGCCCAACAAAAACACGATAATGGGAGGTCCAGATGACCGATTGGCACCACAAGCCCGCATCCACACTGCTCGCCGCCATGGAAAAGGGCAAGGCAAGCTCTGCGGAGCTCACAGAGCACTTCCAGCGCCGGTTAGAGACCCAAAATCCCAAAATCAACGCCGTCGTTGCGACCAATTTCGAGGGCGCGTCAAAACGCGCCAAACAGGCTGATGAGGCGCGCGCCAAGGGTGAAATCTGGGGGCCACTTCATGGACTGCCCATGACCATCAAGGACGCTCTGGAAGTTACCGGCATGCCTGCGGTCGGCGGTGCTCCCATGTGGAAGGACCACCGGCCCAGCGCCAATGCCGACGCCGTCCAGCGCATTGTGGACGCGGGTGCCGTCATTTTCGGCAAAACGAATGTGCCGTTCATGTCGGGTGACCTGCAAACTTACAATGACGTCTATGGCACCACGAACAATCCCTGGGATGTCACCTGCGGACCCGGGGGCTCCTCGGGCGGTGCTGCAGCCGCGCTGGCGGCCGGTCTCACGCCACTTGAGCTTGGCAGCGATATTGGCGGGTCTATTCGAACGCCAGCACATCTCTGTGGTGTCTATGGGCACAAGCCAACCTACGGCATTGTATCCAAGCGGGGACACCTGCCAGGGCCTCCCGGCGCGCTGTCTGAAAGTGACCTCTCCGTTGTGGGGCCGCTTGGACTGTCTGCGGCGGACCTTGGTCTGCTGCTTGATGTCGTCGCCGGTCCCAAACCAGCGTCCGCCACCGGATGGAATCTCACGCTGCCAGCTGCCCGTGCGACATCGCCAAAAGACCTGCGTGTTGCCGTCTGGCTCGATGATCCCTATTGCGAGATTGATACCCAATCCGCCGCCCTCATCACAGAAGCGGCCAACGCTCTGAAAGATGCCGGTGCAAAAGTGGATTTCGCCGCAAGGCCCGACTTTACCCTTGAGGAGATTACAGAGTGCTATCTGATGCTCCTGCATTCAGTCACAGCACGTGGGATGCCCCCTAAAGTGCTCGACAAATGGCGGACACTGATCGCCCAGGCGGCTCCTGATGACAAGACCCACGAAGTGTTGCAGGCGCGTGGTGGATTATTGAGCCATAATGACTGGCAGACCTGGCACGAGAAACGAGAGCAGATCCGCGCTAAATGGGCAGCCTTCTATCGAGATTGGGACGTTGTCCTGGCTCCTACGCTAATGCGCCCTGCTTTCCCGCATGATCACACACCGAGCTGGAGTAAAAGAAAACTCCAAGTGAACGGCAAAGACCGCCACTACATGGATATTTTAATCTGGGCGGGTCCTGCTGTGCTGTCCTATCTGCCAGCCTCTGTCGCCCCCGTCGGTCTTACAAACGAAGGTCTACCGGTTGGCGTTCAGATTATTGGACCCTATCTGGAGGATAAGACACCCATCGCGGTGGCCGGGATGATTGAAGAGATCATTGGTGGGTTTCGCGCGCCTCCTGATTTCTCGTAAGCGGCCACTTCTGATACACAGCTCAAGAAATTTTAACCGACAGGACCCCTACCCAAATGTCCACGCTTAGCAATGCTGCCATCCGAGATATTGAAACCGTCATCCACCCCTATACAAATTTGGATGCTTTCCGAAAAACGGGTCCGCTCATTCTGGATCGAGGCGAAGGCATCAAGGTCTGGGATACGGACGGCAATGACTATATTGAGGGCATGGCAGGCCTCTGGTGCACGTCGCTGGGCTATTCCGAACAGGAGCTGATTGACACCGCAACAGAGCAGATGGGTCAATTGCCTTTCACCCACGTGTTTAGCGGTAAAACCCATGAGAAAGCGGCAGAGCTTGCTGAGCGCATCAAGGCGATTGCGCCCCATGATGCGTCAAAAGTTCTCTTCTGCGGATCTGGGTCAGAAGCCAATGATCAGCAGATCAAGCTCGTCTGGTACTATAACAATGCGCGCGGGTTGCCGAAGAAGAAGAAAATCATTTCGCGCATCCGTGGCTATCACGGTGTGACGGTTGCCTCAGCGAGCCTTACCGGCCTGCCCGCCAACCATGCAGATTTTGACTTGCCGCTGGAAGGTATCCTGCACGCCGATTGCCCCCATTATTATCGTTACGCTGAACTAGGCGAGAGCGAAGAAGAGTTCACGACACGGCTCGCAAAAAACCTCGATGACATGATTCAGCGGGAAGGCCCTGATACAATCGCTGCTTTTATCGCAGAACCCATTATGGGCGCAGGCGGCGTCGTCATCCCACCTGCGGATTATTTCGCAAAAATCCATGCGGTGCTCGACAAGTACGACATTTATGTCATTGCGGACGAAGTGATCTGTGGCTTTGGGCGGACAGGCAACATGTTCGGCTCCGAGACATTTGGCCTGAAGCCAGATTCAATTTCGGTCGCAAAAGCACTTTCTTCTGCCTATGTGCCCATCGGGGCTGTGACCGTTGGCGAAGACATGTATGAAGCCATGCTCGAACAGTCCAAAAAAATCGGTACGTTTGGCCACGGCTTCACCTATACAGCCCACCCGCTTGCCGCTGCCGTTGCCTGCAAAACTCTCGAAATTTATGAAAAGCGCAATATCGTCGATCGCGTACGCGGGCTGTCGCCAACTTTTGAAAAACGCGTTGCTGCGTTGGCAGATCATCCACTGGTTGGCAATTCACGTGCAAAAG
>JAJFGY010000216.1 GCA_021775935.1 Alphaproteobacteria bacterium
GAAGATTACATCCACTCACTTGGCGCGCTCTCTGGCAACCAGGCCATGCAGATGGTCCGTGCCGGTCTGAAAGCGATCTATCTGTCAGGTTGGCAGGTTGCAGCAGATGCGAACACTGCTTCTGCCATGTATCCCGACCAGAGCCTCTACCCTGCAAATGCGGGCCCTGAGCTTGCAAAGCGCATCAACAAAACACTTCAGCGTGCCGACCAGATCGAGCATTCTGAAGGTGGCGCAACACGCGATTGGTTCGTTCCCATCGTTGCTGATGCGGAAGCTGGTTTCGGCGGACCACTTAACTGCTTTGAAATCATGAAAGCCTACATCGAAGCGGGCGCTGCTGGCGTTCACTACGAAGACCAGCTTGCTTCTGAAAAGAAGTGCGGTCACTTGGGCGGCAAGGTTCTGATCCCGACAAAAGCACATGAGCGCAACCTGAACGCTGCACGTCTTGCTGCTGACGTTATGGGCACACCAACGCTCATCATGGCTCGGACAGATGCTGAATCTGCCAAGCTCATCACGTCTGACGTTGACGAGCGGGATCATCCGTTCATCGACTTCGATGCTGGCCGGACACCAGAAGGCTTCTACCGCCTGAAAGACGGTACAGGCGTTGATCATTGTATTGCTCGCGGTAAAGAGTTCGCGAAATATGCTGACCTTCTGTGGTGGGAAACATCTGTTCCTAACCTTGATGATGCGCAGCGTTTTGCTGATGAAGTTCGCAAAGATCATCCTAACCAGATGCTTGCGTACAATTGCTCACCTTCCTTCAACTGGGAAGCAAATCTGGACAAGGACACAATCGCCAAGTTCCAGAAAGAAATCGCAGCGATGGGTTACAAGTACCAGTTCGTTACGCTTGCTGGTTTCCATCAGCTCAATTACGGCATGTTCCAGCTCGCGTCCGGCTATCGGGATCGTGGCATGGCTGCCTACTCCGAGTTGCAGCAGGCAGAATTTGCTGCTGAAGATGCAGGCTACACAGCAACACGCCACCAGCGTGAAGTTGGCACAGGCTATTTCGACATGGTCTCTGTGGCTGCTGCGGGCGGCGAAAGCTCAACGACGGCTCTGGGTGAGTCGACTGAAAGCGCGCAGTTCAAATCAGACGCTGCTGAATAATTTTAAGGCACATTGCTTTTATGAGACCCCGGCGGGCGACTGCCGGGGTTTTTCTTTGCGTGAAAGGCTCCAGTACCGTTAGGCTTCTCCCAACAAGAAACACAACCGGGAGAAGACCATGTCAGACGCAGCCACGCTGGACATCAAAGGAGACATCGCACCAGGATTTGAAGCGGTGCGGGACGCCTTCGCCAGTAATTTTGCGAGCGCAGGTGACATTGGTGCCTCCTTCGCCATCTGGAAAGACGGGAAATATCTGGTCGACATCTGGGGTGGCCATGCAGATGCTGCCAAAACAAAGGACTGGCAGCGGGACACGCTGCCTAATGTCTGGTCGACGACCAAAGCTGTCGCAGCATTCACCCTCGCTCTATTGGTTGAACGCGGTCAGCTTTCCTATGATGACAAGATCACCAAATACTGGCCGGAGTTCGGCGCTCACGGCAAAGACCAACTCACTGTCGGTCAGGTGCTCTCACATCAATCCGGCGTTTCTACTGTGCGCGAACCCCTGACGACCGAAGACCTTTATGATCACGATGCCATGGCGGCACGCATGGCAGCGGCGGAACCGCTCTGGGAGCCCGGTACACGCTCTGGCTATCACGCACTCACCTTTGCCTTCCCAACCGGCGAACTAGTCAAACGCATCACCGGCAAAACCATTGGTCAATTCTTCCGTGAAGAGGTTGCTGGCCCGTGGGATATCGACTTTCATATCGGTCTGCGAGAAAGCGAAGAGCCTCGCATTGCCGAAATGATAGAGGCAGCGAATGCGCAGTCGCTTGATGAAGCTGGCTTGAATGACGTTCAAAAATTGACCTTTGCGAACCCAGCGCCTTCCGCAACGGCGCCCAATTCACGTGCCTGGCGCGCTGCAGAACTTTCGTCTGCAGGCGGTCGTGGGTCCGCCAGTGCGCTCGCCAAGCTTTTTGGCGCTGTTGCGACCGACGGCACACTGAATGGCAAGAAACTCATCAGCGCGGAGACGCGAGAAAAGCTCTCCAAAGAGCAGATTTTCAATGAAGACCTGGTGCTCGGTCTCCCTGGCAGTTGGGGGGCAGGTGTTCTTCGTAATGTGGGCGGCCTTCTTTACGGACCTAATGAGGCGACCATCGGTCATTCCGGTTGGGGTGGATCATTTGTATTGGGCGATCCCACCGCTGGCGTCGGCATTGCCTATGTGATGAACCAGATGGGTCCTGATCTTGCGGGCGATCCGCGCGCCATGGGCCTGTTGGCCGCTTCTTATGAATGCCTCAACACCTAGAACGGCGCACGCCTATTCACGCGCTATCAGCTCAGCATAGCGTTCGGCGATAGGTCCATAATCTGTTGGCTGGCCGTCATAGAGCAGGGCGTCTTCGGGCGGCGTGAACCAGTCAAGGGCACTTGATTGCCAGGTGTGTGCGGCCGGGGTCGCCCATTTCGGATCATCCAGTGTTCCGCCGCGCAGCGAATAGATGCCTTGCGATGGCTCGCTCCCATGGCGGATGCGGCCGCCGCAGGCCTTACAGAACTCACCATAGCGATGGGCGCCACTTTCAACTTTCCAGTCAATGCGACTAAGATCGCCTTGTTTGATGTTCATCGTATCCTGCAGGATGACACATGATGTCGCGAAGGCACTGGCTGAGATGCGCTGACATTCAGTGCAGTGACAGGCGTACGCCATGATCGGCTGCGCGGTGAGCACATATCTCACAGCACCACATTGGCAACCACCCGTTAGTTTGAACTCGGCCACGTTCGTTTCTCCATTCTGATGGATCACTTCTGTGCGCAGTGTCGACACTCACCGGCTGCCTTTCAAGCGCCATTGAACGCCCACGCAGCTGATCCATTTGAAACCCCACCACCGCAAGGGATTGTATCAAGGGTTGCCCTGCGACTTGGCTAGGAGGCGCTCGGTTGAGTTTTCAATAGCAGGGCGGCAAGAACACTGGCCAGCGAAAGAGCAGCGGCAAAAGCAAAGGGGTAAAATAGGCTGAGCGAAAACAGGTAGGTCCCAAGAACGGGGCCTATGATGTATCCTGCTCCCATACCCGCCGCGACCACTCCCGCCACAGCGCCTTGGTGGTCCGCGCTTACCCGCAGAGATGCTCCGGCCAAAATGCCTGGATTGATCAATCCTCCCCCAATGCCAATGACTGCATATGCAGCATAGGTAAAGGCGAGAGATGGTGCCCAAAGCACCAATGTCAGCCCAACAGCCGTCGCGGCAAAACCGATGAGCAACATGTTTTTGGGTGAAATCTTCACTATTTGAATCAATCCGGCCTGCACCGCCATCATCGCAAGGGACATGCAACCGATAGAAATCCCGACATTCCGCGCCGTCGCCTCTGGACTGAGATCAAACCGGTCCATGAAATAGAAAGCACTGGTCTGCTGAATGATAGCGATGCTCGTGAAGGCAATGATGCCCAGCATGAAAAAGGACCGAACCCGTGGATCGAGGATGGGCATCCGGCTTGCATCTTTGGTTTTTGTCCGCTGCGGTTCTGGCACCTTGATGGCAATGACAATTCCCAAGACACCGGCGGCGATCGCTGATGCATAGAGCGGGAAAAGAAGTCCGTACACTGATAGGAAGCCCGCCAGGACAGGCCCCAATACCGCACCCAGGCCAAAGGCCGCTCCCACCATGGCGACACCTGCTGCTCTTTTGGAACTCTCGGTAATATCTGCCATGAAGGCTGTTGAACCTGGATGCACCCCACCAGAACCAATCGTGAGGCTCATGCGAATACCGATGAGCAGTATCAAGCTGAGGGGAGCGAGCAGAACACCCGTCATCCCAAGATGCATGACATAGGCGAACGCGATGGTCGCCACAGCATAGGCGATGAGCCCGATATAGATGACGGCAACGCGCCCGACCCTGTCGCTCAGCCGTCCCCAGACTGGCACGGCGATGGTGTAGGTAACGGCGGCTAGAGACACAATGAGCCCAAGATCTGTCTCAGCCAGTCCCATCAACCGTGTCGCCGGGCCAGCGATTGCAAAGATCATGGTTTGCCCCATGGAAAAGGCCATAAGCCCCATCATGATCAGCGCGACATCCACCTTGCGGCTCTCTGCAGCGGGAACGGCGTTCCCGATCTTGTCTGTCATCGTGTTACGCCATCTTTGTACGGCGTTCATCCAGCTGATGACGGATGGTTGCGTGCATTTCTTCATCCAGCGGATAGAACCAAATGGCGACGATGCCGATCGTCATCATGACGACCGGTGCCATAGACACCATGAGCAGAATGCCTTCCAGCGCTTCCGGCGACTGCGCCTCGCCCGCGACATAGCCCGTTGTGCTGAGGACAGCGGCAGCGAGCGCACCGCCAACGGCCATGGCGAGTTTCTGGAAGAAGCTCGATGTCGCATAAATCGCACCGTCCGCGCGCACGCCCTGTTTCCATTCCGCATATTCAACTGTGTCAGGCAACATGGCCCAGCCAAGCACAGTGGGGGCAGCAAAGAAGAAGGACCCTGCTGCGGAAATGACGAAGATTGCCCCAAGAGAATCATACGGCGTGACGTAGAGCGCGACCCCGGTGACCATGCCAAGGAGCGCGCCTATGACGTATGTGTTTTTCTTTCCCCATTTGCTTGCAACCCATGGCGTGACAATGATGCCCGCCAACTGGCCCAACAAAATGAAAAGCATGTAAATCGGAAACAAATCGCTGCGGCCCAGATTGTATTCAAAATAGTAGATGACCGCCGATGAGCGCAGAATGTAGGCGAGCATGCCCATCAAAAAGGCGACGATCAGCAGCCAAAGCGGCAGGTTGCGCGACATAACAGAGAACATGTCAGCAAAGCTTGGGGGCTTCGTGTTGACTGCGACGACTTTCTCTTCGGTCTTGAAAAACGTTAATGCGAGCAACAAAACAGCCAATACGCCATAAAGCGCCATCGTCATCTGGAACCCTTGTGCGCCTCCGCCCAGCAAATTCACCAGGGGCTGCGTGCCCACGCCAACAATGATGCCTCCGCCCAGGGCAAAGGCCATGCGGTAGGCAGAGAGCGTGGTTCTCTCCGTCGCATCATTTGTAATCAACGCGGTGAGGCCCGAATAGGGAATGCTCACAATCGTATAGGCGATGCTGAAAGCGATGTAAGTCGCATAAGCGTAGATAACTTTTCCGTCGGCATCTAAATCCGGCACCGAAAACAATGCGATTGCAATAACCGCCAATGGAGGAGCGCCAAACAAAAGGTAGGGGCGAAACTTTCCCCATCGCGTTTTCGTGCGATCGGCGATCATGCCCATGATCGGGTCCGTCACAGCGTCGACCAGACGTGCAACAAGAAATATCGTACCCGCCGCGGCAGCAGATATGCCGAAGACATCTGTGTAGAAATAGAGCAGATAGATTATGGCCGCTTGGAAGAAGAGATTGACCGCCAAGTCGCCGACGCCGTAGCCCAGATAGTCGGTGAGCCCAAGCTTCTGCGTACCACTAGCCGCGGATGTGCTGTCTGACATATTCCCCCCAAAAACTGGGCTGAATAGTCTCAAACTGCCCGACGCGTCTATTTGGACAATAAACTAACCCATTACATCAAAGTATGTAGTCAATTTATGCTCGTTGTGCTGCCCTCCGCTTGCGTGAACCCGCTTGGTGCCGCGAGCACACTGCGGTATATGCCCACAGCAACAAAAAATCAGGTGACCTAATGACCATCTCCTTTGCCACAACCGACCTAAGCGATGCAAATGCTGATACCATCGCGCATGTTGACCCGATTTTCGGCGACTATGGAGGACGGCTCGCATTCCATGGACCGATCACCACGCTCAAAGTTTTCGAAGACAATGCCCTGGTACGCACTGCTGTAGAGGGGCCAGGAGAAGGCCGTGTCCTCATCGTGGATGGCGGGGGCTCAACACGGTGCGCCCTCTTTGGTGGCAACCTCGCGCAGTTGGCAGCACAGAACGGATGGGCGGGGGTCATCATCTTCGGTTGCGTTCGCGACCGGGATGAACTTGAAGCGGAACAGGTTGGCGTGAAGGCCATCGGCCATCATCCGCGCAAGAGCATCAAGAAGGGTCTCGGGGACAGGGATGTGTCCGTCACGTTTGCTGGTGTCACATTCCTTCCTGGTGCCTGGGCTTATGCCGACCGGGACGGCATTATCGTCGCGCCCACCTCCCTCGCCTGATCCCTGAAATTCGTCTTGTTGATTTGCCGCAATTTTCTTCTTGCGATTCATTCTCACTTTCATTATCAAAATGAGGTGACCTGACCCCAAGGAGATCTGCTGATGAAGATGCTGGAATTTTCGCCCCGCCCGGAGGGCTTCACCGAGGTCCCGGAGCGCTATGTACCCGGAACCGACCTCGCAACCTTTGGTTTTGCTGAGCAGTTTTTGATCTGGGCGACCCGGGCTGCCCATATGGGGTCAGATAGCGGTTACGGGCAAACCCGCCTTGATGCTGCGTTTGCCGCGATAGATGCACCCAGCGCCCTGCCCTGCCTGCTCGATTTCCTGCGGGATCTTGAACAGCAGTTTGGACGACCACTTGCGGCACCCTGCTTTAAATGGCGGGCCCTGCTCGCTGATGAAGCGCGGGTACTCACGTTGGTTGCCCGTTTCCAGAGTGCTGCAGCAGGTGTTCCTGGGTCCCTGCCGAAGCTCTCCGCACAATTACTGCAAACAGGGCAACAGCTGTCTCTGGCCCTAAGTACTGCCGGTCTACACCTACACCCGATCACAAACCATGCGAGGCCAAGCTGGCCAGATGGGCTGCCGGTCTTGCACTAGATAATTGCGGGGAGGTGGTCCCCCGCATGGCTCCTGCCTGCTCGCAGGCCTGCAGGAGCACTTAAGCGCGTACCCTGGCTCGACCCTCCTCCTCGGGTCAGCGGTACGCGCTTTTAGTTTCTAAAACGCGTTGGCCTTCGCTATGTCCCCCAGCCATTGCGCGCTGGGCTTCACGGTCCGGGTTTGTGTTACGCGATCCACTGCTATGAGACCAAAAGTCGGCCGATAGCCCAGCATCCACTCATAATTGTCCAGCATCGACCAATAGCAATACCCCTGCACATCGAGACCGTCTGCAAGGCAATTCTGAACGCCTTTGAGAGCCGTTTCGACATAGGCCTTCCGGCGGCTATCATCATCGGTTCCGATGCCGCTCTCCGTGACCATAACTGGGAGCCCGGTATAGGCTGCCGCATAGCGGATCGTTGCTTCCAACGCTTCAGGATAAAATTCGTATCCCATCTGCGTCGTTTCTGCGTCTTCGGGGACCTTCAATTTTCCCTCAGGTCCATAGACGGAGCGCGAATAGGTCTGAACGCCAATAAAATCATCACCTTTGGTAACATCAAGAAACGCATCAATGCAGCGTGCGACCGCGGCGTCCCTCAATGCCTCGCCCCCTTCAATCGCTTGTTCGTCTTGCATTGAGACGCAAAGGCCAACAGGTACACTAGGCGAGCGCGTGCGGATCGCTTTGACGGCCAATTGATGCGCTTGCTTCATTCCATCTGCTGCAGCATCAATGTCTCCGACGAAATAGGTCGAAAACATATCCGACCCGCTGCGTTTTGTGGCAGCTTCCAGAAAAGGGGCAAACCGCGCCTGGTCTTTCAGAAAACCATCATGGAAAAAGCGCATCGGAATGTTGATTTCATTGATTGTGCAAACCTGGCCCCAGACATCGCCAAGGACGTCCGCCAGGATGCCCGCATAGTTCGCAAAATGTGCCGGTGCATCCTTCGACGCAAAACCTCCTTCACACGCAAACCAGACCGGCACGGTGAAATGATGGAGGGTTACGATTGGCGTTAAACCCTGATCGCGAATAAAGGTCGTCATCCGTCGATAGTGCTCAAGCTCGGCGTGCGAAATCTCTCCCTTCTCCGGTTCGATGCGCGACCATTCGATGGAGAATCGATAGGCATTGAATCCCAGTTCTTTGAGGAGAAGCACATCTTGTTCATACAGATGGTACTGATCACAAGCATCGCCTGAGGGCTCAACAAACATGTTGGGCTCTGTGTGTTCCATCAACCAAAAATCATTGGCAGTGTTGTTGCCCTCAACCTGGTGGGATGATGTCGCTGTCCCCCAGACAAAACCTTTTGGAAAATCAGTCATTCCATCGCCCCTTTTTCATTTTCATTGTTCGGCGCTCAACAGATTGGTTTGTTCGTCCAACGCAATCAGCATTGTGCGCTCCAGCGCATTGGTCCGATGGTGTGCGACGGCTTCAAACTCTGCATCATCTGCCAGATCGAGAAGGTTCTGTCGCTTAGGCCATTTCACGAGCAGCACCATGTCCCAATCATATCCCATGTCGCCAACAAGTGTTTCCGTCGCAGCGCCCGCCCAGATGAGTTCACCCCCATGCCTGGCGACAAACGGCCCAGCGAGCTCCCCATAGCGGGCATAGGCATCCGCGCCAGTGCCCTCTCCATCAAGCGATTGAGCACGGAACTTCAGAAGGTTCAGCATGATCACCGGCCCCTTGTCTGCATTGGTGTTGAACTCAACGAACTGAGCAATATTGCCATCCAGCCAGGGGTCAGACCCCGGCAGATGATTTGCGACCTCGGAATCGCAGGCGGCGAGACCAAGTCCCACCGCCGCAATCAATATCCAGGACAATGCGCGCATTCGACCCTCCCATAGTTCTGTTGCATTAGCCGAAGTTCTTGTTCTGAGCACAAGCACCCATCCGGCTTGTGATTTCAAAAAACTCAGCAACGGTCTCATCAAGGATTTGCTTCACTGGTTTGATTTCGTCGATGAGACCGACGGTTTGACCTGCAAGCCCGACACTGGCTTCCATGTCGCCGCCAAAATAGAGATCGAGAATATTGGAGAATGTGTCCGCAGGCATCAAACCGTCTTCGTAAATCTTTGCCGTCCGTTCCGTCTTCAAGGCACGGATGCAGGGCGAGGCCTTTTTGTTCAGAACCCAGGTGCCTGCTTCATTTGCTTCAATGATGGCATTTTTATAGTTCGCGTGAACCGGGCTTTCTGCCGCGCTCACAAAACGTGTGCCCATCTGAACACCCTCTGCGCCAAGTGCGAAAGCCGCTGCCATTCCTTTGCCATCGCAGATACCACCGGCAGCGATAAGCGGAATGTCGACCTCTGCACGGATCCCCTGCAGAAGGACAAGAGTAGAAACTTCTTCTGGGTTTTTGAAACCGCCGCCCTCGGCGCCCTCAACAACCAGCCCATCAACGCCGGCCTCTGCGCATTTGACTGCCGCATCCACTGTCGGCACAGCGTGGTAGACAGTGATGCCGGCCTCTTTCAGCGGACCAATGAACTTTTTTGGGCTCCCCGCAGATGTCGTGACGAATTTCACGCCGCTCTCGCAAACGAAGTCCAGGATTGCCTTTTCGCGGAGAAACATGATCGGCAGGTTCACACCAAAGGGTTTGTCGGTGATCTCCTGCATTTTGCGAATTTCAGCTTGGCACGCTTCAGTTTCACCGGACGAGGTTTCGATAATGCCCATCCCGCCTGCTTCACACACGGCGGACGCCAACTGTGAGCGAGCAATCCACCCCATTGGGGCTTGTACGATGGGATATTTTGAGCCCAAATGTTCGCAAACGCGGTTCATGGCGCTTAACTCCTCATAATGTTGCTATGCTTCAAATTTCGATGGCGGGAGTAAAGCGGGTACCCCCGTCCACAGCAAGGGATTTGAGCTGGCGCTAGAAAAGAAAGGGACACTCCCTGTGGAAGCGTCCCGTCTTCAGATCACCTATGTGACTTAGTCAGCTAAAATGCTTGTATGCCTGTTTTACAGCCTTTGAGAGGTCCTTGTAGGCAGCCTCAATTCCTTTTCGCACATCGTCGTAGGCAAGTTCACTCTTGCTTGCCAGCGACCCGACCTGCTTTTCAAGTCGCGCTTTCTCGCTGTGCAATTGTTTGACCGTTTTCTCGTAGCGGGTCTGGGCATCCTTGAGCATTTTCTTGCCCTCGCGCTCGACACGATCAATCTCTTTGGAAACGGCCTTGATCTGCTGATCCAATTTGGATTGTTGGGTTGTGCGTTTTTTCGCAGCAGCTCTTTTGGCGGCCATCTTCTTTGCAACAGTTTTTGAATTCGGTGGTCGCTTCTTCGCCGCCTTCTTTGTCGCCGGTCGTTTCGTTACCCTCTTTTTCGCTACTTTTCGCTTTGGTGTTGCCGCGGCCATTTGTGCCTCCCTAGGTTAGTTGATAACGCTTCAAAGGGTATCGACATGCGATACGCTTCAACAATTAGTAGCCCATTGATCATAAGTGTCGATCAAAATCTGTCACCGTGAATTGACACATGTCAGTCATATCGAAAGACTTGAGATATGATGTTCCGTTCGCCAACAGATTTCCATCCCTCACGTGCGCTTTTTCTAGCAACGCTGCTGCTAGGGGCCTTCGCCCCCGCCGTCGCAGCGCCAGCATCGGACACGCCATTGATGCCGGAGCTGGGCTGTGCGGACTGCCTGGAACTCAAAATCGTTCAACCGGGTAGCTTCGTGATGGGCTCTGACACGCAGGGTCGTCAAATGGGTCCAGACGAACAACCTGCAACAACAGTGACCATCGCCGACCCGTTTATGATCGGCGTCACCCAGGTAACCCGCGCTCAATTTTCGGTCTGTGCCGAAGAAACCGGGCACAGCCCACGATTGGGTTGCTGGACCTACACTCAATACGGATGGGCTCAAGAGCAAACAGCCAATTGGCGCAACCCGGGCTTCCCACAATCAGAAACAGATCCCGTCGTCTGTGTCTCCCGGGAGGACGCCACAGCCTTCCTGGCATGGGCATCTGCACGCGATGAGATACAATACCGATTGCCCACCGAAGCTGAGTGGCACTTGGCAAGCGGGGCGCATCTGCCCACCCCGTTTTGGGGGACGCAGTATGATATTTGCGACTTCGGCAATGTTCCCGATCTCACATCGAAAAACAAAACGGCGAAAGCAGGAGAGCCCTGCAGCGATGGCGCGCTCTATACAGCGCCTGTTGCAAGCTACAAACCCAATCCAAACGGACTTTTCGACATGATTGGTAATGCCTGGGAATGGACCGCTGATTGCTGGACCGGGAGCTACGACGGATTACCGACAGACGGCTCACCACTCCTGGACACTGTTTGCACGGAACATGCACTCAGGGGGCATTCCTGGACAGACGCCCCCGGGCCCGTGAGGCCACAAACACGCTATTCCCTTTCGCCCGTTGCCCGCCAATCCATTGTGGGCTTCCGTATCGCAGCTGACATCCCTGAGGCCGAGTAATCTCTATTCAGCGGCACGTTTTGCTGGAGCTTCTTGATGACCCCGTACGAGTTTTCCAGGTAGCGCACCCGTCGCCTTACCATCGCGCCGGATGACCTGCCCGCTTACAATGGTCGCCACATAACCGTCAGCTTCTTGCATCAAGCGCCGTGTATTGGCTGGCAGATCAAAGATCATGTGAGGTGGGTGGAGCCGAAGCTTGTCAAAATCAATAACATTGAGATCTGCTTTATATCCCCCTGCAATCAATCCCCGGTCCAAAAGTCCCATCGCGACCGCAGTGTCGCGGGTTTGCATTTTCACCAACCAGGAGAGGTCGAGCTGTCCACCACGGGTCCGATCCCGCGCCCAATGGGTAAGCATGTAGGTTGGGAAGCTGCCATCGCATATGGCCCCAACATGTGCGCCACCGTCTGACAGTCCGGGAATTGTGTAATCGCTTTCGAGCATTTCCTTCGTTGGATCTAAGGAGAATTCCGCATAATTCAGGAACGGGAAATAGAGAAATTCTCGGCCGTCATTTTGCAGCAAAATCTCATAAGCCAGTTCGTCCGGGCGCTTGCCCTCCCGTTCTGCGATTGCGGCAACACTGGTCGATGGCTCGGGCTCATAGTTGGGCGGATCACCTAACTGGAACATTTTGTTGTAGGAGCTTGCGATGTGGTTTGCGAACACATTGCCACTTTGTGGTTGTTCCGACAGGAGACGGGCGCGGAAGGTCGGCTCCCGCATTTTAGCAACACGCTCCGCCAAGGGCAGATCAGCTATCTCCCTGTAGGAGGGATAGGTTATGAACGGATGCACCGAACCTTGAAGCCCGAGCAAGAGCCCCACCGGGCGGTTTGCGACCTGGCCACGCATTTCAAGCCCGGCCCGGTTCGCCTCCTCCAGTTTTTCTAAAAGTTCTTTGTAACGGCCAGGTTTAACGTCTGCCTGAGCCAATGACAGGCTGAGCGGCCGCCCAGAGACGCGGACCATTTCTCTTAGAGTCTCAAACTCCACCTGAAGGTCTGCAAAATCACTCACCAATTGCAGAACTCCTGCACCTGATTTTCCCATTTCCTCTGAAATACCGAGCAATTCTTCGCGGGCAGCATCATATGTCGGCACCGCATCGCCTTCTGCTGTCTTGTGCAAGATCGTGCGCGACGTGGTGAAGCCGAGCGCCCCTGCCTCCACGGCTTGGCGGGTCAAACGCCCCATTTCCTGAATTTCCGGCACTGTTGCCTTTTCAAGCGCAGCACCGCGCTCGCCCATCACATAGACGCGCAATGCCCCATGCGGCACTTGAGCGGCGACATCAATATCGTGGGCGCGCTCCTCAATAGCGTCGAGATAGTCCGGAAAGGACTCCCAATTCCAATCAAGTCCCTCGTGAAGAGCTGCGCCTGGAATATCTTCCACCCCTTCCATCAAGCTAATGAGTGTCTGGTGATCCTGTTTGCGCACTGGCGCGAAACCAACGCCGCAATTGCCCATGACAATAGTGGTTGCGCCGTGCAGCG
>JAJFGY010000217.1 GCA_021775935.1 Alphaproteobacteria bacterium
GGAGAGAAGCGCGACCACCTGCCACAAATTCTCGTCGGCTTTGGTGCCGCTGCCGCCGGTGTCTGCCTTGGGTATCTTCAAACAATTCACCCATTCGGGCTGAACATCTATCTATGGGCGCAGGCGATTATCTTGTTGCCCCTCCTGTTCAGCTTGATCCTCTTCTATCAGCAAAGAGGCTATTACCAGCTTCACGCGCCAACGCCGATGACCGCAATTTCCTTCATCAGTGACCTCGGCAGCTCATCGATAATATGGAAAATTCTGACCGTTCAATTCCTGGTTGAAATGGCATTCCTCAGTTCCCAAACCTTGCCACCTGGTACATCCGGTTTCGTCTATTACACAGCAGTTTGGTTTCTTCTGGCGCTCGCGCTGATTGCACTCGGCAGCAGCCACCCTCAATATTCCCTATCAACCAGAAATCTACTTTTGCGACTGACGCAGATCTCATTTGCATTCATCCTATCGTGGACAGCAGCACGACATTTCGGCTTCCAATCAGTCTCTGAATGGTTCGGTTTGTTTGGAAATGTCGGCCTGTATGTCGTCTCGCTTGCAGTTCTTGCCTGGTACATTCTGACGATCGAGAACAGCAACAGAACCAGCGGAAAACCCGACTATCCCAAATTTCTACTGATCTTGCTGATCGTCGAAGGTGCCCCAAGAGCTCTTCTACTATTCGCTTTTGATCTGATGGGCGCAGACGCAGATAAACCAATCAACGAAATAGTCGAGCTGATTGGGTTTCTTGCCACAGCGCTTCTTCTCTTGACCGTTCTGGTGTGGACACGAAAGACACCTACTCCCAAACGCGCAGCGGAGCGCTGACCAAAGTCAGCACTCCGCATAATCCGCATTAGTAGCTAGATGAGCAGCAGCACTGGAGCGAGCGCCGCCAAGCGTTAGCCCGCCGCGCAATCCCAAACTAAAATCTACCGCCCAGGCGAGTAGTTCAGCACCGGTGCCAACCAGCGTTCCGCTTCATTAACGCTCATGCCTTTGCGCGCGGCATAATCGTCCACCTGGTCTTTCTCAACCCGCCCCACACCAAAATAGTAGCTCTCAGGGTGAGAGAAATAGAGACCGGAGACAGAGGAGCCAGGCCACATGGCGCAGCTCTCTGTCAGCGTAATGCCGGTGCGTTGTTCCGCTTCCAATAGACGGAAGAGCGTACGCTTCTCCGTATGATCAGGCTGCGCGGGATAGCCCGGTGCCGGACGAATGCCGTCATATTTTTCGGCAATGAGATCTTCAGCTTTGAATTTGCTTTCATCTGCATATCCCCAAAACTCGCGGCGCACCCGCGCGTGAAGGTATTCTGCAAAGGCTTCAGCAAACCTGTCCGCCAGTGCCTGCATCAGGATTTTTGAATAATCATCATTGTTCGCGTCAAACCGCGCCACATGCGCATCTTCCCCATGTCCCGCAGTAACCGCAAAGCCGCCAACGTAATCATGAATGCCCTGTTCCGCGACGAAGTCAGCAAGCGCAACATGAGCCCGGTCATTTTTTCGCGCCATCTGTTGGCGAAGCGTATGGAACATGCCAAGACGGTGTTCGCGCGTATCATCGGAATAGAGTTCAATATCATCTTCCGCGATCCGGTTCGCCGGCCAGAACCCAACAACCCCTTTGGGCGACAGCCATTTCTCACTGACCATTTGATCCAAAAGTTTCTGCGCGTCCGCAAAGAGCTGTGTGGCCGCTTCGCCCATTTTGTCGTCCGTCAAAATACGCGGATAGGTACCCTTCATTTCCCAGGTTGCAAAAAACGGCGTCCAGTCAATGTAGGGAACCAGGTCTTCCAAGCTCACATCATCAATGGTTTTGAGACCAAGAAAAGTCGGCTTGGGCGGTACATATTCGGCAAAGTCGATCGCAAAACGGTTGGCCCGCGCATCGGCAATTTTGAGCCGTTCTCCTTTGGCTTGACCCCGGGCGTGGGCTTCAGCCATCTGCGTGTATTCTTCCGCGATACCGGTTTTGTACTGATCCGCCTGCGTATCAGACAGAAGCGAGTTTGCGACGCCGACCGCCCGGCTGGCATCGGGCACATAGACCGCTTGGCCCTTATCGTAGTTCGGATGAATTTTCACCGCGGTATGGACACGGCTTGTTGTCGCGCCGCCAATCAGGAGGGGCACCTGAAAATCCTGGCGCTCCATCTCAGCTGCCACGTGACACATCTCGTCGAGACTCGGCGTGATGAGCCCCGAAAGACCGATAATATCGACCTTCTCTTCTTTAGCGGTCTCCAGGATCTTCGCCGCAGGGACCATAACGCCCAGGTCGATCACTTTGTAATTGTTGCACTGAAGCACAACACCGACGATGTTTTTGCCAATGTCATGAACGTCACCCTTAACTGTCGCCATCAATATGGTGCCGTTGGACGAGTCTTCGGTGATCCCGAGCTCTTCCTTTTCCTTTTCCATATAAGGCATCAGATAGGCAACAGCCTGTTTCATCACGCGGGCTGATTTAACGACCTGTGGCAGGAACATTTTCCCCGCACCAAACAGGTCACCCACCACATTCATGCCGTCCATCAACGGCCCCTCGATCACATGCAGGGGACGGTCCGCTTCCTTGCGGGCTTCTTCGGTATCTTCTTCAATGAAAGCCGTGATGCCGTTCACCAGCGCATGGCGCAGTCGGTCTTTCACGGGCACTTCGCGCCAGGACAGGTCTTCGACGCGCTTCTTCGCGCCTTCCCCTCGATATGTTTCGGCAACATCGAGCAGGCGTTCCGTCGCATCCTCACGTCGATTGAGAATGACGTCTTCTACTGCGTCGCGCAGATCAGTAGGAATATCCTCATAGATCGCGAGCTGACCCGCGTTCACGATCCCCATATCCATACCGGCCTTGATGGCATGGTAGAGAAACACCGAATGCATCGCTTCGCGCACGGCATTGTTGCCACGGAACGAGAACGAGACGTTAGAAACACCACCCGACACATGGCAGTGGGGCAGATTTTCCTTGATGCGACGCGTCCCTTCGATGAACGCGACACCATAGTCGTTATGTTCCTCGATACCTGTCGCGACAGCGAAAATGTTCGGATCGAATATAATGTCTTCAGGTGGCAACCCAACCACTTCTGTTAAGAGCTTGTAGGAGCGCTCGCAAATTTCGAACTTCCGATCCGCGGTATCAGCCTGACCCTCTGTGTCGAAAGCCATCACGACAACGGCTGCGCCATAGGCTTTCACCTTGCGCGCCTGCTCCAGGAAGGATTCTTCGCCCTCTTTCAGAGAGATTGAGTTTACAATGGCCTTGCCCTGCACACATTTCAGGCCTGCTTCGATCACGTTCCATTTGGACGAATCGATCATCACCGGCACACGCGAAATATCTGGCTCGGACGCAATGAGATTCATGAAGCGCACCATCGCAGCTTCAGAATCCAACATGCCCTCATCCATATTCACATCGATGATTTGCGCGCCGTTCTCCACTTGTTGAAGCGCAACAGCGAGAGCGGCCTCATAATCATCCTCGAGAATGAGCTTCTTGAACTTGGCAGAACCGGTCACATTGGTTCGTTCGCCCACATTGATGAATGTGGCGGTCTGATCAGACATTTATTGACTTCCTATCCGTGCACGAAGGGTTCAAGCCCTGACAAACGCATGCGGGTTTCTATCTTGGGAATTTCGCGCGGCGCAATGTTTGCAACCGCCTCAACAATCGCGGCGATATGCTCTGGCGTCGACCCGCAGCACCCACCAACAATGTTCACAAGGCCGCTTTCAGCAAATTCGCCGACAAGGCCAGCCATTGCTTCGGGAGACTGGTCATATTCACCAAACTCGTTCGGCAGACCGGCATTTGGGTGTGCTGATACATCAACGTCTGAGATCCGCGCGAGCGTATCTATATATTGACGAAGCTGCTCAGCACCCAAGGCACAATTGAGGCCGATCGAAAACGGTTTCACATGGCGAACCGAATACCAGAAAGCTTCCACGGTCTGACCTGACAAAAGGCGTCCAGAGGCGTCTGTAATTGTTCCAGATATCATCACGGGCAGATGAACGCCGGTTTCTGCGAAAACATTTTGAATGGCGACAAGTGCCGCCTTGGCGTTCAACGTGTCGAAAATAGTCTCGACCATGATGGCGTCGGAACCACCCTCAATCAGTCCCCGCGTCGCTTCCGCGTATGCATCTTCAAGCGCGTCAAATGTAATGTTCCGAAATCCCGGGTCATTCACATCTGGCGACAAGGACGCGGTGCGGGGTGTCGGCCCAAGCGTTCCAATAACATAACGCTGGCGACCATCTTCAGTCTCGGCGATTTCAGCGGCCTCACGAGCAACCTTTGCACTCGCCAC
>JAJFGY010000218.1 GCA_021775935.1 Alphaproteobacteria bacterium
GTGAGTGGGATCTTAAGCGTCTAGCAAGATTGTGATTTTAGGAAGGGCAGAGCAATATGTCCAACAACTCAAAAATGGAACAATCCCTGCAACGATGTCCACCGGGCATTTAGGGCACCTTCATCTCCGCAACGCTTCAACGCCCTTTTCAGTCCTTCATTCCGCCACAAAGGATGCTTATGTTTCTCCTCATGAGTGATTTTGGACGAGACAGCCGCAAGGCGGCCATGAATATGCGAGAGAAGGCACGGACCCGCACCCTGGTGCTGGCAGCACTGGCAGGTGTGGCCATTCTGGCGCTGGCTGTTCTGACACCGCTGGCCGGTGCACAGGCCGCTCCGCTTGCCCCTCAGGACCGCGCGGACGTTGACCGCATAACCGGCTACCTCAACTCCATTGACCATCTTCAGGGCGGCTTTCTGCAGGTGGGGCCCGATGGCTCCATCACCGAGGGCATGTTCTATCTGCGCCGCCCCGGACGCCTGCGCTTTGAATATGCACCGCCGACAGAGCTTGTGGTGGTGGCCGACGGCACCTGGGTGATCGTCAAAGAAGAAGACTATACCGCCCAGCGCTATCCCATTGGCGCAACACCGCTCAATCTCCTGCTTGCCTCTGATGTGGATCTCGGCAAGTCATCAGACGTGCGCGAAGTAAAGCGGGATCCGGGACTGCTGCGTGTCACCCTTGCAGACCCACGCGGGGAAGCACCGGGCGACCTCACCCTTGTTTTTGACGAACCTCAATTGCAGTTGCGTCAATGGATCGTTCGCGATGCGCAAGGGCTACAGACCACCATTGCGCTGCGCAACATTGAACGCGGCATCAAAGCAGACAATGCACTCTTTGTGGTCCGCGACGAGCAACGCCCCGGTGGCAGGCGGTAGATCACCCAAGGCCGCGACCGTGGCCCGGCACACAGGCGCCGCTCTCGCGAAGGTGGTGAGCAGGGCGAACTCTCCGTGAGCGCAAAAATGACCGTTCGAGTTCTTAAACACTTCGCAAAACGGGGGCCCACCCGGCCTTGACGCCCCCTTGACGGTTAGGGGGGGACCCGTGATAGCCAAGATGTATGGCTAAAACGCGCAATAGACCTCTGGTTGGCATTCCCTGTGACATCAAAATGATGGGGGAACACCCCTTTCATGCGGTTGGCGAAAAATACATCAAGGCTGTCGCGGAGGGATCGGACTGCACCCCGTTCCTCATTCCTGTTCTGCCCGACCCGCTGGACCTGAGTGAGATTTTCGACGCGGTCGATGGCATCTTCCTGACAGGCTCCTGGTCAAACGTGCATCCGAGCGAATATGGCGGCGCGCCCTCACGCGAAGGCACCCTCCACGACACGCAGCGCGATGCACTGACCCTGGAGCTCATCCGCCAGACCGTGGATCGAGCCATGCCTCTGTTCGCAGTCTGCCGCGGCTTTCAGGAAATGAATGTGGCTTTTGGCGGCACCCTCCACGAGCACATCCACGAAATTCCCTCTGACGATGGCTTTGAGCCTCGCTTCGATCATCGCGAAGGCAAGGATGATCCGCTGGAAACCCAATATGGACCCGCACACACAGTCAGCCTGCTGGCGGACGGCACGTTTGCAAAGCTTCTGGGCACAGAGACCATTGAAGTGAACTCCCTTCACGGTCAGGGCATTGCAAAACCAGCTGACCTGTTGACAATTGAAGGCCGTGCCACAGACGGTACGGTGGAAGCACTGTCCCACAAGACGGCGGAGAATTTCTCTCTTGCCGTGCAGTGGCACCCGGAGTGGAAGTTCTGGGAAAACCCGGTCTCGCAGAAACTGTTCCGGGCCTTTGGAGATGCGGTGCGCGAGCAAGCATCTGGAAACAAAACTGATTAGGTGATCTATGCCAGCCGCGAAGAAATCCGCCGCAAAAAAACCTGCTGCAAAGAAGAAAGCCTCAAAGGCAGCAGAGCCGGAGCTGAACACAAAAGCCCAGATTGCCAAATGGCTGCGTGACCGGCGCGTCACCGAAGTTGAATGCATGGTGCCAGACATGTCGGGCATTGCGCGGGGCAAAATTCTGCCCACCAACAAATTTCTCGCTGCCGTCGACAGTGACAGCCTGCGCATCCCCGAAAGCGTTTTCGGCCAGACCGTCACCGGAGACTATATTGACGAGAGCGACTACATCCAATGGACCGAGCCTGACTGCATTCTGACGCCAGACGCAAGCACGTTGCGCATGGTGCCCTGGTACGAAGAACCCACCGCGCAAGTTATCTGCGATGCAGAAACCCGCGAGGGCAAGCCCGTGCCAATCTCTCCGCGCGCCGTCCTAAAAAATGTGCTTGCCCTCTATGAGGCGAAAGGCTGGAAACCCATCGTCGCGCCCGAGCTGGAATTCTATCTCGCGGCAAAAAACATCGATCCGGATTACCCGCTGGAGCCCCCCATTGGGGCGAGCGGCCGTCAGGAGACCGGCCGCCAATCCTATGGCATAGATGCGGTCAACGAATTCGATCCGATCTTTGAGGACATGTACGATTATTGCGAAGCCCAGGAGCTCGACGTCGACACGCTGATCCACGAAGCAGGCCCCGCCCAGGTTGAGATCAACTTCAACCATGGTGATCCACTTGCACTTGCTGACCAGGCCTTTCTGTTCAAGCGCACTGTGCGGCAGTCCGCGATCCGCCATGGCGTCTATGCAACCTTCATGGCAAAGCCTTATGGCGGCCAGCCGGGTTCATCCATGCACCTGCACCAATCCATTGTAGACACGAAGACAGGAAAGAACCTGTTTGCTGATGCGCAGGGCGAGGACACCGAACTCTTTCACAATCACATTGCCGGACTGCAAAAACATCTCATTTCCGCGATGGCGCTCATCGCCCCCAACGTAAATTCCTATCGCCGGTTTGTGATTTGGAACGCCGCCCCCATCAATACCCACTGGGCAGTGGAAAACCGCACGGTGGGTTTGCGTGTGCCCCTCTCAGAAGGCAGTGCCCGACGCATTGAAAACCGCGTCGCAGGCGCAGACGCCAATCCCTACATCGCGATCGCCGCGTCGCTTGCCTGTGGCTATCTGGGCATGGTGAACAAGCTCACACTCTCCCCGCCCAAAGAAGGCAATGCGTATGAAAGCAAAACCCACGCGCTGCCCAAGCACTTGCTTGATGCCCTGATCAAGCTTAATGCCAACAAGGAACTGGCCGACGTTTTGGGCAAGGAGTTCGTCACCGTCTACACCGAAGTGAAAATGGTGGAGCACGATGCCTATCAGCAGGTCATCTCCGCCTGGGAGCGCGAGCACTTGTTGCTGAATGTTTGAAGCCTATGGTTCGAGACGGCGCTAAAGCGCCTCCTCACCATGAGGCTTTTGTAAGAATTTGGTCCGTGGTTTTGTGAAAACCTCACCCTGAGGAGCATTGCACAGCAATGCGTCTCGAAGGGTCACGTCACACACAATGTTCCCCACACTCCGTGTCACCACCCGACTTGT
>JAJFGY010000219.1 GCA_021775935.1 Alphaproteobacteria bacterium
AGGTAAGTGTGAACCCATTTGCGGAAGACTGGTTCGCCTATGGATCGCCAACCAGTTACACATGGAAGCCCATGTCGAATGCGATTGTGTTTGGATTGGGCTTTTCGACATTGTTGACTCTGATCGTGACGCCAGCTGCGCTTGCCCTGCCGCTGCGACTTAAGCGCATGAATGTGCCACTGCCGTCCAGGAACAGCCTCCGGGTTCCTGGCCTCGCCGCTGCCCGTGAGCGGTTCGGGCGATAATTCTGATCCATTAAGGCAATGACGAAGTTGCAATCTCTCCATTGGAGAGGACTAGTCCCCATGAACTACTATCAACCCTACTCTCATTGTGCTTTCTTGGGCGTACAAAATCGCTTTGGTTCCAGGATTGAAGCAATTCCTACGTACGGAGCCTGCCATCGCTTACTCTTTCCTTGTCGCAGACGACCACTGGCTGGTACGTCAGGGCCTTCGCCACACACTCTCAGAGTTAGGCGATGAGGTGAGAATCACTGAGGCAGCGTCCTATATAGATGTTACGTCCGCTCTGGAGGGTGGCCGAAAGTTTGATCTGCTTCTGTTAGATCTGGATATGCCAGGGATGACCCCAATCGAAGGCCTGGCGCATATAAGAGAAACAGTGCCCGCTCTTCCGCTCGTGGTCGTTTCTGGGACTGATGACCCCATAACCATCCGTCAGATAATCAGTGCTGGTGCGGCAGGGTTCATTCCCAAGTCGGTCCCCCCTGCCATTATGCTCCGTGCGCTCCAGCTCGTGTTGTCAGGGGGCATCTACGTTCCTCCTTCGGCGCTGGAAATGCCAGAAAAAGAGAGGGAGGCTAACCTAACCGACCGGCAAACTCAGGTATTGAGGCTGTTGGCTGTTGGCGCTCCTAACAAGACAATCGCAAACGAATTAGGCCTCGCTTTACCGACAGTCAAAATTCATGTTGCCGCTGTGCTGCGACAATTGTCTGCCCGCAACAGGACTGAGGCCGTCCAAACAGCAATACGCCTCGGCATCCTGGAGACAACAAACAAGTAAGCCGATATGTGCACCACGCATCAAGCGTCGTGACATTCTAGGTCAGAAGGTGGCGCACGATTGCCCGAAGCTCTGCAGGCTGCACCGGCTTGTGCAACAGATCAAACCCTGTTCCGCGTAGATCCAGCAGTCGGTCTGGACCAGTATCTCCTGTAACAATCAGCACTGGTGTTTGCTCACCCAATTGCGATCGAATCTCGGCAGCGGCGATGTCACCGGTTTCTCCGTCTGGCAACCGATAATCCGAAATCACGAGGTCAACTCTCCGCTCCAATGCGGTGATGGCGTCTGCAACCGCATCCAACCGTTCAGCAAGCACACATTTGTACCCCCAACTCTCCAGCAATCCCTTCATCGCATCTGCAGACAGCGCATCATCTTCAACCAAAAGAATGTGTGGCTGGTCATCGATCATCAACCCATCGCCCGGGCTCAGATCAATGTGCTTGTGGACCTGGGTTTGATCGGACGAGAGGGGCAGCGTTACCGAAAACCTGCTGCCTTTGTTTGGCTCCGACACAACTTCCAAATTACATTGAAGCAGATCACAGGTCCGTTGCACGATTGAAAGGCCCAATCCCAACCCCCCTTGTTGATCCTCAGATACCGACCGCAACTGGAAAAACTCCTGAAAAACTTCTCGCTGATCTTGTTCGTTGATGCCGATACCCGTATCCAGAACCTCAATACGCGCAGAATTCCCTCGCTTACGTACAGCAATCAGAACGCCACCCGTTTCAGTGTAGCGGACGGCATTCGCGGTCAGATTTCGGACCACCTGGCCCAATAGAACCAGATCGCTATCGACGAAGAGACTTTGTCCAGCAGCGCGCAAGTGGAGGCCTTTTCTTTCTGCCTCCCCCGCAAACTCGTTCACAACCTGATCAAGCAGCGCGCGCACGTCCAAGCGGTCCTGGTGAACATGAACAATACCAGCGTCCAGCTTGGAAATATCCAGAAGGGAATCCAGGAGGCCCTTGACGCTATCAAGCGACCGATCAATTTTCGCGACAAGGTCCTGGCTTTGTTCGTCGTCTGCCTGGCGACGCGCGAGAGCAGAAACGAAGAGGATCATTGCATGTACCGGTTGGCGAAGGTCGTGGCTGGCGGACGCCAAAAACCGAGTTTTTGCACGGTTGGATTGTTCCGCTTCGCCCCGTGCGGTCTCCAGATCGCTAACGCTGCTTTCCAATGACCGCACCAAACTTTGGTTTTCAAACCTAAGCGACAGCGCATCAACGATCTGCCGGTGCATCGCGCGCCCAACATTCATCAGGACGGCGAGATACAGCAGCAGCATGAAACCCATTTCGATGTGCCCGTCGGCGGAATCGAATAGAAATCGAGCCGCTGCAATAAGCATGGCCGGACATACAGCGAGCACGACCGCACTTTGACGCGCGGCCAAGGACGATGTTGCAGAAGCACTGATCCCTCCGATCACAAATGCCAGAGCAACTTGATACACTGTATTATCAGGCGGATAGAGCAGAAAACCGGCGCCGCCCCAGACAATGCCGTTAACAAAGACAGCGACAAGGTAGACCCTATCCCACCAGGCTAGATCTTTGTCATTTGGCTCCCTGGTAACAAAGACCCACACAAAAGCCATCCGCGCGAACGAGATCGTCAACATCACGGCAAGCCATATCAGCAGGGAGTTTCTGTCTGCGACACCCCAAAACATCCAACCGACAATCAACACCAACAATGTATGCGTGACCCCGGGGTGTGCGGTCGCAAACATCATTCGCACTTGCGCATGAAACAATCGGGGGTCGGCTACAGATGGGTTTGTTGATGCAGGGGTGGGTTTGGTCTCAGGCGTTCCACTGCTTCGCTCGACCATCGACATTTCTACCCGCCCCCCTTGCGCACTCGCGACAACGGGCGCTGATCCTTCAGACTAACGTCTCGAGCCTTGTCTGTCTTTAGTTTCAGCGCCCACCGCCGAGGAAGAGGAATTGTATGTCGCCTGGTTGTTGGGGTGCAGGCTTAGTTTCGCGCATCAAGCGATACTTCGCCTAGCGAGACAGGTTCAGGGTCATCAACATCCCCACTAAAGCGAAACAGCTCAAACTCCGATCCTTCATTGGGGGGAAAATCCGCTTCGAGCAAGATGTAAGCCCATCCGTCCTGATTGTGGCGGCTCAGAGCTTTCACATCAGGCCGCGCACCACCTCGGTGGAGGATGTCGAGACCTGTACCCTCGCGCTGGCGGACCCTATCTAGGATCAACAGTGTGAGACGTTCTGGGCTGGAGCGAGACGCAGGCGCGTCGTCCAGCTCGATCCCATTCTGTAGCATCTGCAAATAGGCTGCCTCTAGATCCATCCCTTTGAGTTTTTCGAAACTGTCGAGATCGCCACTACGGGAAATTATTACTTCGAGATCCCCATACGGCGGGTAGACAGGTTCCGTCGCAGCACTTTGGACAAAAACGACTCCATTACGGGCAATATAGTCGGCCCCAATACCTAGATAGGTATTTCTGCCCATCACGTCTGAATATTTCATCAGACCTCTGAGCTCAAACCGGTCTGAATCCATTTCCTCAAATCGCGACAGCGCGATTTTCTGTAAGTAGAAAGCGTCATAGGAAAGCCCCGTTGGGTCAGCGAGGGAACCAACCTGCTCGTGAAACCCAACTGAGCCGATCGCATCCAATTCCATGCCCAAAGCTCGATAAGCAAGAGCCTGCAGAACTTCGCTGACATCTGCGCGAACGGTTGCAAGGCTCGCTTCCGGTTCCTCTGCGTTGGCGGACTGCGCGCCCACCAGCGTGACAATTGCGAACACCGTCACACACAGAAGCACCGTCGCACGGGATGCGCTCTTACTCAGAATTAGCCTAGCACCCATCGGGGAAGAACCATCCTTACACACGGACGCATGTTCAGTTGAGGTCATTCTGTTCATCTTTGTATAACCTGCCCTGAATTGGTTGTGAAAGATGTGCCAGCGGCTCTGTTCCCAAGTGAAACTGAAGCATCATAAGATGACCTTTCACTCGACGGTGGAGCAGCAGTGATGTCGCCAGAGTAGATTGCTTTGCCAATTCGCTTAAAAATCTCCTCGCCAATTTTTTTGCTGGTTTCGCCAAAATTGGTGAGCTTTCCACCCAATATCTTCCCTGTTTCCTCGTAGAACTGTTCTACAGCACCAGCAACAGAGCTATCGAAAGCCGTTTCAAGACCACCGGAGGCGCCGCCATTTATTTTGTCATTGTAGTTGTCTATTGCATTTCCAATCGCACCTGCGATTGGATCAATAACCTTAAAACCTTCTTCCGCTGCGACCACCCCTGCGCATGCAGTGCCTCCTGATCCCAGACAAGCCGCCCCTACAACAGTGACCTTCGCAAGGTCGATACCATCTTCGGTGTAGTCAAGGACGAGCTTCGAGGCGTCGGTCGCCCAGAATGCGCGGATACCAGAATTGTTCTCATTGTTGACCAACGTTTGCAGGTCATTATTGAGTAGCCTTATTTCAGCGGCCAGGTTTCCTGGGTTCCCGGGATTGCTCTGCACGTTCCCAACAAGGGCTTTAATTTCATCTCTAAGGATATCAACACTGCGGGCATCACCAATCTGACTGCCATCAATATTGGCTCCTGACACCGGGGGTGCTGCAATACTGTTCCCGCCAATATCGGCACCCGGCAGTTGGCCTGAGGCATTGTTGACGAGCGGTGTCCCTGCATTTGGAAGAGGTGTAAGCAGACCGCCACCCGTATTCGTCACAAGGGGAGCAGGAGCGGTGCCACCGCCGGCGCCTGTGTTCGTTGCCACAGGAGCGGGGGCTGTTCCACCGCCACCTGTGTTGGTTGCGACAGGAGCGGGGGCTGTTCCACCACCACCACCTGTATTGGTTGCCACAGGAGCGGGGGCTGTTCCACCACCACCACCTGTATTAGTTGCAACTGGGGCTGGAGCTGTTCCACCGCCACCTGTATTGGTTGCCACAGGAGCGGGGGCTGTTCCACCACCACCTGTATTGGTCGCGACAGGAGCGGGGGCTGTTCCACCGCCACCTGTGTTGGTTGCCACAGGAGCGGGGGCTGTTCCACCGCCACCTGTGTTGGTTGCCACAGGAGCGGGGGCTGTTCCGCCGCCGCCTGTATTGGTCG
>JAJFGY010000220.1 GCA_021775935.1 Alphaproteobacteria bacterium
CTGATCGGTTCCTGCCGGACAAAGCCATTGACCTGATGGATGAGGCTGGCAGCCGTCTTCGCATGCAGGTGGACAGCAAGCCCGAAGAACTTGATGAGCTTGATCGCCGCATTATACAGCTCAAGATCGAGCGGGAAGCGCTGAAGAAAGAAACTGATAGCGCCAGCAAAGATCGGTTGGAAAAACTGGAGTCCGATCTGGCAGATCTGGAATCGAAATCTGCCTCTGTCACGTCTGTGTGGCAGCGGGAGAAAGACAAGCTCGGACAAGCACAAAAAGTTCAAGAAGAACTGGATGGTGCGCGCAATGAATTGGTGCAGGCACAACGCAGCGGCAATTTGGAGCGCGCCAGCGAACTGTCGTATGGGGTCATCCCTGAGCTTGAAAAGAAGCTCGCGGACAGTGAAGACACGGATGTGGAAGGCGGCATGGTTGAAGAGACCGTGACCGCGCAACATGTGGCGCAAGTTGTTTCGCGCTGGACCGGCATTCCTGTCGACAAAATGCTGGAAGGTGAGCGCGAGAAACTGCTGCAGATGGAAAGTGAGCTTTCAGCCCGCGTCATTGGTCAGGCGGAAGCCGTGAGTGCTGTCTCGCGCGCGGTGCGGCGGTCCCGCGCCGGGTTGCAGGACCCGTCACGGCCCATTGGTTCATTCATGTTCCTTGGACCAACAGGCGTTGGGAAGACAGAGCTTACGAAAACGCTTGCCGATTTCCTGTTTGATGATGATCAGGCGATCTGTCGCCTCGACATGTCGGAATATATGGAGAAGCACTCCGTCTCCCGGCTTATCGGGGCGCCTCCGGGCTATGTTGGCTATGAAGAAGGGGGCGCGCTTACCGAAGCGGTGCGTCGACGGCCTTATCAGGTGGTGCTGTTTGATGAAGTTGAGAAGGCTCACCCGGATGTCTTCAACGTGCTGCTGCAAGTTCTCGATGATGGCCGTCTGACAGACGGGCAAGGGCGCACGGTCGATTTCAAAAACACGCTCATCATCATGACGTCGAACCTTGGGTCGGAATTCCTTGCCGAACAGGGTGAGGGCGAAGACACGAGCGCGGTGCGTGACCAGGTAATGGATGTGGTCCGGATGCGTTTCCGCCCTGAGTTCCTGAACCGGTTGGACGAGATCCTGCTCTTCCATCGCCTCACGCGGGAACAGATGGATGGCATTGTCGATATTCAGATGAAACGCCTGGATGCGTTGCTGCTGGACCGGAAGATTATTCTTGAGCTCGACGCGGCAGCGCGCAGCTGGCTTGCCGATAAAGGCTATGACCCGGTCTATGGGGCCAGGCCCTTGAAGCGGGTCATTCAACGCAATGTCCAGGACCCGTTGGCCGACCTGCTGTTGGAAGGTGTCGTCCTGGACGGGGAGACGGTCCCCGTCTCGGCTGGTCCCGATGGTTTGCTTATCAACGGGCGTCCGATCAGTGCGCAAGCGGCTGAGTAAGTCTTCAGCCAAATGAGTTTGTAGAAGGGCCGTGTTTTGCGCGGCCCTTTTTTTGACGAAGAGCCGTTTATCCCCGCCTTTGCATTTTTCTTCTCTGAGAAATCGAGGGAATCGGGTGCGTTTGGGTGCGGCTCTGTCGCAGGCAGTGACTTTCTTCCAGAACTTATCCCCGGGGGGCTGATCTCGTGGTTCACTGGGCCTCGGTTCCAGGATCTAAAGCGATTGGTTCTTGGTTTTCGCGTTTGTCGGCGTAAGCTCCGGGTCACTGGGAACCAAATGCGCTGGGAGATGGTGGATATGAAAAACCTTCTATTGGGTCTGGTTGTGCTGCTTGTTCTTGGAGCAGGCGTGTTTGTCTATCTGGACCGGACAAGCAATGGCATTGTCGGCTTTTATGCTTGGAAGCTCCTGCCTGGCAATGTGCTGGTTGAAGAACGCGCCGAGATAAACGGCATTTCTCTCTATTACGAAACCTATGGCGAGGGGTCGCCGGTTTTGGTGTTGCATGGTGGCAGTGCCTTTATTGAGACGATGCACAATCAGATCACCGCGCTGGCGCAAGATCATTTCGTGGTGGCGCCCGATAGTCGGGCCCATGGTCGCACCAGCGATGCCGACGGTGTGGCTCTCTCCTATCAGTTGATGGCCAGGGACATGATCGGGCTCATGGACCATCTTGGGATCGAAAAGGCGGATATTGTCGGGTGGAGCGATGGTGGCAATATTGGCCTTGCCATGGCGATGCGCTATCCGGATCGTGTCGGCCGGTTGGTGACTTACGGGTCTAACTTTCACACGAACGGCATGGTCCCGGATGAAGAAGGTGAGGGGGTCAACTCCTCGCCCGATGATCCAAGCTGGGAAGTGGTGCGGTCGTTCTATCAATCTGTGGCGCCTGACCCGGATCATTGGCCGGTCTTTCATGGCAAACTGATGACCATGTGGGCGACGCTGCCGACCTTCTCCATTGATGATCTTTCTCAGGTCAGGGCGCCAACGCTGGTGATGGCTGGTGAATTTGATTCAATTCAGGAGGCGCACACAAGGCGCATGGCAGAAGCGATCGACAATGCCACATTGTTGATCGTTGAGGGGGAAGATCACTTCGCGCCCTTAATGGCTCCAGAGAAGGTCACGCCCCACATTGTCGAGTTTCTGAAGTAGGTCAGTTGTTGCCGCAGTTCGGGCTCCAAGCCGGTTCCGACCCAACCGGCATGCAGTCGGCAAGCTTCAGACATTCGCACCCAAGACCCATCTTCAAAATGCGCAGGCGATGGCGTCGAGGCTCGCTGCCGGTCCGACGGTTGCCTATCGCTATATGAAAGTAAACCTCAACCTGGCGCTTTCATCCGGCGACTTGAACGATGGTATGGACCTGGAAGCCACCCATCACGTTCGTCGTGGGCAGACAGAAGACCATCGGAATGCGACCAAAGCCTTTGTTGAGAAGCGCGAGCCGGTTTTCAAAGACCGCTGGTCTGCGTTGCGTCTGTCTTACTTCAGCGGCACATAGATATCGGTGATGAGGTCTGAGGGCGCTGTTGTCTTGGGATCATTCATGTTGATCTCAAAGAGGGGCGCACCGTTGCGGGTTTTGCCTGACGCGGGGAGCCAATTGTTGAAGAGCTCCGTGTACGTGCGCACAAGCTCAGTATAGGGGCCCACATGACGGGCAACGGCGTGTGGTCCACCGGGAATTGTGTAGGCTCGGGTGCTCGCTGGCGCGGTTTTTCCGGCGGGCAAGGGAATGGCTGCGAGTGAGGTTAGTTCGTCGGGCGCTTTCTCTCGGGGATCATCGAAGAAGACAGCGATGCCCTTTGTCTCTTCTGTAATCATGCCCTCTGTGGTGAAGGCCCAACCGAACAGACGGTCGAAGGTCTGACCGATTTCATGGTGAGGCCCTTTGTGGTCCATCCCAATGAGGTGGATGGGGTCTATTGTTTCCAGTTTGATCTCGGGCATGTTCCTCTCCTTCATTGGTGTCTTCTGCGCCGCGCCTGTTTTGCGGTAGCGCGCCGGAGATGTTTCATATTCTGTGGCGAACGCTCTTGTGAAGGCGGCGACACTTGCGTAGTGGGCTGTTTCAGCAATGGCCTCGATGGGCGCGGCTGTATGGAGCAGCTGATGTGCAGCCCGCCATAAGCGCCGTCTGCGCACTGTTTGTGACGCGGTCTCTCCCATGATCTCGCGGTAAATGCGGTGCCAATGATGAGGGGAGAGACAGGCGACCTCGCCCAGGTGCTCCATATCAAGCGGGGCATCCAGATTGTCGTGGATATAGGTCACAACACGTTCAATACGTTCTCTGTGTGCGCTCAATTTGGCTTCGTCTGACATGCAATCCTCTCAACTGATGTTGAGCTTAGCGCAGTCCGACTTGATCAAACCTGCGAAACTGCAGGGCTGTCGGCAGAAAAAAGGCCGCCTGATGAGAGGCGGCCTTTTGAAACTGTCTGGGTGCGCTGTTTACTGCGCGCTGGTGTCATCCGCATCCGCTGCGATCTCAGCTTCTGCAACCTGTGTCGCTGCGGGCGCTTCTGCCATCAGCGTATCGATGCTGCTGCGGGCTTCCTGGAAAGCGGCCAGTTGACCTCCCGACAATGTGCGACCCGTTGGCACGCGAATGCGTTGTGGGTTTACTTTGTTGCCGTTGCGGATCACTTCATAGTGGAGATGAGGGCCGGTTGAACGTCCGGTTGTTCCCACATAGCCGATGACCTGACCCTGACGAACACGCACACCTTTGCGAATGCCCCGTCCATAGCCGCGCATGTGCGCATAGGCTGTCTGGTATCCATTGGCATGGCGAATGCGAACATAATTGCCGAAGCTGCCATTGCGCTGTGCCATCTCAATGGTGCCGCTGCCTGCAGCATAGATCGGCGTGCCACTTGGCGCTGCGAAGTCGGTGCCCGCATGAAGGCGTGTGTATCCGAGAATGGGATGGCGCCGGTTGCCGAAGCTTGAGGATATGCGAGCACCATCAATCGGTGTCTTCATCAGGAACTTCCGCATGGAGCGTCCCTGCTCATCGAAATAGTCCCAATTGCCGCCATCAGTTGGCTGGTGTCTCCAGAGGCGACGCTCTTTGCCGCGCACATTCATGGATGCGTAGAGCACATCACCTTCGCGGACCGGCGTGCCGTCTTCGTCATACTCCCGTGTGAAGAAGACCTCGAATGTATCGCCCTGGCGAATCTCGCGCTGGAAGTCGATGTCATAAGAGTACATGCGGATCATCTCGACGGTGATCGCGGCTGGAATGCCCGCATCTGCTGCTGCCAGAAAGAGGCTTGAGTTGATCGTGCCGCGTGCCTGTACATGACCTGTCTCTAGTTCAGCAATGATCTCAAGACCGCTGAAGCCGCCATCATCCTGACGGCTCACCATGACTTCCCGGTCGACATCTGTCTTCATGCTGACGGATGTGAGACGGCGTGCAATCTCGCTGTCGCCTTCTTCTGTCGCGCTTACATATTCTTCAAAGCCGAGTTGAAGCTCCTGACCTGCGCGCAATTTGCGAGGGTCTTGAAGCGGCGTCATGGCGGTGATTGCTCTGTGTGCGTCCGATCGGGCTGCGCCTGAATTTGTGAGCAAAGCCATCAGCGTGTCGCCACGTCCAACAGATACAGTTTCGCTTGCCGTGCTGCGGATTGACTCGGTGACGAGGCTGAATGCTGTATCGAAACTAAAAGGCGCAGCTGGTTCTGGTGTTGCGACACTCTCTGCAAACGGACTGCTGAAAAAACTGGTGCTCTCTTCTGCGGGCGTAAGAGAAGCAACGCTTGGTTCTGGTTGTGCGGCCAGAAGCGGCATTGTTGTGACAACGCGGACAGAGGCTTGACCCACAGCTGCGGGTACTTCCACTTCTGTTTGCGTGGTGAGGAGGGAGCCAATCGCCACAGCGCCCATGCCCAGTGTCAGGGCAGCGACTGCGCTGGTTGCTGTTCCCCAGCGCCCGCGATAGCCCATGGAGCCGATTCTTGCGAAGCTGGTCTGTCCGGCAAGGCCCTGTTCGGGCACGAGACGGCTGACAAACCCCTGAAATGACTTGCTCGCCGATGACGCGAGAGCCATCAGACCCTCAAAGCGAGATGTTTCGAACTGATTATTCTGCACTGACGTCCCCAAAATCGAACACTCAAACCCTCAAAGACACTCACGCCGCCTGCGCTAAAGCCGCAAGCTTTAGCCAATTCCTGCGAATTTCGCGCCAGAGGGCACGATGCCGCTTGGCGATTTCCCTGTCAACGCTCTGGCCTCAAAAACCTGACCGAAGCCTTTGAAAAGATTGGGTTAGTTGGCCTTGTACCTTTTCCATAATCCGAAGGGGGCCTCCATATACGCGGGAACCTGACCCCATTTGGGATCCTAGACTGTGCGGATTTAAGACGACGTTAAGCATGAAGGGCAGGGTTGTTTGAGCACTTGTTAGCGACAGGGAGAGGGGCGGGCTGTTTCCGTAGAGTCAGCCTGGGGCGCCGGCTTTGAGTGGTTTTTGGCAGATTGTCTGGCATTTGTTTTTCTGATGCCTCCCTCAAGCTGGCGAAAACCGCCAAAAAAACGGCGGAAAACAGCGATATTCTCAATTATGAAAAAAGTTTGAAAAACCGCTTTACAGGTCGGGGGCTTCCCCATATAAACCGCGCTCACCGGAGAGGCACGGCTCACTGAGCGGCACCAACCCGGCGGCTTCAAGAGGGCGCTGTAAGGCGCAGAAATCTTGAAGTTTTTGGACCAGGTTCAGCGCACGTTGCTCTGAAAAAAGTTCAAAAAAACCCACCACTAGGGGTTGCGCATTTGCAGCGAATGTGGGAGAAGAACGAAGACTTACCGCTTCGAAATCAGCCGGCGCCTCTTATAAAAAGAGGAGGTGTGGGGTTTGTTTTGCGCTCAGTACGAGTTGTGCGGTGGTCTTTCGTAAAAGTTTCGGTTCGAAAGAACCTGTTTTTTAGGGGCGTGTTTTTGCTCGACCCTTTTGAACGAACGCTCTTTGACATTGTAGTTTGAGAAAGAGAAACGTGGTCGGCAGTGTCCTGGCGCGTTCGATCTTTCCTCCTTTTTGGAGGTGGCCCATTAGTCAAGATTTCGGTTTTGGCGGGTTTGATCGGACACACAAGATACTGACTGGTGACGTTTCAAACACACCCTGTCATTCACTTAGCAATAAGTGATGACATTTTGATGTTTGAAGTTTTGCGTCATCCCCGGAATTCCACCGGGGATAAAAATACAGTCG